>JBFMHS010000099.1:0-2005 GCA_040751765.1 Pseudomonadota bacterium | reverse complement strand
GGGGGCGGCGCCGGGAACCGCGAAGGCCACCACCGCCACGTAGCCGGCATAGAGCGCGGTCAGCACCAGGCCGGGCACCAGCGCGCCCTCGTACATGTCGCCCACGGACCGCCCCAACTGGTCGGCCATGACGATCAGCACCAGCGATGGCGGGATGATCTGGGCCAGCGTGCCCGAGGCGGCGATGACGCCGGTGGCGAGGCGGCGGTCGTAGCCGTAGCGCATCATGATGGGCAGCGAGATCAGGCCCATGGAGATGACGCTGGCCGCCACCACCCCGGTGGTCGCCGCCAGCAAGGCGCCGACGAAGATCACCGCGAAGGCGAGGCCGCCGCGCATGGGGCCGAACAGCTGGCCGATCGTGTCCAGCAGGTCCTCGGCCATTCCGCTGCGTTCGAGGATCAGGCCCATGAAGGTGAAGAACGGGATCGCCAACAGGGTGTCGTTGCGCATGATGCCGAACACCCGTTCCGGCAGCGCCTGGAACAGCTCGGGGCCGAACAGCCCCAGCTCGATGCCCAGCAGGCCGAAGGCCAGCCCGTTGGCGGCCAGGGCGAAGGCCACCGGATAGCCTGACAGCAGGAACGCCACCAGCGCCGCGAACATCAGCGGCGCCATGTTGGCGGCGATGAACGCGCTCATTCGCTCTCCCTCCCCATCAGGAAGGCCAGCTTCTTGATGATCTCGGAAACGCCCTGGAGGGCGAGCAGCAGGAATCCCGCCGGGATCAGTGCCTTGACCGGCCAGCGCAACAGGCCGCCGGCGTCGCTGGACATCTCGCCGCGCGTGAAGGAATCGACGACCATGGGCCACGACAGCACCGTGATCACCCCCGCCATGGGCAGCAGGAAAAACACCCCGCCCAGCACGTCGATCCAGGCCTGGACGCGCGGCGGGAAGCGGCTGGTGACCACGTCGATGCGGATGTGCTCGTTCCTGAGCAGTGTGTAGCCGGCGGCCAGCAGGAACACCGCCGAGAACAGGTACCACTGCACTTCCAGCCAGGCGTTGGAACTGGTGTTGAGGGCATAGCGGACGGTGGCGTTGCCGGCACTGACCAGCACCATGACCAGGATCAGCCACAGCACCGATCGGCCGACAGCCTGATTCAGGCGGTCTATCAGGCCGCTGATCCGCAGCAGAAGCGACACGTTCGGACTCCCCACGCAGGACCGGCCGCCGCCCACCCGGCGGCCCCGTCCTATCTAGCGCAGGTCGGCGGCCGCGTCCATGGCGGCGGAGCAATCCACGTCGGGATGCAACGGACGCCAGCCATTGGGACCGAAGGCCTCCAGCGGCTGGAACTTCATCTTGTAGGACATCTTGCGGCTCTCGGCGATCCAGTAGCCGAGATAGACATAGGGCAGGCCGAGCCGGCGCGCCTCGTCGACCAACCACATGACCACGTGGGTGCCCAGCGACCGGTGGCCGAGATCGGGGTCGAAGAAGCTGTAGACCGCCGACAGCCCGTCACTCATCTGGTCGGCCAGGCAGGCCGCCACCAGAACGCCTTCCTGGTCGCGGTATTCGATCAGAAAGGTCTCGATGGGGCTGTCCTCGACCATGGAGCGGTAGTCGTAGAAGCCCATCAATGCCATGTCGCCGCCGGAATGCCGGGATTCCTGGTAGCGCGCGAACAGCCGATACTGCTCGGCGGTGGCGCGGGCGGACACCTTGCGCGCCACAAGGTCGGCATTGGCGCGCCAGATCTTGCGCATGGTGCGGCTGCGGGAGAAGCCATCGACGACGATGCGCACCGGTACGCAGGCATTGCAGCCCGGGCAGGCGGGGGTGTAGGCGATGGAATGGCTGCGGCGGAAACCGGCCCGTGACAACGCCTCGTGCAGCACCTCGGCGTCGGGACCGTTGAGCTCGGTGACGATCTTGCGCTCCAGCCGCCCGGCGATGTACGGGCACGGCAGCGGCGCGGTCGTGAAGAAGAAGTGCGGCCGTTTGAGGGGTATATGATCCATCGCGTCCCAGCATCTTTCGGCGTCAGCGCCCG
>JBFMHS010000098.1:0-2152 GCA_040751765.1 Pseudomonadota bacterium | reverse complement strand
GTCATTTCCGAACAGCGCCACATCAACGCGCTGCTGCCCCTGTTCGCGGCGCGGGGGTGGGCGGCACCCGACGACCGTTGGGACGGCAATGTCGTCGTGCCGGATACCCTCGCTGAAGCCTGCGCCGTCGGCGTCCATGCCGAGATCGAGAACGCCGCCCTCTACGACCGCCTGTTCGCCATGACCACCGACCAGGAGGTTCTCAACGTTTTCGCCGCCCTGCGCTGGGCCTCGGCCGAGCGCCATTTGCCCGCCTTCCAGCGCTGCCGAGACGGCGACATGGGCGGCTGTCGGCCAGGGGGCGGCCGCCATGCCCACGGGGGCGGCGGGGGATGCTGCGGCGGACGCGGGGGCCACGGCCGCGGGCGGTGCGCGGCATGAGCCAGTCCGACGCTTTTTCCGCGGCCGCGGTGCTTCCCGGCCATCGACTCCGCGACCTGCCGGTGTCGTTCTTCGCCACCGTCATGGGCCTGTCGGGACTGACCATTGCCACCCACAAGGTGGAAGGCGCCCTGGGGTGGGGCAGCTTGGGCAGCCAAGGGCTGCTGGGGCTGTCGGCGGCGGTGTTCTCGCTCCTCGTCTTCGTCTACCTGCACAAACTGGTCTCGTTCAGAGAGGCGGTGGCGGAGGAATGGGCCCATCCCATCCGCATCAGCTTCTTCCCCACCATTTCCATCAGCCTGATCCTGCTGTCGATCGCCGCATTGCCGGTCAACGGGGCGGTCTCTAGGGTCTTGTGGACAGTGGGATCCGGGCTGCACCTGGTGATGACGGTGCTGGTGATGACGTCGTGGATCAACCACTCCCGCTACGAGGTGGTGCACACCAATCCGGCGTGGTTCATTCCTGTGGTCGGCAACATCCTGGTGCCCATCGCCGGGATCCTCCACGCCCCGGCCGACGTGTCGTGGTTCTTCTTCTCGGTCGGTCTGGTGTTCTGGATCGTGCTGCTGACCATCGTCGTCTACCGCCTGGTGTTCCACAACCCGCTGCCGGGGCGGCTGGTGCCGACCCTGTTCATCCTGCTGGCGCCGCCGTCGGTGGGGTTCATCTCGTGGGTCACCTTGACCGGGGGCGTCGATGCCTTCGCGCGCATCCTCTACTTCTCCGCGGCCTTCTTCTTCCTGTTGATGTTGCCGCAACTGCCCAAGTTCGCCCGGCAGTCCTTCGCGCTGTCGTGGTGGGCGTACTCGTTTCCGTTGGCCGCTTTCGCCATCGCCACCGTGGTGATGGGCGAGCGGACCGGCGGCGCCTTCTACCAGTGGACGGGGACGGGGCTTGTCGGCTTGTTGGGGGTGGTGATCGCCGGTCTGGCGGCGCGGACCGTGATCGCCATCGGCCGCCACGAGATCTGCCGTCCGGAGCATTGATCCGACCTACATCGGGGGGACGGCCTGCGGGTCGCCCTTCTTTTTAAGGATAACAATTATCAGTGTCGGGCCGGCCAGTGCTTCGTATGGTGCCGGCCATCCGGAGGCCGGGTCTCCCGTCGGACCTCCAGTCCCGCGTCGGCCCGCGGAAACGCCGACGCCCCCCGCCCGAAACCTCCCCCTAGGACTCGCTCGGGCGGGGGAAGGGGCGGGCCGCCGCCGCTCAGCACTCCGCAGCGGCGATGCACTCCAGCTGATCGGCATTGCAGCGGAAGCGGTTCGGCGAGATCTCGGTGATCGTCTTGTTGCGCTTGAATTCGGCCACGGTGCGACTGGCATGCTCGGTGGTGATGCCGAGCATGGCGCCCAGGTCCTCGCGGGTGAACAGGAGGGCGGTGCCATCCGCCTCCATGGTCTGGAGCAGAAAGCGTGCGAGGCGCTGTGGCGCCTTGCCTGTCGACAGTTCCGTCAGCCAATCGTCCGCCTGCTTGAGGGCGGTGTACCAGCGGCGCATCAACTGACTGTGGAGGCGGGGCGTCTCGCGGCTCAGGCGCTCGATCACCTGCTTGGGGATGCGGCAGGCCAGCACCTTCTTGAGGACCACGGCGGAATGCTCGTAGGGCTGGCCGACCGTGGCCTCCAGGCCCGAGGTGTCGCCCTGGCGCAGCAGTCGCACGATGCGCTGGCTGCCGTCGGGGAGATATTGCACCAGTTTCACCAGGCCGGACCGGATGGTGTAGACGGCAGTCCCCTCGTCACCTTCGGAGTAGATGGTCGAACCT
>JBFMHS010000097.1:0-5031 GCA_040751765.1 Pseudomonadota bacterium | reverse complement strand
TTGGGGCGACACCTGCTTCCTGCGCTGGCACTTCACCTGCCGCCCCAAGACCATCAAGAAGGGGCATCCGTGGGTGTGCGACGGCATCACCGAGATCCGCTTCGACGCCAATGGCCGGGTGGTGGCCCATACCGAGCACTGGGATGCCGGCGAGCAGGTCTACGAGAAGATGCCGGTGCTGCGGGCGCTGATCCGCATGGTCAAGCGGCGGGTGTCGGGGTGGCGGGTGTGATCACCCCTTCGCCGCCGTTACCGACTGGTACGCCGCCAGGGCCCGCTTGCGGGCGGCGCCGTGGTCGAGGATGGGGGCGGGATAGGTGCGGCCCAGGCTGACGCCGGCATCGCGCAGCACCAGCGGCGGCGCCTCCCAGGGGCGGTGGACGGCCAGGTCGGGCAGGCCAGCCAGTTCCGGCACCCACCGCCGCACATAGCGGCCACGTGGATCGAACTTTTCGCCCTGGACCACCGGGTTGAACACCCGGAAGAAGGGCGCGGCATCGGCGCCGCAGCCCGCCACCCACTGCCACGACGCGGCATTGGAGGCCAGGTCGGCGTCCACCAGGGTGTCCCAGAACCAGTCCTCGCCCAGCCGCCACGGCGCCAGCAGATCCTTGACCAGGAACGATGCCACGATCATTCGCACGCGGTTGTGCATCCAGCCGGTGTGCCACAGCTGGCGCATGCCGGCGTCGACGATGGGAAAGCCGGTCAGGCCGCGCTTCCAGGCCGCGAAGCCGGCCGGGTCGGGCTGCCAGGGGAAAGCCGCGAATTCCCGCTTCAGCGGCGCCTCGGGCAGGCCGGGAAAGGCGGCCAGCAAATGGCGCGAGAATTCCCGCCAGCCCAGCTCCTTGAGGAAGGTCTCCGAGCCGGCCGAGGCCGGCCGCGCCGCCACCGCGTGCCAGAGATGGCGCGGGCTGATCTCGCCGAATGCCAAATGCGGCGACAGCATGGAGGTGCCGGTCACATCGGGATGGTCTCGCAGGGAGGCATAGGCGTCCACCGCTCCGGCCAGGAAGGTGTCGAGGCGGGCCAGGGCTCCGGCCTCGCCGGGCCGCCAGGTGTCGGCCATGCCGTGCCACCACCCGATGCGTGGCATCAGGCCGAGGTCCTCCAGCGCCGGGCCGGGAGGGGCCGCGACCGGCGGCAGAGCGGCAGGGGCGGGCAGCGGCATCGGCGGTGGCGGCAACGCCAGCGCCGCCCGCCAGAACGGGGTGAACACCTGGAACGGATTGCCCTCGCGGCTGCGCACGCCGCCGGGTTCGAACAATTGGTCGCCAGGGAACTCGCGGGCTTCGATGCCGGTGCCGGCCAGGGCGCGCCCCAGCCGGGCCTCGCGGTCCCGCTCGTGGGGTTCGGGGCGGCGGTTCCACATCACTGCCCCGGCGCCCATGGATGCCGCCAGGCGGGGCAATTCCTCCTCGGGGGCGCCGCGCAGAAGCACCAGCCGTCCGCCGCGCGCCTCCAGGGTGCCGGACAGCGCGGCCAGGCTGTGGTGAAGCCACCACCGCGACGCCGCCCCCGGCGACCAGGGCGGGCGGTCGTCGAGCACGAAGACGGGCAGGACCGGACCGCCGCGCGCCAGCGCCGCCGCCAGGGCGGGGTGATCGGCGAGACGGAGGTCGCGGCGGAACCAGACCAGGGTGGGGGCAGGGCTCATGGGATGGAAACTGCACCTCGGAAGATACTATGCGATGTGGGGACGGCCGGGGCCGCCATCAATCTCCGAACAGGCTGATCCGCTTTCCAGCCGGCCCGGACGGCCTTTGGGCCGGGGCGGCGGGAGCCTGGCCGCCATCGAGGCGGTGGCGCGGGCGGGTGACGATGCGCCCGCCCATCAGCATCAACACCTGGAACGGCCGCCGGAACAGCGGCTGGAACGGCGTCGACAGGACGTCGGCACCGTCGGCGCGGCCGCCGAAGGGCGGGATCACCAGCCGGCGGCCGTCGACCACAAAGCAGGGATACAGGGTGCCGTCGGCACGGGCGGCGGGCCACGGCGACGCCGACACCTCCCCGGGGGCGGCATCGGGGCGGCCGGCATGGCGGAACACCAGGTCGCCCACCGCCAGCTCCGCCAAAGAGCGGCCCGGTAGACCGGCGGGCAGGTCGTCGGCCACCCACACCCAGTCCAACTGGGCCGCCTGCACCTCGATCTCCTTCATCTCGCGCCTGCCGACCCGGCCCTCGGCGATCAGGTGGGGCAGCGTGCCGCCCAGCCACACCAGCATGCGCGGGCGCCGCTGGCGCAGCACCGACGCCAGCCGCCGCACGGTCTCGGCGACGATCGGCCCGGGCAGGCGCGTGTCGGCCTCGGCGATGGGGTCGGACACCGCCACCAGGCGCTCCTTGGGCCAGGCCAGGGCGCCGGACAGGTCGGGGAGGAGATGGATTCCATTCACCAGCATGGCGGCAAGGTAGCACTGGTGACAGCGGATCGCCATTGGCCTATGCCGCCCTCCTTGGTCGGGCCGGACCTCCGTCGGATGGCAGGCGGAGGGGATGTGAGGCCATGTCCAGGCTGGGTGAGGCGCGCATGCCGGGCAGGCCGGAACGCAATGGCATACCCTGCTGGTCGCGTGCTGGAAACCGTCCCCCGACCGGAATACCTACTGGGGGCAGGATGACGGGCCGACATGGCCCAGGCGAGATAGACCACGCGGCCAGTGTGCCGCGAAGGAGCGACGCGATGTTCCACCTCTCCAGCCTCTTCCAGCGCGGCCGTCCGCGGCCCCCCCTGCAGTCGGTGCCGTCGGCGCCCGTGGACGAGGACCTCGGCCCCCGCGACCACGTGGTCCTCAAGGACGGCCGACCCTTCGCCATCCTGAACGCGACGCCGGCCCTGGCGCGCCGCACGCTCGACAATTTCGTCCGCTCGACGCCCGAGGCTCGGTGGACGTTGGCGCGCTGTTAGCGCGTCTCTGCCCTCGGGTGCCCGTGGGACCGGGTGTCCGGGGTTCTCTCCCCCTCGAAACTCGCCCCTCCCTCGCGGGAGGGGCTTTTTCGTGGTCAGTGGCGCGTGGCCAGCCCTTCCATCACCTCGCGGACGATGTCGCCGGCGGCGGCGTTGACCTCGGAATCGGCGGCGGTGCTGTCGACGCTGGCGGCGTCCAGCAGCAACTCCTCGACGTCCTCGCGGGTGATGACGCCGCGATCCATAAGCACGGCGAGCAGGTTCTCGGCGATGGTGAGCGCCGCCAGCGCCACGGCGGCATCGGTGCGGTCTTCGTCCATGGAGGCCTCCTGGTGATCCGTCTGCCCGGGCAGGTATGCGCGTGGCCCGGCGGTTCAAGGAGGCGTCGGAGCTACCCTATTCGTCGTCGAAGCGGGCCGGGCGGGACTGGCCGGCGGTGACCATGTGGTCGTCGGGCTCGCCGGCGGCCTTGGCCTTGAGCGCCCGGCGCAGGATCTTGCCGGTGGTGGTCTTGGGCAGCGAATCGACGAAGTGGACCTCGCGCGGGGCCATGGCGCCGCCCAATTCTTGGCGGGCATAGGCCAGCAGCTCGGCGCGCAGGGCGTCGCCGTCCTCGAAGCCGGGGTTCAGCGACACGAAGGCCACCGGCACCTCGCGGACCAGCAGGTCGGGCTTGCCGACCACCCCGATCTCGGCCACCGCCGGGTGCTTCATCAACGCCGCCTCGATCTCGAACGGGCCGATGCTGTTGGCGGCCGACTTGATCATGTCGTCGGCACGGCCGACGAACCAGAAGTAGCCGTCGGTATCGCGGCGCACCAAGTCGCCGGTGAGGTACCAGCCGTCCATGAAGGCGGCCTGGGTGCGGCTCTCGTCGCCCATATAGGCTCCGAACAGCGACGGCAGGTCGGCCTTGAGCGCCAACTCGCCCACCCCGTCGGGCTCGGTCACTGGTACCAGGCGGGCGAGGTCGCGGGTGACGACGGCGGCCTCGACGCCGGGCAGGGGCTTGCCCATGCTGCCCCACTTGGCCTGGCCGGGCATGTTGGCGATGGCGATCGCGCCGGTCTCGGTCTGCCACCAGGTGTCCAGGAACGGCATTCCCAGCGCGGTCTCGCCCCAGGCCACCGCCTCGGCGTTCAGCGGCTCGCCGACGCTGGCCGCCAGCCGCAGGCTGTTGTCGCGGTAGTTGCGCGCCAACGCGGCGCCATAGCGCATCATCATGCGGATGGCGGTCGGCGTGGTGTACCACACCGTCACCTTCTCGTCCTTGAGCAGGCCGTACCAGCGGCGGGGGTCGATGTCGTGCTCGTCGACCAGGCAGGCGCAGCCGTTGACCAGCGGCGCGATGATGGCGTAGGCGGTGTTGGTGATCCAGCCGGGATCGGCGGTGCACCAATACAGGTCGTCGGGCACCAGGTCGAACACCTGCTGGCCGGTGGCCAGGTGTGACACGGCGACGCGGTGCGGATGGACGGCGCCCTTGGGAGTGCCGGTGGTGCCGCTGGTGAAATGGGCGAAGGCGGGATGCTCGGGCGGGACCGCCAAGGCTTCGCCGGCATTCGGGTCGGCGGCGGCCAGTGCGGCGCGGAAGTCGCGGCAGCCCTCCAGAGGGACGGCCGGCCCGTCATCACCGACCAGCAGCACGTGGCGCAGCTCGGGCAGGGTCGAGCGGATCGCGGCGATCTTGCGCTGGTACAGGGAATCGGCGGCGATCAGCACCTTGGCCTTGGACAGTTCCAGGCGCGCCTTCAGGGGGCCGGGGCCGAACGAGGTGAACAGCGGGCAATAGACGGCGCCGGCCTTCCAGCAGCCCAGGGCGGCGAAATACAGCTCGGCGGTGCGGCCCAGCAGCACGGCGACCGAATCGCCCGGCTCCACGCCCAGGTCCCTGAGCACGGCGGCGGTGCGGCTCGAGGCCTCGGAAAGTTCGGCGAAGGTGACGTCGCGGCGCTCGTAGCGGCGGCCCAGGCAGCGCAGCGCCAGACGACCGCCGTGGCCGGCGTCCACATGGCGGTCGGCGGCGGCGTGGCCGATGTTGATGGCACCTCCGGGCAGGCGGGCCAATTCGGCACGCGCCTCATTCCAGTCGAAACCACTCATGGTCGTGACGGCCTTGG
>JBFMHS010000096.1:0-7341 GCA_040751765.1 Pseudomonadota bacterium | reverse complement strand
CTCCTAGGCCTGGTCACCACAGGCGGATGTAAGTCCGCCAAATCGTGAACCGGAGCACCAGGAGAAAGCGCATCTTCTTCATGCACTTTCCTCCACAGACGGCGGCCCGGCCCATTCCGAGCCGCCGTAGCCATTTATGCGACGATCGGCCGGTGGGCATTAGTCGCGGTTGTTAACCTTGTGTGCCAACGTCGCAAAAAAGATCCATGACCGACTTCCGCTTCGACCTGTTCGCCACCGACGGCGCCGCCCGGCTGGGCCGCGTCCACACCGCCCACGGGCCCATGGACACCCCGGCCTTCATGCCGGTGGGAACGGCGGCGACGGTCAAGGCGATGACGCCCGCCGCGGTGGCCTCCACCGGCGCCCAGACGGTGCTCGGCAACACCTATCACCTGATGCTGCGCCCCGGCGCGGAACGGGTGGCGCGGTTGGGCGGCCTGCACGAGTTCATGAACTGGCGCGGCCCCATCCTCACCGATTCCGGCGGCTTCCAGGTCATGAGCCTGGCCAAGCTGCGCAAGATGACCGAGGAGGGGGTGGCCTTCCAGTCGCATATCGACGGCTCGAAGCACCTCTTGACCCCCGAGCGGTCCATGGAGATCCAGCGCCTGCTGGACGCCGACATCACCATGGCCTTCGACGAATGCACGCCGTTCCCGGCCACCCACGAGCAGGCCGCCGACAGCATGCGGCTGTCCATGCGCTGGGCGCGGCGGTCGAAGGACGCGTTCGTCGAGCGCCCCGGCTATGGCCTGTTCGGCATCGTCCAGGGCGGCGTCCATCCCGACCTGCGCGAGGAATCCGCCACGGCGCTGAAGGAAATCGGCTTCGACGGCTATGCCGTCGGCGGCCTCGCCGTCGGCGAGGGCCAGGAGCTGATGTTCAAGACGCTGGAGGTCACGGTGCCGCTGCTGCCGGCCGACCGGCCGCGCTACCTGATGGGCGTCGGCAAGCCCAGCGACATCATCGGCGCCGTGCTCAGGGGCATCGACATGTTCGACTGCGTCATGCCGACCCGCTCGGGCCGCACCGCCCAGGCCTTCACCCGCCGGGGCACGGTCAACCTGCGCAACGCGCGGCACCAGGACGACCCCCGCCCGCTGGACGAGGCCTGCTCGTGCCCGGCCTGCCGCGACTTCAGCCGCGCCTACCTGCACCACCTGATTCGGTCGGAAGAGATCCTGGGGCCGATGCTGCTGACCTGGCACAACATCCAATACTACCAGGACGTCATGCGCGGCCTAAGGCAGGCCATCCAGGACGGCCGCGTCGAGGACTTCGCCCGCGCCGCCCTGGCCGAGGAGGCCAGGGGCGACGTCGAGCCGCTGTAGGAGCTACTGCACCCCCGCCATCCACAGGACGAAGCCGCCGGCACTGATCAGGCCGACGGTGCCGACGCACATCATGGCGAGGCCCGAGATCATGGCGGTCAGGTCGTGCTTCAGGGTGGACTGGGGGAACATGGCGACGTCTCCGTCAGGGGATTTGGTTGCGGTCGCCAGTATTTCGCACCCCGTCGCCGCCAGCCTTGACGGCGGTCAGGCTCCCCATCGATTTAATCGATAACTCTCGCCGGAACAACCCGTTGGACCGATTGTCGCCCGCGCGGCATGATGCCCTCCGTAACCCGGATCACGAGGGCACGCCAATGACCGCCGCCTTGAAGACCATGACCTTCGCAGCCGTGCACTTCACCGTCGCGTTCACGGTGGCGTATGTCCTGACCGGCAGCGTCGCCATCAGCAGCGCCCTGGCCCTGCTGGAGCCGGCGTGCAACACCGTGGCCTACTATTTTCACGAGCGGGCTTGGAGTCGGTGGGGAAAAAGGGTGGCGGAGGACGATTCCGCCGGCCACCGTGGCCTGACAAGCCTGGTGGCTTCGTGATAGCCTTGAACCGCATTCATTTCAGGAGGGAAGGAAAATGGCGAAGGACAAGAAGACCGCCGAAGCCATCGACATCGGAATCGACGACAAGACCCGCCGCAAGATCGGCGAGGGCCTGTCGCGGCTGTTGGCGGATACCTACACCCTCTACCTCAAGACCCACAATTTCCATTGGAACGTCACCGGGCCGATGTTCAACACGCTGCATTTGATGTTCGAGCAGCAGTACAACGAGCTGGCCCTGGCGGTGGACCTGATTGCCGAGCGGATCCGCGCCCTGGGCTTCCCGGCCCCGGGCAGCTACAAGCAGTTCGCCGAGCTGACCTCGCTGAAGGAGGAGACCGGCGTGCCGTCGGCCGAGGATATGATCCGCATCCTGGTCAAGGACCAGGAGGCGGTGGTGCGCACCGCCCGCTCCATCTTCCCGGTGGTCGACGATGCCCACGACGAGCCCACCGCCGACCTGCTGACCCAGCGCATGCAGGTCCACGAGAAGACCGCCTGGATGCTGCGCTCGCTGCTTGGTTAGGGGCCGGCGTCACCCAACCAAGTCGTGGAACTCCTTGTGCCGCTTGATCCAGGTGGCGGCGTAGCCGCAGGTGGGGACCACCCGCAGCCCCTGGGCGCGGGCGGTTTCCATCACTCCCTGCATCAGGCGGCCGGCGGCGCCGGAGCCGCGCAGTTCGGGCGGCGCCTCCACATGGGGAATGACCAGGGTCGAGCCGTCGCGGCGGTAATTGGCGAAGGCGACATGGCCGTC
This sequence comes from Pseudomonadota bacterium, assembly GCA_040751765.1. Lineage (GTDB taxonomy): Bacteria > Pseudomonadota > Alphaproteobacteria > Rhodospirillales > Magnetospirillaceae > CALABS01. The sequence goes on along the minus strand of JBFMHS010000096.1, from coordinate 4,693 downwards.
CTCCTCCAGCTCGAAACGGCTCCGCTCGGGGTTGTCCTTGACGCTCATCTTCATCCTCGCCGCAACACCGCCACCGCCTCCAGATGGGCGGCGAACGGGAACTGGTCGATGGGGGTGACGGATTCCACCTTGTAGCCGCCGTCAACCAGAATCCTGAGGTCGCGGGCCAGGGTGGCCGGGTTGCACGACACCGCCACCACGGTGGCCGGGCCGGCGGCGGCCAATTGCTCGGCCTGCGCCTGGGCACCGGCGCGCGGCGGGTCGAACACCACCGCCTGGAACTTCTTCAGATCGGCGGCCAGCAGCGGCCGGCGGGCGAGGTCGCGCACCTCGGCGGTGACCTTCAGCCCCTCGGCGTGGGCGGCGGCCTCCAGCGCCCTGATGGGGGCCTCTTCGCCTTCGACCGCGTGGACGGCGCGGCCCTGGACGGCCAGCGGAAAGGTGAAGCTGCCGCAGCCCGAGAACAGGTCGGCCACCGTGGCGGCGTCGCCGATGCCGGCCAGCACCGCTTCGGTGATGGCCAGTTCGCCGCCCTTGGTGGGCTGCAGGAAACCGCCCGGCGGCGGCTCCACCGCGACGCCGGCGAAGCGCACCACGGCGGGGCGGCGGCGGGCGATGGGGTCGAGGAAACCGGCACCCGGCCGGCGCCAGGTCAGTCGTGCCAGGTCGTGGGCGTCGGCGAAGGCTGCCAGCCGCTCGCGGTCGAACAGGTCGAGGCGCGCTTCGGCCTCCACCAGCACGTCCAGGCCCTCCTCGGTGGCGATGGCAACCACGTCGCCGTCCTCGCCGTCGGCGACAATCTCGGCCAGCATGGCGCGCAACGGCGGCAGCAGGGCGGCCAGCACCGGCTCCAGCAGCAGGCAGCGCTCCACGTCCACCACCTGGTGGCTGGCGCGGGCGTTGAAGCCCAGCAGGGTGGCGCCGCGCTTGCGCGAGAAGGCGAAGGCGGCGCGGCGGCGGCTGCCCGGCGGCACCCGCACCAGCGGCCCCACCGCCACCTCGCCCAGCCCGGCGCGGGCCAGGGCGGTGGTCAGCAGCTCGCGCTTCCAGGCCTCATAGAGCGGGTCGGCGAGATGCTGCACCGAGCAGCCGCCGCAACGGCCGAAATGCGGGCAGGGCGGCTCGGCCCGGCCGGGCCCCTTGACCAGAACCTCGATGGGCACCGCCGCAAGGCCGTCGCCGCGCCGGCCCTCGACGCGGGCCACCACCTTGTCGCCGGGCGCGGTGAAGGGCACGAAGACCAGCTCGCCCAGCAGGCGGGCGACGCCGTCGCCGCGGCCGCCGACGGAATCGATCTCCACCTCCACCAGCCGGGCCGGTGGCGGGGTGCGCGGCTTGCCCTTGGGCCGCGCCGGGCCGGAGCGCCCGCGCCCCCTCATCGGCGCGGCGCCGGAATGTCGGCCTTGGCGAGGTCGGCCAGGAAGCGGGCCACAACCTCGTCGACGCCCCGGCCGATGGCCGCCACCGCTGCCTCGGCGCTGTCGCCGGCCGCCGCCGGGCGGGCGGAGTAGGTCTCCATCATGATCAGTTCGCCATTGCGGGCGTCGACCAGCACCAGTTGGATGTCCACCGCCACCTGGTTGGCGCCGGCGATCTGCTCGAAGCGGCGCACCTTGCCGCGCAGGGCGTAGTCGGGCGGCACCCGCAGGTCGGGGGTCACCACCTTGGCGGCGGCCTTGGCGGCGGTCAGGGCCTGGACCAGGCGGTCCTGCAGAAGCAGCCCCGGCGGCTCGCTCCAGAAGTCGTAGCGGTACCGCTGGATGCCCCGGCCGGGCTCGGCATAGGCCAGGGCACGCTCGGACAGAACGCCGTCGGTGTCCAGCCGGTTGACCTCCAGCACCCCGGGCAGGGCCGGCGTGTCGAAGCCGCGCGCGGGCACGCCGGCCTCCAAACGATAGAAGGTGTCGCGGGGCGCCGGCGGCGACGAGCAGGCGGCGGTGGCGGCGGCCAGCGAGGCGGCGAGCAGGATGGCGAGTGGGCGCGTCATGCTTCCTCTTTATCTCCAACCGGCGCGGCGACAAACCGGAAAAGTGGGCGAGGACGCCACCATACGCCGCCGGAATCGGGTTGAAAACCGCTCCGAGAGAGTGTAATTGACGCGCTTCCGGCGCGGCACCCCTGGAGGCCGCGCCTTTCGGGTATTGGAGAAAGACATGACCGAGATTACCGCTATCGTCGCCGAGCTGCGCGACCGGGCCGGAAAGGGGGCCGCCCGGGCCACTCGTCGTGAAGGCAAGGTTCCCGGCGTCATCTATGGCGCCAAGCAGGCCCCCGTCTGCATCGCCCTGGACCCCCGCGTCCTGTGGGCCGAGCTGCGCAAGCCCGGTTTCACCACCAAGCTGTTCGACGTCGATCTGGGCAAGGGCGGCAAGCACCGCTGCCTGGCGCGCGACGTCCAGTTCCACCCGGTGACCGACCAGCCGGTCCACGTGGACTTCATGCGCGTCTCGGCCGACCACGCCATCCACGTGAAGGTGCCGGTCCACGCCATCAACGCCGACAAGGCCCCGGGCGTGAAGCGCGGCGGCGTGGTGACCATCGAGCTGCATGAGGTCGAGGTGACCTGCTCGCCCGACAACATCCCGGCCGAGATCGCCATCGACCTGACCGGCATGGACATCGGCGCGACCATCCACATCGGCGAGCTGAAGCTGCCCCAGGGCGTGAAGCCCTATCACGTCGGCGAGGCCCAGACCATCCTGACCATCGCGCCTCCGACCGTGGTCAAGGTCGAGGCCGAGGGCGCCGAGGGCGAGGCCGCCGGCTGACATGCTGCTGGTGGTCGGACTGGGTAATCCCGGCACCGAATACGCCAGAAACCGGCACAATATCGGCTTCATGGCGGCGGACGAACTCGTCCGCCGCCATTCCTTTGGGCCCTGGCGCGCCAAGTTCCAGGGCGAGGTGGCCGAGGGCGTGATCGGCGGCGACAAGGTGCTGTTGCTCAAGCCGCACACCTACATGAACCTGTCCGGCCAATCGGTGGGCCAGGCGGCGCGCTTCCTCAAGATCCCGGTCGAGGACGTGGTGGTGCTGCACGACGAGTTGGACCTGCCGCCCGGGCGTCTGCGGGTCAAGCGCGGCGGCGGCGCCGGCGGTCACAACGGGCTGAAGAGCATCGACCAGCACCTGGGCCAGAACTACCGCCGGGTGCGCATCGGCATCGGCCATCCCGGCGACAGGGACCGCGTGGCCGGCTATGTGCTGCACGACTTCGCCAAGGCAGACCAGGCCTGGATCGAGCCGTTGCTGGACGCCATCGCCGATGCCTTCCCGATGCTGGCCAAGGGCGACGACGCCGGCTTCATGAACCGGGTGGCGACGCTGACCGCGCCACCCAAGCCGCCGAAGAAGGCCAAGCCGGTCGAGCCGCCCAAGGTCGCGGAGCCGGAGGCACCCAAGGCCGAGGAACCGCCGCTGACCCTGGCGGAGAAGCTCAAGGCGGCCCTGGAGCGGAAGAAGGACTGACCCCTCGCCGTCGTCGCCGGGCCTGACCCGGCGATCCATGGATGCCCCGGGCATGACGGTGACACAGCTGGAGTGGAGAATATGGGCTTCAATTGCGGCATCGTCGGCCTGCCCAATGTCGGCAAGAGCACGCTGTTCAACGCGCTGACCCAGACGGCGGCGGCGCAGGCGGCGAACTATCCGTTCTGCACCATCGAGCCCAATGTCGGCCGGGTGGCGGTGCCCGATCCGCGCCTGGACAAGCTGGCCGCCATTGCCAAGAGCGCCAAGACCATCCCCACCCAGCTGGAATTCGTCGACATCGCCGGGCTGGTGCGTGGCGCCTCCAAGGGCGAGGGATTGGGCAACCAGTTCCTGGCCAACATCCGCGAGGTCGATGCCATCGTCCACGTGCTGCGCTGCTTCGAGGACGACGACATCAAGCATGTCGAGGACTCGGTGGACCCGGTGCGCGACGCCGAGACCATCGAGACCGAGTTGATGCTGGCCGACCTCGATTCGCTTGAGCGCCGCATCGTGCCGCTGGAGAAGAAGGCCAAGGGCGGCGACAAGGAGGCCAAGGCCCAGGTCGAGGTGATGGCGCCCATCCTGGCCGCCCTGCGCGACGGCAAGCCCGCCCGCGTGGTCAGCTTCGACGGCGAGGACGAGCGCCGGATCATGAAGCAGTTGGGCCTGTTGACCAGCAAGCCGGTGGTCTATGCCTGCAACGTCGAGGAGGGCGCGGCGGCCACCGGCAACGCGCTGTCCGCCCGTGTGTTCGAGATGGCCGCCAAGGAGGGCAACTCGGCGGTGGTGATTTCTGCCGCCATCGAGGCCGAGGTGGCTCAGTTGGGCACCGAGGAGGAACGCAAGGAGTTCCTGGAGACGCTGGGCCTGGAGGAGACCGGCCTGACCCGCGTCATCCGCGCCGGCTACGACCTCTTGCACCTGATCACCTTCTTCACCGTCGGCCCCAAGGAGGCCCGCGCCTGGACCGTGCCCGTGGGCGCCAAGGCGCCCCAGGCGGCCGGCGTCATCCACACCGACTTCGAGAAGGGCTTCATCCGCGCCGAGACCATTTCCTTCGCCGACTTCATCGCCTGCAACGGCGAGGCCGGCGCCAAGGAGGCCGGCAAGATGCGGCTGGAAGGCAAGGAATACGTCGTCCAGGACGGCGACATCTTCCACTTCCGCTTCAACGTATAGGCTTTCTTCGCAACCCTGCCCCGCCGCCCCGCCCAGGCGC
>JBFMHS010000095.1:20966-23650 GCA_040751765.1 Pseudomonadota bacterium | reverse complement strand
CGAAGGCCGCCGACAGGCCGGCGGGGAACAGCCACGGCCGCAATCCCTCGGCGCCGCCCAGCAGCGCCGAGCGCAGGACGCGGCCGAACAGCCGCGCCGAGGCGTCCTCGGGGGCGGTGTTCAGCACCGCCTCGCACAGCGGCTTCCACAGCCGACGGTAATGGGGGGCCGGTCCGAGCCGCGCCGCCACCGTCTCGCCGCCGGTGGTCCATGGCAGGCCGAGAGCCGCCACGGTCTCGGCGAAGCCGGCGGGCAGGCGGCCGGAAGCCAGCTCCCACCGCTCGCCGCTGGCGAGATCGAGGAAAGGGAAGGCCGGGTCGGTCGGGTCCAGCGCCTCTGTGCCGCCGATGGCCTCGGCGAAGGCCAGGGCGGTGCGGTTGGCGCCGATCAGCAGGTGGGTGCCGTTGTCGATCGGGCGGTCCAGGGTGTCGTCGCGGAACGAGCGGCACCGGCCGCCGGCCTGGGGCGCCGCCTCGTACAGGATCACCCGCGTGCCGGCGCGGGCGGCGGCGACCGCGCAGGCCAAGCCGGCGAGGCCGGCCCCGACGACATGCAGCACTCCCCTCACGGACCGGCCACGGCGGTGCGAAGGGCGATCCACAGCCGCGTCGCCGACCCTAAGCGCGGCGGCGGCCGTCCCGGCTTCCAGCCGTGGCGGAGCAGGCGCGACAGCAGGGCGCGGTAGGTGGCCATCATCACCACCGCCGGCCACAGGCCGGCGCGGCCGATGCGGGCCAGCTCGGCCTCGGCGGCGTCGAAGCGGTCGGCGGCGAGCGCCGCGAGGGCGGCGCAGGCGCGCCCCAATCCCGGATGCGCCGCCACGGCTGCCGGCTCGCGGGCGAGGATGGTGGCGCCCACCAGCACCTCCTCCGGCAGGTAGAGGCGGCCCTGGGCGGCATCCTCGGCGACGTCGCGCAGGATATTGGTCAGTTGCAGCGCCTCGCCCAGCAGTTCGGCGAAGTGGTCGGCGTCGGGCCGGCCGAACACCCGTACCGCCAGCATGCCCACCGCGCCGGCCACCCGCCGGCAATAGAGGCGCAGGCACTCCATGGACGGGGCCACCATGGGACCGTCCACATCCATTTCCATGCCTTCGATCAGTGCTTCCAGCTCGGCGCGCGGCAGGTCGAAGCGGCGGATGGCGGGGGCCAACGGCGCCAGCAGCGGGTCCAGCGCCACCCCGGTCTCGAAGAAGGCGGCCACCGCTCCGCGCGCCACCGCCAGCCTGGCCCGCTTGGTCTCCACCGGCTCGCGGCCATCCGCGATGTCGTCGAGGCCGCGGCAATAGGCGTAAAGGGCGAACATGGCCTCGCGCCGCTCGACGGGCAGCAGGCGCATGGCCCAGTAGAAAGAGGTACGGGCGCGCCGGACGGTGACGTGGCTGGGCGTCATGCGGCCTTGAGGCCGCGGGCGATGCCGGACAGGAACGCGCCCAGATATTGCAGCGGCGTCAACTTGACCGGCCGCGCCAGCGGGTCCTGGACCCGCAGCAGCACCGACAGCCGCTCCGCCACCGCGATGGTGGCGGCTGCCTCCAGCCGAAGACGGCGATCGCGGATCTGGGACGGCAACGGGCGGGCCAGATCGATCAACCCGTCGACGGCGTCGAGAACCATGTCGAACACCGAGCGCAGCTCGGGCGGCGAGGCGTCGCCGGCGAACACCTCGTTGGTGATGCCCGCCGACAGCAGCCAGTCGCGCGGCAGGTAGACACGGCCCAGCGCCTTGAAATCGGCGCCACAGTCCTGGAGGTGGTTGAGGATCTGGTGGGCGGCGCACAGGGCGTCGCCGGCGGCGAAAGTGGCGGGGTCCTCGCCGTGGAGGTCGAGCAGGAATCGCCCGACCGGCGCCGCCGAGAAGCGGCAATAGGTCATCAGGTCGGCCCAGTCGCGGCAATGGTCGGTCACCGCGTCGCGGCGGAAGGCGTGCAGCAGCTGGACGGCGTGATCGATCAGCAGGTCGTCGGCGTCGATCGCGCTGCGGAAGGCGGCCGCCGTGTCGCCGTCCGGGCCCGAGCGGCGGCCGCGCAACGCCTCCTCCAGCTCGTCCAGGCGCGCCAGCTTGGCCTCGGGGGTGAGGTCGGGGGCGTCCGCGACGTCGTCGGCGGCGCGGGCGAAGGCGTAGAAGGCCATCACCTGGCGGCGCACGGCCGTCGGCAGCAAGAAGGAAGCGACGGGAAAGGACTCGTCGCCGGCGGTTTTGCCGGTGGGCGAGGGCAGGGCGGCGGCGGCGGCTCGGGACAACGCGCGTCCTCCCATTGGTTGGGCGATCGGAAGCCTTTATATATGCCACGACCACCGGCTGCCGCATAGGGGAAACACCTGATCATGCCGTCCGACATGCCCCTCTCCCATGCCGCCGACACCGTGCGGCGCCTGGACCGGGATCGTTTCGTCACCGCACTGTTCGCCCCGTCCGAGGCACGCGAGCGGTTGATGCTGCTCTATGCCTTCAATGCCGAGGTGGCACGGGTGCGCGAGAGCGTCCACGAGGCGCTGGCCGGCCAGATCCGGTTGCAATGGTGGCGCGAAGCCCTGGCCGGTGAGCGCGAGGCCGAGACCGCCCGCCATCCGGTGGCGGGGCCTCTGTTGGCGGCCTGCCGCGCCCACAAGGTCAGCGGCGCGGCCTTCGAGCGATGCCGGAATCGCCTCCGGTGACGATGGCCGCCCTGCCCTCCAGCTTGC
>JBFMHS010000095.1:10297-20956 GCA_040751765.1 Pseudomonadota bacterium | reverse complement strand
AGCGGCGCGGCCTTCGAGCGGTTGTTGGAGGCCCGGGAGCGTGACTTGTCGGATGAGCCCTTCGCCGACCTGCCCGGCCTCGAGGCGTACGCCGCCGATACCTCGGGCGGGCTGGCGCTGCTGGCGCTGGAGCTGCTGGAGGTTCGCGACGAGGCCACCCTGGCCGCCGGACGTGCTGTCGGCACCGCCTTCGCCCTGGCCGGACTGCTGCGCGCGGCGCCGTTCCGGCCCGTATTGCCGGACCTCGACAGGGCGCGCATTCGCGGGATCGCCGAGCGGGCGCGGGCACTGCTGGCCCAGGCGCGTCAACACCCGGTTGACGGGCGGGGAATGGCCGTGCTGTTGCCGGCCACCCTGGCCTCGGCCCATCTGCGGACGCTGGAACGGGCCGGCTGGGATGTGCGCGACACGTCCGTTGCGCGACCGAAACGAATGCCGCTGCGCCTTGCCTTCAACGCCTGGCGCGGACGGTTCTGATCATGTCTCCCACGGCGGGTCGGGCAGGACCTGGAACAGGTCCTTCAGGCCCTGGCCCCAGCGAGTGCGGATGTCGTTGAAATAGGGGTCGTCGTCCTGGATCAGCTGGTGGGCGGCGATGCTGAACGAGTCCCGGCGGTAGACCAGAAGGTCGATCGGCGGCCCCACCGTCATGTTGGAGCGGAAGGTGGAATCCAGGCTGAGCAAGGCGCATTTGGCGGCGCTGTCGAGATCGGTGGCGGGGGTGATGACGCGGTCAAGGATGGGCTTGCCGTATTTGGTCTCGCCGATCTGGAAATACGGCGTCTCGGGCGTGGCCTCGATGAAGTTGCCTGCGGCGTAGACCAGGAACAGGCGCGGTGCGTCGCCCTTGATCTGGCCGCCCAGGATCAGCGAGATGTTGAACTCCACCCCGGCCTCCTTGAGGGCGGCGGCATCGCGGCGCCAGGCCTTGCGCACCGCGTCGCCGACCAGGCGCGCGGCCTGGCCGGCGCTTTCCACGATCATCAGGCTGGCGTCGGGGTCCTCGGCCTGGATGCCGTTCTCCAGGGAACCGATCACCGCCTGGGTGATCGCCAGGTTGCCGGCCGACAGCAGCACCAGCACCCGCTCGCCCTCGCGCCGCCAGATCCTCATCTTGCGGAAGGTGGAGATGTGGTCGACCCCGGCATTGGTGCGGGAATCGGCGGCCAGGACCAGCCCGTCGTTCAGGGCCATGGCGAGGCAGTAGGTCATTGTTCCCCCCGGATGTGGTCGACCTGGACGCGGACGCGCATCTCCTCGTAGCCGCCGCCCAGGCGGATGCCGCGCACCGGCGCCGCTCCCTGGTAGTCGAAGGCCACCGCCAGCCGGATATATGCCTGGGTGGCGCTCTGGCAGTTGGAGGGATCGAAGCTGACCCAGCCCAGGTGCTCGACCAGCGCCTCGGCCCAGGCATGGGTGGCCAGGTGGCGGCCGTCCTCGGCGGTGGTGTGGAGATAGCCGCTGACATAGCGGGCCGGGATGCCCCAGGCGCGGCAGCAGGCGATGAACAGGTGGGCCTGGTCCTGGCACACCCCCGAACCCAGCTCCAGCGACTCGGCGGCGGTGGAATGGACGTGGGTGTCGCCGGGCACGTAGGCCACCGCCTCGTGGATGCCCGCCATCAGCGCATGCAGGCCGTTGAGGTCGCCCTTGGCGCGGGCCTTGTCGAAGCGGGCCGCGAAGGCGCGCACGGCGCCGTCGGCCTCGGTCAGCGGCGTCGGGCGCAGATAGGCCCCTGGTGGCAGGCCGCCATCCTCGGCCGGCATCACGCCGTGGGTCTCGATGGTGTCCACCTCGCCGGCCACGTGCAGGCGCAGGTGGTCGTGGGGGCCGACGCGGACCACGGTATGGACGAGGTTGCCAAAGCCGTCACGCCAGGCCGTGGCCCGGCCCGGTGTCTCCAGCCGCCATGCCGCCAGCCGCTGCACCGGGTCGGGCCGGGGCGTCAGCCGCACGTACTGGATGGCGTAGGCGGTGGGCTCGGTATAGGCGTAGTCGGTGACGTGCTCCACGGACAGCATCACACCCCCATCAGGAAATCGGCATGAATCTGGGCGGCAAGTTGATTGTTGCGGGCGATGAAGCCGGCCACCGCCCCGTCCAGCCCGCCCTCAAGCACCGAGGCCAGGCGGCCAAAATGCAGCTCGGCGTGCATGCCGCCGGCCATGCGGGTGCATTCGCACGACGCGCACAGGGTCTGGAGGTCGACGCTGATCTTGTCGAGGCAGGCGTGCAGAGAGCGCGGCATGTCGTCGCGCAGGATCAGCAGGTCGGCCACACCGGCCGGCGACAAGCCGTCGCGGTAAACGGTGCGATAGGCCTTGTAGGCAGACACCGAGCGCAGCACCGCCGCCCAATGCAGCTGATCGGCGGGCCCGGCGTCGCGGGTTTCGGCGGTGACCCCCTGGGCGCGCACGCCCAGCAGGCGGGCGGTGTTGTCGGCGCGCTCGATGAAGGTGCCCAGGCGGGTGAAGTGGAAGGCTTCGTCGCGCATCATGGTGCCGTAGGTGGCCCCCCGGAACAGGTGCGAGCGGTCCTTGACCCAGTCGCAGAACGCCACCAGCCCCTGTTCGCGCAGCCGCGCTCCGGTGATGGTGCGGGCTTCGAGCCAGGTGGCGTTGATGCTCTCCCACAGTTCCGAGGGGATGACGCTGCGCACGGCATGGGCGTTCTCGCGCGCCGCCCGCAGGCAGGACAGCATGCTGGAGCCGTTGGCGCTGTCCAGCACTGCATAGGCGATCACCCCCACCGGGGTCACCTCGCCCTGGCCGGCGGCGTAGCCGGGCTCGCCGCCGGCGATGGTCAGCACCGGCCGCCAGCAGGCATCTCGTGGCCCGCCCGACAGCGACAGGCGGTTGGCGACATCCAGGAAGCGGGCGATGTTCTCGGCCCGCTCCATGTAGCGGCTCATCCAGTACAGGTGGTCGGCGGTCCGGCTCAGCATGCGCCATCCTCCAGAACCCAGGTGTCCTTGGTGCCGCCGCCCTGCGACGAGTTGACCACCAGCGAGCCTTCCTTCAGCGCCACCCGGGTCAGGCCGCCGGGAACCAACGTCACCTGCTCGCCCGACAGCACGAAGGGGCGGAGGTCCACATGGCGGGGGGCGATGCCCTGGTCGACCAGGGTGGGGCAGGTGGACAAGGCCAGGGTCGGCTGGGCGATGTAGTTGGCCGGCGCCGCCAGGATGCGGGCGCGGAACTCCTCGACCTGGGCCTTGGTCGAGGTCGGGCCGACCAGCATGCCGTAGCCGCCCGAGCCGTGGACCTCCTTGACCACCAGCTCCTCCAGATGGTCGAGCACGTGGCCCAGATCGTCGGGGTCCTCCAGTTTCCAGGTCGGCACGTTGGGCAGGATCGGCTCCTCGCCCAGGTAGAAGCGGATCATGTCGGGGACGTGGATATAGGTCGCCTTGTCGTCGGCCACGCCGGTGCCGATGGCGTTGGCCAGCGTCACCCCGCCCGAGCGGTAGACCGACAGCAGCCCCGGCACGCCCAGGGCCGAATCGGGGCGGAAGGCCAGGGGATCGAGGTAATCGTCGTCGAGGCGGCGGTAGATCACGTCCACCCGCTTGGGGCCGCGGGTGGTGCGCATCCACACCTTGCCGTCGTCCACGAACAGGTCGCGGCCTTCCACCAGCTCGACACCCATCTGCTCGACCAGGAAGGCGTGCTCGAAATAGGCGCTGTTGTGGTAGCCGGGGGTCAGCACCACCACCGTCGGCTCGCCATCGCACTGGGCGGGCGGAACCGTGCGCAGCGCCTTGAGCAGCAGGTCTGGATAATGGTCCACAGGGCGCACCCGGTGCAGGGCGAACAGGTCGGGGAACAGGCGCATCATCATCGCCCGGTCCTCCAGCATGTAGGAGACGCCCGACGGTGTGCGCAAATTGTCCTCAAGCACATGGAACTGGTCGGGGCCGACCCGGACCACGTCGATGCCGGCCACGTGGACGTAGACCTCGCGGGCCACGTCCAGGTCCTGCATCTCGGGGCGGTAGAACTGGTTGGCGAGGATTCGCTCGCGCGGGATGACGCCGGCCTTGATGATCTCCTGGCCGTGGTAGATGTCGCGCAGGAAGGCGTTGAGCGCGCTGACGCGCTGGATGCAGCCGCTCTCCACCCGCGCCCATTCCGACGCCGACAGGATGCGCGGAATGGGGTCGAAGGGGATCAGTCGCTCGGTGCCCTCCTGGTCGCCGTAGACATTGAAGGTGATGCCGATGCGGCGAAACAGCTCGTCGGCCTGGGCGTGCTTGCGGGGCAGGGTGTCGGGCGCGATCGACAGCAGCCAGTTCTCATAGGCCCCATAGGGCGCCCGGACCCCGCCCTGGGGCCCCTTCATCTCGTCGAACGCCATGCATCTCCCCTCGTCGGACGAACCCCGGTGACGGGCATTGCAACCGCCGTGCCGGGGCGGGGGGCGCGGAGAACCGCCGCTTCTGGCTGTGGTTGCACAAACGGAGAGCATGTGCGGCACCCTCTGGCTATGGATTGGGCAGCATCCATGCTTGCAAGGGGCCGCCAATGGGCGCACATCCGAAAGGAAGAGCGTGGAGGCCGCCATGATCCTGCCCGATCCGCCCACCGCCGACCCGTCGCGCGACCGCATCCGCGCCGCGCTTTACGCCGACGAGACCGCCTGCGACCTCGCCCTGATCGAGGCTTCCCGGCTGGCTCCCGACGCCCGCGCCCGTGTCGAGGCCACCGCCAGCCTGCTGGTGGCGGGGGTCCGCGAACACCGTTCGCGGCTGGGGGACCTGGACGCCTTCCTGGGCGAATACCGGCTGTCCACCCAGGAAGGCGTGGTGCTGATGTGCCTGGCGGAGGCGCTGCTGCGCATTCCCGATCCCGAGACTGCCGACCGCCTGATCCGCGACAAGATCGGTGCCGCCGACTGGGCGGCGCATCTGGGGCGCAGCGGCTCGGCCTTCGTCAACGCCTCGACCTGGGCGCTGATGCTGACCGGGAGGCTGATGCGCCTGGACGAGCCCGAGGGCACGCTCGGCCGCCTGGCGGCGCGCGCCGGCGAGCCCGTGGTACGCGAGGCACTGGTGCAGGCCATGCGCATCATGGGCCGGCAATACGTCATGGGTCGCACCATCGATGAGGCGCTGGACCGTGCCCGCGAGGCCGAAAGGCGCGGCTTCCGCCACAGTTTCGACATGCTGGGCGAGGCGGCGCGCACCGCCGACGACGCCCGGCGCCATTTCGACGCCTACGCCGCCGCCATCGCCGCCATCGGCAGGGCGGCGGGCGGACGTGATCCGGCGGAGGGACCGGGGATCTCGGTCAAGCTGTCGGCGCTGCATCCCCGCCTCGAATATGCCCAGAGGGGCCGGGTGCTGCGGGAACTGCCGCCCCGGTTGCTGGAGTTGGCGCGGCTGGCCCGCGACGCCGGACTCGGCCTGACCGTCGACGCCGAGGAGGCCGACCGCTTGGATTTGTCGCTTGACGTGATCAAGATCACGTTTTCCGACACATCCCTCGCTGGGTGGGAGGGTTTCGGCCTTGCCGTCCAGGCCTATCAGAAGCGGGCGCGGCCGCTGCTCGACTGGCTGGAGGACTTGGCGCGCTCCCAACGGCGGCGGCTGATGGTGCGCCTGGTCAAGGGTGCCTATTGGGACACCGAGGTCAAGCGGGCCCAGGAACGCGGCCTGGCCGGCTATCCGGTGTTCACCCGCAAGGCGGCCACCGACGTCTCCTACCTGGCCTGCGCGCGCCGGCTGCTGGAGGCGCCGGCGGCTTTCTTTCCCCAGTTTGCCACCCACAATGCCCACACCGTCGCCGCCGTGCTGGAGATGGCCGGTGGGCGTACCGACTGGGAGTACCAGCGCCTGCACGGCATGGGCGAGGCGCTGTACGCCCAGGTGGTAGCCAAGGACGGCCTGAGCCGGCCCTGTCGCACCTACGCGCCGGTGGGCAGTCACGAGGATCTGCTGCCCTATCTGGTGCGGCGGCTGCTGGAGAACGGTGCCAACACCTCCTTCGTCAACCGCATCGCCGACGACAAGGTTCCGGTGGCGGCAATCGTCAGCGACCCTGTGGCGGCGCTGGAGGCGCTGCCCGACAAGCCCAATCCGCGCATCGCGCCGCCCGCCGAGCTGTTTCCCGGCCGCCGCAATTCGCGCGGCTGGGACCTTTCTGATCCCTTGGCGGTGGCCGAACTGGACCGCGCGCTGGAGCGGGCGGGGCGGGAAGAGTATGCCGCCCATCCGGTGATCGCCGGCAGTGAGATCGTCGCGGATGCGCCCTTCGACCTGCTCGATCCCTCCGACTGGCGGCGGGTGGTGGGGCAGGTCAGCACCGCCATGCCCGAGGACGTTGCCCATGCCGTCAACCATGCAATTGACGCCGCCCGGGGCTGGGATTCCCTGGGCGGCGCGTCGCGGGCCGACATCCTGGAGCGGGCCGCCGAGCTCTATGAGGCGGCGGCGCCAGAGCTGATGTGGTTGGCCATCCGCGAGGCCGGCAAGACCATCCCCGACGCTGTGGCCGAATTGCGCGAGGCGGTGGATTTCCTGCGTTATTACGCCGTCCAGTCCCGGCTGAAATTCGCCGGACCGCTGCCGTTGCCCGGGGTGACCGGCGAGAGCAACCACCTGTCCCTGCATGGGCGCGGCGTGTTCGCCTGCATCAGCCCGTGGAATTTCCCGCTGGCCATCTTCACTGGGCAGGTGGCGGCGGCGCTGGCGGCGGGCAACGCGGTGGTGGCGAAGCCGGCCGAACAGACGCCGCTGATTGCCGCCCGTGCCGTGGCGCTGCTGCACGAGGCCGGGGTGCCGGCCGAGGTGCTGCACCTGCTGCCCGGCGACGGGCGGGTGGGGGCATGGCTCACCGCCGATCCCCGAGTGGCCGGCGTCGCCTTCACCGGCTCCACCGAAACCGCGCGGGCCATCAACCGCACTCTCGCCGCCCGCGAGGGCCCCATCGCGCCGCTGGTGGCCGAGACCGGCGGCCTCAACGCCATGATCGTCGATTCCTCGGCTCTGCCCGAGCAGGTGGTGGCGGATGTGGTCGAATCCGCCTTCCGCAGCACCGGCCAACGCTGCTCGGCCCTGCGCATCCTGTTCCTTCAGGACGAGGTCCACGCCCGGATCAGCGACATGCTGGCGGGCGCCGCCATGGAGCTGTCCATCGGCGATCCCATGCTGCTGTCAACCGATGTCGGCCCGGTGATAGACCGGCAGGCGCTCGAGGCGTTGGAGGAACATTCGGCGCGCATGGCCCGCGACGGAAGGCTGCTGTTCCAGGCGCCGCTGCCGGAGGCGGCCGCCCACGGCACCTTTTTCGCGCCGCGCGCCTTCGTGCTCGACCGCCCTGAGCTGCTGACGGCCGAGGTGTTCGGCCCCGTCCTGCACGTGGTGCCCTATGCCGCCGACCGCCTGGACGCGGTGCTGGATGCCGTGGCCGCCACCGGTTACGGCCTGACGCTCGGGATCCATTCGCGTATCGATGCGGTGGCGGAACGAATTCGCGCGCGGCTACCGGTCGGCAACGTCTACGTCAACCGGAGCATGATCGGAGCGGTGGTGGAGGCGCAGCCGTTCGGCGGCGAGGGGCTGTCCGGGACCGGGCCCAAGGCCGGAGGCCCGCACTATTTGTATCGGTTCTCCACCGAGCGGGTGGTGTCGGTCAACACCGCCGCCGCCGGGGGCAACCCGTCACTGCTGGCGGAAGGGGACGGCTGACGCCGTCCCCTGCCAGATCTCACGACTTGCAGGTCTTGATGCCGAGCGGCAGGTAGGCGGGGCACCAGCCGATGGCGCCAGTCAGCAGCGGCACCACACCGATATAGCCCCACAGGCCCACGGTGCCGGTGGCCGCCAGCGCGATCAGGACGATGCCGGCGACGATGCGAAGGATGCGGTCGATGCCGCCAACGTTCTTGGTCATGGGTCTTCACTCCCCGGGTCGAAAATCAGGATGGGCGGATTATGCCCGATGGCGGGAAGACTTCCGTGACTTGGTCACAAACCTTCGGAAAGCGCGGCAAGGGCCTCGGGGTCACGCAGCTGGATCCGGCCCCGGTGCAGGGCCAGCCAGCCGCGCCGTTCGAAATCCTTGAGCTGGCGGCTGACGACCTCGCGGGCGGTGCCCAGTTCGACGGCGATGTCCTGGTGGGTGGCGCGGATCTCGCCCGTGCCGTCGGCGTGCTGGCGCAGCCAGGCCGACAGGCGCATGTCGATGCGGCCGAACGCCACCTCCTCGATCAGCATCAGCAGGTCGGCGATGCGGGTGGCATAGGCCGAGAAGACAAAGTCTCGGAAGGCGTCGGAGCGGGCGAGCAGGGCGCGGAAGGTCGCCGCCGGCAGCACCAGCGCCTTGACCTCGGTCTCGGCGACGCCCTCGGCCGAGTAGTCGTCGTGGGCGATCAGGCAGTTGGTGGTCAGCACGCAGGACTGGCCGCGCTCGACCCGGTACAGCACGATCTCGCGGCCGTTCTCGGCCACCTTCTGCACCCGCACCGAGCCCTCGATGACAAGCACGTAGCTGGAGCATTCGGCGCCGTCCTGGAACAGCACGGTTCCGGGCGGGATGGTCGCCACGCGGGCGGCCCCCTCCAGAATGCGGGCGGAATCCGCGTCCAAGCGGGCGAACTGGGGGAAGGCCTGGGCGATCGACGGATCCATGGCCGGCATATTGCCCAATCGGCGACGGGGGCGAAAGCCCCCTTCCGACGTCCGGTCCCGGCCGCTACAGTGCGGCCATGCGTCGTTCCGCCGTCCCACTCCTCGTCGCCGGTGGCCTGCTGTTCGGCGGAGCGGCCGCCGGCGAGCTGGTTTCCACCGTCCGCCCGATTTCCGCCGACGCCCCCCACCTGACCAGCGTCGGCGAGGCCGAGCTGCTCGGCATCCTTCACCTGCACGCCCCCGGCGAGCGCTGGTTCGGCGGTCTGTCGGGCATGGTGATGGACGGGGATGTGGTGACCGCCGTCAACGATTCCGGCCACTGGCTGCGCTTCCGTTTGGAGACCGACGCCGATGGGCGGCCGCTGTCGGCATCGGGACTGAGCGTGGCACCGCTGGGGGGGCTCGACGGCTCCAAGGACGATGGCGACGCCGAGGAACTGGTGGCGACCCCCGAAGGGTTGGTGGTCGCCTTCGAACGCCGCCACCGGCTGCTGCTCTATCCCGGCGCCCTGTCGGCACCGCCGCGACGACTGGCGGGGCCGGCGGGTCTGGGGCGGCTGCCCGCAAACGGCGGCATCGAGGCGGCGGCTCGGCTGCCCGACGGCCGCCTGCTGCTGGTGGCCGAGGAGGGCGACGGCGACCGCTTCCCCGCCTGGATCGGCCAGCCGGGGGCATGGGAGGGGCTGGCGGTTCGGCGTAGCGGCGATTTCCGCCCGACGGCGGCGGCGGTTCTTCCCAGCGGCGACGTGCTGCTGCTGGAGCGCAGCTTCTCGCTGTTGTCCGGCGTCGCGGCGCGGCTGTCGCGTATCGCCGCCGCCGACCTGCGCGCGGGGGCGGCGGTGTCCGGCCACCAACTGGCCGTGATGGGGCCGCCCATGCTGGTGGACAACTACGAGGCGTTGGCGGTGCGGGTGCGCGCCGATGGCCGGCTGGTGGCCTATGTGCTGTCCGACGACAACTTCAATCCCCTCCAGGCGACCTTGCTGGCCGCCATCCTCTTGCCCTAGGACGATCGGGGCGTCATAGGGCGGGCGCCATATTGTTCCGCTACCCTTGGTGGGCCTACGCTTGGCTCGACGAACCGACACCCGGTGATACGAGCAGTGCCTGCCCATCCGATGAATGTCGTCTCCAAGACCAGGGGCCATGCCGACCGGCAGGTCCGCCCTCTCTCCAAGGGAAC
The DNA here is from genome assembly GCA_040751765.1 of Pseudomonadota bacterium. Classification (GTDB taxonomy): domain Bacteria; phylum Pseudomonadota; class Alphaproteobacteria; order Rhodospirillales; family Magnetospirillaceae; genus CALABS01. The sequence continues at coordinate 11,144 of JBFMHS010000095.1, read as the reverse complement.
GCCTCCCTCCCTGCTTGACGATGCGCTGGCCGCCGCCGCCGACTGGGTGTGGGAGGCCGATCAGGCGCTGAGGGTCACCCGCTTGTCGCCGACCTTCACCGAAGGTACCGGCATCCCGCCGGGGGACGTGGTGGGGCGGACGCTGGAGGAACTGCTGCTGCGGTTCCAGATCGACCACGCCGAGCTGACCGAGCAGATCCAGGCACTGGCCTCGCACGCCCCGTTCCGCAACCTGGCCCTCAAGCTGTGGGATGGCGGCAGTGACCTGGTCCGGCACTTCCTGCTGTCCGGGCGCCCCATCCTGGACGCCTCCGGGCAGTTCGCCGGCTACCGCGGCATCGGCCTCGAGGTCACCCGCCAGGCGGAGCGCCAAAGCCGCGAAAGCGAGGGGCGCTTCCGTGCCATCTTCGACCACGCCGCCCTCGGCATCGCCCTGGTCGCCAAGGGCGGGCGGGTGGCCCGTGTCAATCAGGCGCTGGTCGCCATGTTCGGCTTCTCCCCCCAGGAATTCGCCCGCCACACCTTGCGCGAGCTGACCCATCCCGACGACCGCGAAAGCGACTGCGCCGAGGCGCGGCGGCTGGTCCGCCGGGAGGTGGAGAGCTACAGCCGCGAGAACCGCTACCGGCGCAAGGACGGCAGCTTCTTCTGGGGCCGGCTGACGGTGTCGCTACTGCCGGCCGACGGCGACGACCGTTTCGCGGTGGCGATGATCGAGGACATCGACGACCGCAAGCGGGCCGAGGCCAATCTGTCGCTGTTCCGCGCGGTGATGGATTCGTCGCACGAGGCCATCGCCATCCTGTCACCGGTCGGCCACATCCTCTACGCCAACAGCGCCCCGTAG
>JBFMHS010000095.1:0-10287 GCA_040751765.1 Pseudomonadota bacterium | reverse complement strand
CCGGCACCCATTACCGCCAATACTTCCCCGACGACAGCCACGAGATCATCGACAAGCTGGTCGGCCCGGCCCTGGTGCGCGGCGAGGGCTGGGAGGGCGTGCTGGAGGCGGTGGACTCTGCCGGGCGGCGCTTCCCGCTGTGGCAGCGTTCCGGCGCGGTGCGCGACGAGCAGGGGCGGGTGCGATTCTACTTCGCCTTCATGCACGACCACAGTGCCCAGCAGATGTTCGAGGACGAGCTCTACGACGCCAAGGAGACCGCCGAGGAGGCGGCCATCGCCAAGACCCGGTTCCTGGCGGCGGCCAGCCACGACCTGCGCCAGCCCATGCAGGCCCTGGCCATGTTCGTCGCGGTGCTGGCCGGGCGTACCCGCGAGCCTGAACAGTCCGCCCTGGTGACCCGCATCCAGGACTCGGTGACGGCGCTGGAAGGGCTGCTCAACGGACTGCTCGACGTCTCCAAGCTGGAGGCGGGGTTGATCGTGCCGGCGCCCGAGGATTTCACCGCCCGCTCGATGATGGAGCGACTGGCCGCTGAGTTCGAGCCGCTGTGCGAGGCCGAGGGGCTGGCGCTACGGGTGGTGACCTCCGGCCACGTGGTCCACAGCGACGGCTCGCTGCTGGAACGCATCCTGCGCAACCTGCTCAACAACGCCGTGCGCTACACCAAGTCCGGCCGCATCCTGTTCGGCTGCCGGCGGCGCGGGCGGATGCTGCGCTTCGAGGTGTGGGACACCGGAATCGGCATCCCCAAGGGCGAACTCAAGAACATCTTCCGCGAGTTCCATCAGGTGGGCAATCCCGAGCGTGACCGCCGCCAGGGGCTCGGCCTGGGCCTGGCCATCGTCGAGCGGCTGGCCGACCTGCTGGGCCACCGCATCACCGTGTCGTCGGTCGAGGGCAAGGGCTCGGTCTTCGCCGTCGAGGTGCCGGTGGTGGCGCGGGCGACTGCGGCCAAGCCCAAGCAACTGCCGCTGGGCCTGTCGCAGGCGGGGGCGGCCATCCTGGTCATCGACGACGAGCCCGATGTGCGCGAGAGCCTGGAGCTGCTGATCGCCAGTTGGGGCCATACGGCGGTCTCCGCCGCCAGCGCCGAGGAAGCCATCCGCCGTCTGCCCACGCTGGGGCGCGACCCCGACCTCATCCTGGCCGACTACCGGCTGCAGAATGGCGACACCGGCGGCCAGGCCATCGCCCGGGTCGAGGTCCATCTGCGCGCCGACACCAAGGTGCCGGCCATCATCCTGACCGGCGACACCGCGCCGGAACGCCTGGCCCAGGCGCAGGCATTGGGCCACGGACTGCTGCACAAGCCGGTTCAGCCCGCCGCCCTGCGCGCGGCCATCGACGAAGCCCTGGCCAAGGGCGCCCGCGCCCGGCGGCGGGCGACACGGGCGCGGAAGTCGAAGCGGGGTTGAGGCCGGACCTTTCCGGCGCCACGTCAACCGCTGTTGACGGCCGCGCAGGAGAGGGACATGCCCCAGACCAACCCGCCGCAGCACCAGGACCGCCAGCCGGGCCTCGAAGGACAGATGCATCCGCGTCCCGAGGCCGAGATGCGCCATTGGCGCCCGTCGGGCAAGCTGGAGGGCAGGGCGGCCATCGTCACCGGAGGCGATTCCGGCATCGGCCGCGCCGTCGCCATTGGCTTTGCCAAGGAAGGCGCAGACGTGGCGGTGGCGTATCTCGACGAGCACCAGGACGCCGAGGAGACCCGCCGCCATGTCGAGGCCGCCGGCCGCCGCTGCCTGCTGCTGGCCGGCGATGTCGGTGACGAGACGTTCTGCCGGCGGGTGGTGGACGAGACGGTCAAGATGTTCGGGCGGCTGGACGTGGTGGTCAACAATGCCGGCGAACAGCATCCGCGCGACAGCCTGGCCGATATTTCGGCCGAGCAACTGGAGAGGACCTTCCGCACCAACATCTTCTCCATGTTCTTCCTGACCAAGGCGGCGCTGCCGCACCTGAGGCCGGGGGCGGCCATCGTCAACACCACCTCGGTCACCGCCTATCGCGGCAATCCCACGCTGCTGGACTATTCGGCCACCAAGGGCGCAATAACCGCCTTCACCCGCTCGCTGGCGATCAATCTGGCGCCCAAGGGCATCCGGGTGAACGGGGTGGCGCCGGGGCCGATCTGGACGCCGCTGATCCCCTCGACCTTCTCGGAGCAGCACGTGGAGAAGTTCGGCTCGGGCCAGCCGCTGGGCCGGGTGGGCCAACCGGACGAGGTGGCGGCCTGCTTCGTCTTCCTGGCCAGCGACGACGCCTCCTATGTGTCGGGCCAGGTGATCCATCCCAATGGCGGCGAGGTGGTCAACGGATGAGGAAAACCATGATCAGCGTCATAGCATTGGTGGTATCCCTGCTGTCGCCGAGCTTTCCCGTGGCCCAGGAGCAGGCGCCGGATCTGGCCGGGCTGCTGGTGGAGCGGGGCGCCTTCGACCTCGCCCGGACCAACGCCGCCCTGGCCCAGCGCCATACCAAGGCGGCGCTGCGGCAGACCGACCTGGCGGCCATGAAGGCGGAGGTGGTGGCGGCGGTCCACGCCATCGATCCCTCGCTGGTGCCCCAGGGGGCGGCGGTCGGACCCGGGTTGCGGTCGGCGTTGGCGGCGGCGGTCGAGCGGCTGCTGGCGCTTCAGGCGACGGGCGGAGAGGGCGAGGCGGGGCTGCGCGCCACCGCCGCCTCGGTGGCCGGCCAGACGGCGCTGATGCGGACCGACGAGGCGCTGCGCGAGGCGTGGGGCGCGCTGGCGGCGGCAAGCACGTCGCAGGCGATCCCGTCCTTGGTGCGCCTCGACGACCAGCTGAACCGCATCCAGGTCGGCCAGGACGTGGACGGCGACGGCCAGGTGTCGTGGAACCAGGGCGAGGGAGGCATCCAGCAAGCCTGGAGCTTCACCCGCCAGATGGCCATCGCCGAGGGCGTCGAAGTGGCGCGACGTTAAGCCTGTTCGATATGGCAGGACAGGTGCAGTTCGCCGGCGGTGTTGGCCACGGTGGCCAGGCAGGCGTCGGCGCGCTCGGGCGGGATGGCGACGGCGAAGCGGGTGGCGTACAGGCCCTGCTCGGGCACCCGCTGGGCGTCCATGCGCACGATATTGGCCGAGAACTGGCCGAACACCTCGGACAGACGGGCGACCAGTCCGGGGCGGTCACCGCCGGACACCACGATGCGGTGGGTGATGCGGCCGGCGGGGCCGTGGGCGGCATCCAGCTCGAACGGGCGCACCGACACCCGCGCCCGCTGAAGCTCGGGCAGGGCGGCCAGATCGGTTTCGACCTCGGCGGCGGAGATGTCCTCGGGCAGATCGCAGACCGACGTGAACTCGGCGCCGGTGCCCAGCATGGAGAAGCTGGTGTCGCCCAGATTGGCGCCGATGTCGAACAGATGGCCGGTGATGGCGGCGACCAGGCCGGTGCGGTCGGGACAGAAGATGGAAATCAGCACGGTGCTCATGGTCGGCGGGCCTCCCTTACGGACGCCCCATGATGCGCGACGCCGCGCGCAATGCAAGCCCACCGTTGGATTCCCCTCTCGGCCAGCCGGACTTCCGGGCGGGCGCGGCGGCACGGCGGCGGGGCCATCTGTGGTCCATGCGCCGCCTCGCCCCGATCCTCCTCCTCGCGCTCTTCCCGGTGTCCGCCCACGCCGTCGAACTGCGGCTGGGAGTGTTGGCCCACGACGTCGGCGTGTTCGGCGGCGAGCACGAGAGCGGCGCCGACGGCAATGTGGAGGTGCTTTTCGACTCCCCATCCGTCCTGGCGCCCTTGTGGGCGCCGCGTCCTCACCTGGGCGTCAGCGTCAACTCCGCCGGGAACACCAGCCAGGCCTATGCCGGGCTGACCTGGACCTGGGACGTCACCCGCCGTCTGTTCCTCGCCTTCAGCCTGGGCGGCGCCGTCCACGACGGCGAGACCGAGACCGACCGCCAGGACCGCATCAACCTGGGTTCGCGGGTGCTGTTCCGCGAATCGCTGTCCATCGGATTCTGGATCACCGAAAACCAGAACCTGTCGCTGATGCTGTCGCATATCAGCAACGCCAACCTGGCCGAACACAACGAGGGCATGGACAATTTCGGCATCCGTTGGGGATACCGGTTCTAGCTCTTTCCGCTATAGTCCCGCCATGACCAGACGCATCGCCATCCTCGCCGCCGTGGCCGCCCTTGGACTGTTGGGGGCAGGCGGCTGGGTGTGGTGGCGGGGCGGCAAGGCGATCGATCCCGGCGACGCCGCCCAGGTCGCCCTGGGTCGCCGGCTCTACGACGTCCACTGCGCCCAGTGCCATGGCGCCAATCTGGAGGGGGAGCCTGACTGGCGGACCCGCAAGCCGTCGGGGGAACTGCCGGCGCCGCCCCACGACGCCAGCGGCCACACCTGGCACCATCCCGACGAGATGCTGTTCGCCATCACCAAACATGGCATCGCCAGGTTCGCGCCCCCGGACTACAAATCGGGCATGCCCGCTTTCGTCGGCGTGCTGTCGGACGCCGAGATCCGCGCCGTGCTCGCCTATATCAAGTCGACCTGGCCCGAGGATATCCGCGCCCGGCAGAAAGCCATGACCCAGCGCTAGCCAGCGGGCTTAAGCCTCCCGTCGGGCATTGGACCTCGGGGCGGGGGGACTCACATCTTGAACGCCCCAAGGTTCAAGAGAGGTGAGTGATGGCTGGACAGTCCCTGAAGCGCGGCGTGGTGGCCCTGTTCGCCGCCGCCGCCCTGTTCTTTTCGTCGATTCCGGTGCCCACCTATGCCGCCCTGGTTTCCACCGACGAGGTGATCTCGGCGTCGACCGCCGAGGCCGACCGGGCGCGGGTGACGGCTTTCCTGGCCCGTGATGACGTCCAGGCCCAGATGCGGGCGCTGGGGGTGTCGCCCGAGGAGGCCCAGTCCCGCGTCGGCGCGATGTCCGACGCCGAGGTCAACCGCATCGCCGGGCGCATCGACCAGATGCCGGCCGGCGGCGACGCCTTGGGCGTGATCATCGGCGCCGCCGTGCTGATCTTCATCGTCCTGCTGATCACCGACATCGCCGGCCTGACCAAGGTGTTCCCCTGGACGCGCAGTGTCCGTGAATAGGCTGGTCGGCATTCTGGCGGCGCTGCTGGCATTGGCCGGTTGCGCCGGGCGGCAGACCGAGGCGCTGCTGGCGGCGCCCGATGGCCTGCCGCCGGTGGCCGAGGTGGCCTCGGTGCCGTTCCATCCCCAGGCCGACAAGGCCTGCGGCCCGGCCTCGCTGGCCATGGTGCTGGCGTGGTCGGGTCTTTCCACCAGCCCCGACAGCCTGTCAACCCAGGTTTACACGCCGGGCCGCGAGGGCTCGTTGGCTCCCGACATGGTGGCCGCCGCCCGCCGCCAGGGCCGGCTGGCGGTACCCGTGCACGGACTGCGGGCGGTGCTGGCGGAACTGGCCGCCGGCCATCCGGTGGTGGTGTTCCAGAACCTCGGCCTGGAGATGAAGCCGTTGTGGCACTTCGCCGTCGCCATCGGCTACGACCTGCCTGGGCGGCGGATCATCCTGCATTCCGGCCTCGACGAGCGCCTGCCCATGGCGCTCGACACCTTCGAGCACACTTGGGACCGGACCGGCCGGTGGGCGATGGTGGTGCTTCCGCCCGACCGCTTGCCCGCCACCGCCGGCGAGCGGGAGGTGGTCGAGGCGGCCGCCGGGCTGGAGCGGGTGGGGTTGGCGCCGGCGGCGGCGCGGGCCTACCAGGCGGTGCTGGATCGCTGGCCGGACAGCCTGGCTGCCGCGCTGGGCCTGGGCAACGCGCGGTATGGCATGGGCGACCCAAAGGCGGCCGAGGCGGCATTCCGGACGGCAGCCCGGCGTCATCCCGACGCGGCTGCCGCCTGGAACAACTGGGCCCATGTGCTGCTGGAACTCGGGCGGGTCGAGGAGGCCGGGCGGGCGGCGGAGCGCGCGATGTCGCTGGGAGGGCGGGGCGGGCCCTATGCCGCCACGTGGGAGTCGGTCCAGGATGCCAGGGTATCGGCCACGTCCCCCGACAAGGCGCGGTAGTGGGCCGCGTAGGCTTCGGGGAGCGTCCCCTCGGCGAGACGCGACGCCAGGATTTGCGCCTGGGCGCGCAGGGCGGCCCCGATCGCTTCGGCGGGGGTGCCGGCGGCCACCAGCGCCCGGGCCAACCGTGACCACGGTGTCACCAGATGGCCGCCCGGCGTGGTGGCGATCCTGGCCAGCAGCCGTCCGAAGCCCTCGCCTCCCGCTGCCACCGTCTCGTCCACGTGCTTCCTGAGCAGGCGGGCATCGGCGGCCAGGGCCTCGGTCTCGGCGTGATAGTCGCGGCGGTAGGACGCATCCAGGAACCTGCCGCGATCATAAAGGGGCTTTCCGTCCGCCGCTACGAAGCACGGCCAGTCCGGGCGGAGTTTGAGGTAGTCTTCCTGGGAGTCGGCCGGCAGGTTGGAGTGGAACGGCATCGTCCGGCAGCGCAGCGGCTTCGTCGGATGGACGGCGCACAAACCATCGGAAAGATGGGCGCAGGGAGTTCCCGGCGGAACCAGAACCACCGTGCGGACCCACGGCACCACCTCACCGCCATCGGGCAGGCACAGGGTGGGGAACAGTTTGCGAGCTGCCCGGAAATGGGGGCGCTGGGGCTGCGTGCGGCGGTGGGCGTGCCAGACCAGAGCCAGCGGTGCCGTGGCGGCGAAGGACGGCGTCTCCGCCAAGGTCAGCGGCAGCCATCCGGTGCAGCACTTTCCGCATCCGCTGCAAGAAAAACGGAACACGGCTCCTCCCCCCCACGGGTATCCCGCCGCGAGACTGTCATAAAACCTTCGCTGGGGGTAGGGGGTACTACGTAGTGGGTTCCCACAATCCCGACGTGTTCTTCACGAACCGCTGGTGGCGCACGGTGTGGAAGGCTTCGCCCGACCAACCCTGGACAGTGATGTCCATGCCCGGCATGTCCACCCGGATCAGACCGTATCCATTGGCGTCCTCGCGCAGGCGGGTCGAGCAGGCGGTGGAGGCCTGGACCAGGATGCACGATCCCCTGTTGGCGGCGTGGATCACCTCCAGATGGACCCGATGGACGTGGCCGGTCAGCACCAGGTCGATCCCCCGCTCGGCCAAGGCCTCGAAAGGATGTCCGAAGGCGTTGGAGGCCAGCGGATGGTGCATGAACGCCACCTTGCAGGCGCCCGCCTCGGCGTCGGCGACCATGTCGTCCACGTGGTCCAGGTGGCGGTCGCGCAGCTTGCCCTCCTTCCAGCGCAATGACCGCGTGCTGTCCAGGCCCAGGACCAGGAGTTCCTGATCACTCCACACAGGCAGCGGGTCGTGGCCGGGCAGGTGGCGACGGAACTTGGCGCGCGGGGCGAAAAGGCGCGAGAAGGGGCGGTAAAGGGGAGCCAGGTCATGGTTTCCCGGCACCACCAGCGCGGGCGCCGGCAATCGGTCGAGGAAGGTGCGCGCCTCGGCGAACTGATGCGAGCGGGCGCGCTGGGTGAGGTCGCCGGAGACGATGATGAGGTCGGGCCGGTGACGGTGGAGGTCCTCCAGCAGGGCATCGACCACCCGGGCATCGGTGCGCCCGAAATGCAAGTCGGACAGATGGGCCAGCGTCCTCATTCCACCTCCCTCGGCGGCATCAACACCCGTAGCGCCTTTGGGCGCAGGCGGAACACCAGCGGCGTGCGCAGCGCCGTCACCTCGCCGTCCAGCGACACCACCATGCGGCCGTGGCGGCTGGTGACACGCACCTCCTCGGCGGTCAGGGTCCTGAGCAGCCGGTTGGTCTTCCACCGGCCCAACAACGCGTTGAAGGCCAGCTTGACCACATCCCAGCGCGTCGACGCCTTGGCGACATGGACCACCAGTTCACCGCGGTCGAGTGCCTGCCTCGACAGGGGCGGCACCTCCTCGCGCCAGGCGTTGTTGGAGATGATCAGCATCGGGGTGTGGATGCTGGTGCTCTCGCCGCCCACGGTCAGGGTCGCGGTGACCATGGGATAGCGCCTCAGGGCGCGGAAAGCCGCCAGCGCGAAGGCGCGCCACTTCGGCTGGCCCTCGCGCTGGAGCTTGTCGCGCCGGCGTACCGTCCACGGATGCATGCCCAGTGACGCCCAGATGGCGAAGGGATGGCCGTTGACCTCGGCCAGGTCGATCTCGGCCGGCGTCGCCCGGCCCAGGACGAAGGCTGCCTCGATGGGGTCGAGGGGGAGGCCGAGGTCGCGGGCGAACAGGTTGAGCGTGCCCAGCGGCAGCAGCCCCAGCGGCTTGTCGCCGCCCAATCCGGCCAGGATGGCGGTAAGGATGGTCCCGTCGCCGCCGCCGGCGATCACCGCGTCGATGTCGGGGCGGGCGGCCATGGCCGACAGCGCGGCCGGGATGTCGCGGCGCGCCGGCACCGACACCTCGACCGAATGGCCCTCCTGGCGCAACGCCCGGGCGATGGCCTCCACCGTGGGGGCCAGGGGCATCCGGCGGAAGGTGCCGGCCGAGGGATTGACGACGAGAGCAAGCCTCATGTCGAAAGACATGCCCCAAACAGGGGCGCTGTCAACATCCGTGACGGGGAGTACGGTTGTTGAAAATGGTCGCCACCCGACGCATGCTCTGGGACCCACGCCATCGGGTGGGGCAGGCCAACCCAAGTCGCGCAGCGGGAGGACACGCACGATGACCAATCCCTATGACAGCCATCTCGACAAGAACGCGGCCAACTACGTCCCCCTCACGCCCATCGGCTTCCTCGAGCGCGCGGCGGCGGTCTTTCCGGACCGGGTGGCCGTCATCCACGGCGAACAGCGCTTCACTTGGCGTGAATCCTATGCCCGCGCCCGCCGGCTGGCCTCGGCCCTGTCGCGGCGCGGCATCGGGGTCGGCGACACCGTGGCGGTGATGGCCCCCAACATCCCGGCCATCTTCGAGGCCCATTTCGGCGTGCCGATGGTCGGCGCGGTCCTGAACGCGCTCAACATTCGCCTCGACGCCGAGGCGCTGGCCTTCATCCTCGACCACGCCGAGGCCAAGGTGCTGATCACCGACCGCGAATTCTCGCCGGTGATCAGGAAGGCGCTGGAATTGACCAGCCGCGAGCTGATCGTCATCGACATCGACGATCCCCTGGCCAAGGGTGGCGACCTGCTGGGCGAAACGACCTACGAGGCTTTCCTGGAAACCGGCGACCCCGAGTTCCGGTGGCGCGCCCCCGAAGACGAATGGGAGGCCATCGCCCTCAACTACACCTCGGGCACCACCGGCAATCCCAAGGGCGTCGTCTACCACCACCGCGGCGCCTATCTGAACGCCGTCGGCAACGCGCTCACCTGGGGCATGAGCGGGCACCCGGTCTATCTGTGGACCCTGCCCATGTTCCACTGCAACGGCTGGTGTTTCCCCTGGACCATCACCGCCCTGGCCGGCACCCATGTCTGCCTGCGCCGTGTCGACGCTGCCCACATGTTCGAGGCCATCGCCACCCACAAGGTCACCCATCTGTGCGGCGCCCCCATCGTCATGGGCCTGCTGATCAACGCGTCGGACGCCGAGCGCAGGCCGCTGCCCCACACGGTGGAGTTCATGACCGCCGCCGCGCCGCCGCCCGCCGCGGTCATCGGCAAGCTGGAGAGCCAGGGCTTCAAGATCACCCATGTCTACGGCCTGACCGAAGTCTACGGCCCGGCCTCGGTCTGCGCCTGGCACGACGACTGGGACGCGTTGCCGCTGGAGGAGCGGGCGCGGCTGAAGTCGCGCCAGGGCGTGCGCTACGTGGTGCAGGAAGGGTTGATGGTCGCCGATCCCACCACCCTTGAGCCGGTGCCGAGGGACGCCAAGACCATGGGCGAGGTGTTCTTCCGCGGCAACATCACCATGAAGGGCTACCTGAAGAATCCCAAGGCCACCGACGAGGCCTTCGCCGGCGGCTGGTTCCACACAGGCGACCTTGGGGTCTGGCATCCCGACGGCTATATCGAGCTCAAGGACCGCTCCAAGGACATCATCATCTCGGGCGGCGAGAACATCTCCACCATCGAGGTCGAGGGCGTGCTCTACCAGCACCCCGAGGTGATGGAGGCCGCCGTGGTCGCCCGGCCCGACGACAAATGGGGCGAGACACCCTGCGCTTTCGTCACGTTGAAGGAGGGGGCGAAGGTCACCGAGGCCGAGATCATGGATTTCACCCGCGCGCGGCTGGCCCATTTCAAGTGCCCGCGCACCGTCGTCTTCGGCCCGCTGCCCAAGACCTCCACGGGCAAGATCCAGAAATTCGTCCTGCGCGAGATGGCGCGAAAGCTGGGCGACAAGTGA
>JBFMHS010000094.1:0-5031 GCA_040751765.1 Pseudomonadota bacterium | reverse complement strand
GGCGGCCCTGGACGATGATCGGGGCCGAGATGTCCTTCATCATCACGAATTGGCCACCGCCCATGTCGCGGCGATAGGTCTGCAACAGGAAGGGCTCGGTGTTCTGGCCGGCCCTGAGGCCGGTGCGATCGTTGAAGATGCGGCGGTTGCGACAATTGGCGTTGTTCCACACCGGGTCGGCGCCCTGGGGCTGCGAGAACTTCCTGTTGTGGGTGGGAAGATAGCCGTTGCGGTCGACGGCCGCGCAGAAGGCCACCTTGGGATCGAAGGACAGCGCGGCTTCCTGGATCTCGGGCAGCACGGAGTCGGTGAAGTTGACGAACTTGGTCAGATGCTGGACCGGGTTCGAGCCCGGGACGGCGACGTAGTTGTCGTCGAACAGCTCGGCCATGGTGATGCGGCCGGTGGCCACCGCCTGCTCGAAGATCCCGGAGATGCGCCGCGCGTTGTCCACCACGAACTCGATGAAACGGGTGTCGTTGGTGCGGAACCCTGACTGGGCGATGAAGCCGACCAGTTCCTCGGCGTGGCCGAGGAGCGAGGTGATGCGCTCGTCGGCGCGCTTGAGGGATTCGCTGGTCATCGACACGCCCTCGAAGAACTTGTCGATCTCCTCGATGACGGTCGAGCACTGGTCCAGCGAGGTCGAGGCGGCCTGGGAGATGTCGCCCACCCGTGCCTCGACGGTTCCGATGGCGTCGCCGAACACGGCGACCGCGCCGTTGATGACGCCGACGCCGGAATTGACCGAATCCGCCATCTTGAGCGTGTCGGTGGAGGTGGAGATCAGGTCGTCGACGGTGCCCGAAAGCTTGCCGACGGTGTCGTCGATGCCCGAGGTGACGTCGGCGGTCTGCCGCGCCAGGGTCTTGACCTCGGTGGCGACCACCGCGAAGCCCTTGCCGGCTTCGCCGGCGCGGGCCGCCTCGATGGTGGCATTGAGCGCCAATAGGTTGGTCTGCCGCGCGATCTTCTGGATGTTGCGGGACATGGTGCCCACCTCGCCCAACGCGCCCTCCAGTTCCTCCAGGCGCTGCTCGATGCCCTGGACCGAACCGACCAGTTCGTTGATGTCGGTCAGCGCCTCCTCGATGGTGCGCAGGGAGTCCGAGGACTGCTGGCCCGCATGGGCGGTGACGTCGCGCGTCTCGCGGCCGGCGGCGTCGATGCTGCGGATCGCCTCGGCCATCCGGTGGGCGATGGATTTCAGATTGCCGAACAGCTCTTCCTGATGAGTGACGAACCGGGCCAGGCCGTCGATGGTGCCCGCGATGTCCGCGACCTCAAGGCTCAGCGCCTCGACTTTCTCCAGCACATCGCCGGCGAATGCGTCGGCAGAGCCGACCTCGGGGCGCACCGCGCCCGCGTGTTCCGCCATGAAAACCTCCCGACCTTTTTTTCTCGACCCCGCACCCCCGGTTTTCCGGGTGGCGCCACTTCCACACCGGAGTTACACCATCGGCGTTCCACCGGTCAATTGATACACACGGATAAGAACCACTACCGAACGGTTCACCACGAATATCACTGTTGATTATGAGAATCTCACATCCACCCCCGCCAGCCGCCGGACCAGGACATCGCGCACCTGCTCGACATCGCAGCCCATCAGGGCCGCGTCCTCCAGCATGTCGCGGGCCATGGCCTCGAACTCGGCCAGGTTCTGCTCCAGGACCTTGAGCTTCTCGGCACAGCTGACCGGCCGCCCCTCGGGCGTCAGCCAGGTGGTGCTGGTCACGGTACGATCCATCGGCTCCTCGCGTTGCGGACAGGCCCCAGTGTGCCCGCAACGCACAGCGGATGTCCACTCCCGCTTATCGGGTCAAGACCCTATGCGGGAGGCGCACTGCGCACCCAGGCGCGCAGCCACTCGGCCACGCTCCAGGCCTGCGAGATGCAGCCGCGCGGCTCGTAGGGCGGGTCGGCGTCGAACACCTCGGCGATGGAGCCGACGCCGAATTCGTCGAGATGGGGCAGGAAGCCGGCCAGCAGGCGGCGTGCCTCGGCGTGACCATCGGGGTGCAGGCGCAGCCAGGCATCCACGTAGTGCCCGATCAGCCACGCCCACACCGTGCCCTGGTGGTAGGCGGCGTCCCGCGCGCGCAGATCGCCGAAATAACGCGGCTTGTAGTCGGGATGGTCGTTGGACAGCGAGCGCAGCCCCACCGGGGTCAGCAGTCGGGTCCGCACGGTTTCGACCACTGGCTCCCACCGGGCGGGGTCCAGCACCGGATGGGGCAGCGACACCGCGAAGATCTGGTTGGGTCGGCAGGTGGGATCGTCGGTGCCGTCCTCGCCGTCGACTACATCGAACAGATGGCCGGTGGCGGGATTCCAGAACCGCGCGTTGAAGCTCTGCCGCGCCCGCTCGGCGTCGGCGGCCGCGCGGGCGGCGCGCTCGTCGTCGCCGGTGGCGGCCAGCCAGCCCTCCATCAGCCGCAGGGCGTTGTACCACAGCGCGTTCAGTTCCACCGCCTTGCCGCGCCGTGGCGTCACCACCCAGTCCGCGACCTTGGCGTCCATCCAGGTCAGTTGCAGTCCCTCGGCGCCCTGGTGCAGCAGCCCATCCTTGGGATCGACGTGGATGTTGTAGTGGGTGCCCTCGCGGTGGTGGTCGAGGATGGAGTTCAGCACTGGCAGCAGCCTGTGCAGGGTGCGGCGGTCGCCGGTGGCCTCGAGATATTTGTCGATGGCGTGGAAGAACCATAGCGTGGCGTCGGCGGTGTTGTACTTGCCGTCCAGGCTGCGGTCGGGAAAATCGTTGGGAATTAAGCCGTCGTGGACGTAGTGGGCGAAGGTGGTCAGAATCCACCGCGCCTCCTCGGGCCGGCCGGTGACCAGGGTCAGGCCGGGCAGGCTGATCATGGTGTCGCGGCCCCAGTCGGCGAACCAGTGATACCCGGCGATCACCGTGCGCACGTCGTCGCCATGCGAGCGGGCGCGGGTCTGGTCGCGGATGCGGGTGCGCGGAACCACCAGGAAACTGTCGGCGGCCAGCACCAGCTCGGCGGCGGCGCCTTCGCGCAGTTCGGGATTGGCCAGCGACACCAGCCGGCGGCGGCGGTCCAGCTCGAAGTCGCGGGCCTCCTCGGCGGAAAGCGCCAGCGCCACATGCCACGGCTCGGACGAGGCCACTAGCGTCACCGCCCGCGGGCACAGCCGGGCGCGCAGCACGCCGGGGCTCCACAGCCGCGCCCGCGACGGATAGCCGCGATCGGCCTCGACCTTGTAGAATCCTTCGATGGTCTCGCCCTCGTCGAGCGCGAAGCGGGACTCGTCGCCGTCGAGCTTGAGGCGTAGCGGTGGATAGCCGGCCAGGGTGATCTCGAACCGGCCCTGGTCGGCGGCGACCACCGGAAAGCCCTCGGCGCAGCGGTCCAGCGTGTCGTCATGGCCGCGGAACTGGGTCCACGGACGGATCTCGATCTCCACCCCCGGCGGCCCCGCCAGCAGACGCCAGGTGGCCATCGCGGTGTTCTGCTGGTGCGGCATCACCACCCGCTTCTCGACCACCACCCCGTGGCTCTCGTAGCGCCACACCGGCAGCCCCCATTCCAGCCGGAAATCGACCAGCGCGCCGGCACCGCCGTCCTCGCAGTTGAGGGTGAAGTAGTCGCCGTCGGGCAGGACCACCGTTTCGCCGAGGTGGTGCAGCATCATGGTGCGGCCCAGCGGCGCCGGCAGTGCGGCGATGAGCAGGCCGTGGTAGCGCCGGGTCAGCGCGCCGGTGAGCGTGCCGCAGGCGTAGCCGCCAAGGCCGTTGGCGACCAGCCACTCCTTCTCGGCCAGGGCTCCGGCGGTCTGGGGATCGATGCGGCGAACGACTTCCATGGTCAGGCCTCCGGAACGAGCAGCAGGGCGCAACGGGCGGTGACGCGCCAGCCGTCGTCGCGCTCGGGGAACAGGGCGCCGCTTCCGCCATAGGCGGGCCGCTCGCTGTCCCAGGCCAGGCACCATCGCTGTCCCGCCGGCGGCGCGAGCAGAGGCTCGGGCGCCACGGCGAGATGGAGGTCCCCGCCCAGGTTGACCAGCAGCAGGCGGTCGTCCCCGTCCGCCCCGAACCAGCGCAGGCAGAACGCGTCCTCGCCCAGCACCGCACCATCGAGCCCGTCGCGTCCCCGCGCCGCGACGACGGGATCGTCGCGGCGCAGGCGCAGCAGGTCACGGTGCAGCGCCACGATTCGAGCATGGTCCCGGCGCTCGGACGGGTCAAGCACGCACGCCCGGAAGGTTGCCTCGGCGCCGGGATCGGGCAGCAGGCGGCGCGGCTCGGGCTGGGCCAGGCTGGGAAACTGGGCCATAAAGTCCCGCCGCCCCGACCGCACCTGGCCGGCCAGCCAGTCGGCATGGTCGGCGAAATAGGCGAAGGGCGCCGAGGCGCCGAACTCCTGGCCCTGGAACAGCATCGGCGTCTGCGGCCCCAGCAGCAGCAGCGCGGTCAGCGCCCGCCACACCCCGGGCGCCGCCAGCCGCTCGGGCCGCTCGCCGCGCGCGCTGTTGGCCACCTGGTCGTGGTTCTGGAGATAGACCACCAGCCGCGCCGGATCGAGCCCGCCGGTGGGCGTGCCGCGCCGCTTGCCTTGCCAGGCATAGCGCTGGCCCTGGAACAGGAAGCCGCGCTTGGCCGCCGAGACGAATTCCTGCGGCCGCCCGCGATGGTCCATGTAATAGGCCTCCTGCCGGCCAGTGGCGACGACCATGGCGGAATGATGGAAATCGTCGTTCCACAGGGCGTCGAGCCCGTGTCGGGTGACCAGCCGCACGTCCTGGGGTTCGTTCTCCGCCACCAGCAGGATCCGCCGCCCGCCAGCCGCCGCCCGCGCCTCGCGGGCGATCTCGGCCAGGATGTGGGGGGTGGAGTGATCGATGATGGATTGGGTGGCGTCGATCCTGAGCCCGTCGAAGTGAAATTCGTCGATCCAATAGGCGGCATTGGCGGCGAAGAACCGGCGGACGGGGCCGGACTGGGGTCCGGCGAAATCGATGGCGTCGCCCCATTCGTTCTCGTAGCGGTCGGTAAAGAAGTGGGGG
>JBFMHS010000093.1:0-7091 GCA_040751765.1 Pseudomonadota bacterium | reverse complement strand
ACATGGGTACGCCGGCCACGCCCAGGCTCGGCTGCTCGTCCGGCGTCGTGGGCGGGATGGTGCCGTAGACGCAGTCGTTCTCCTGCTGGAAGGCCAGCACGGCGGTTCCGCCGGTCCTCGGCTTCATCTGGATGGGGAACCAGCCGGTGGTGCCCGCCGGGATGGTGACCGAGGCGGGAAACTCCAGCCGCGACGGCTCTGCCCCCGCCGGCGGGCACTGGGGCGGGTTGGAGGCGGGGTCGGTCACGGTCAGCGGCGCGGTGCGGCTGTCCACCGATTGGTTGGTGCGGTACGCGTTGGACGGCGCGGTGCAGCTTTCGCCCATCTTGGGCTTCAGTTGGATGATGGTCTTGTACTCGTTGAGCCACAGGGTCACCGGCCGGGTGGTCGGGCCGCCGCGCTCGCTGACCATCACCGACATGGTGTAGCCCGGGTCGTCGCCGGTCATGTAGGCGGTGCGGTCGTCGGTCATCACCCGGATGACCGTCTCCGCCAGCAAAGTCACGCCGGCGTTGAGCTTGCTGTCCTTGGTGCCGCGCACCATCAGGGTGCCGTTGGCGATGGTGTCGTAAGGCACCGTCTTGGGGTCGTAGGCCAGGTCGACGACGCCGCCGAAATCCTCGTAGCTCGCGTAGTCCTGGTAGCCGTAGGGGATGGGGGCGATGGAGATCGCGTCGGCGGCCGTCTTGCCGGCCGGGATCACCGCCAGTTCGACTTCGCCCACATAGGCCTTGCGCTTGGGCTTGTCGAAGCCCTGGGGCGGATCGTTGGCGGTCGGGCCGTCGGGGTTGCGGAAGCCGAACTTGGGGAAGGACTCCAAGATGTCCAGCGTGATCACCGGCGGGTCCTGGCGCACCAGCGCCACCGCATTGCCGATCAGCGCCGGCGGCCCCATCCACGGATAGGCGCAGCCGGGCACCGTCACCGCCGTGGCGCCGGGGGCGGCGGCATAGGCCATGGCCGGGCGGCCCTGGTCGGGGTCGTCCTTGGCGATGTACTGGGTGGGCGGTGCGGCGCGGTAGGGTGCTTCCAGCTTGCGGCCGGCCGGCTCGCTCTGGGGCTCGCCCGCGCCCCAGACTCCGATCGATCCGATCAGGTAGCCGTAGGCCGGGTTGGAAACGGCGTTGCCCTGGGAGATGGCCTGCGCCAGGTAGCCGTCGGTGTAGCCGGGCTCGACCTCGTAGCACTTGAAGCGCACCGCGATGCCGCCCGAGGCCTGGGCCGCGGACAACAGCGCCGCGAGCGCCGGCGAATCGACGCCGAAGCTCTTGTAGGCCGGCAGCTTGTCCTTGGGGATGACGAATTGCCACACGCAGGCGATGCCGACGAAGTTCTGCTCGCCGGCATAGGGCTGGCCTGGCGGCGCCACCGTGGCGCAGAAGTTCAGCCAGTCCTGGTAGGCGCGGCAGTCGTGGAAGACCTCGGCCAGCACCTTGCGACCCTTGGGGGTGTCCTGGAAAAAGCGGATGCCGCCGATCCACAACTGGGTCGACACCAGTCCGGTCGGGTCGAGGTCGCAGATCATCGGGGTGGAGACGGTGCCGTCGGGCTTCATCGCCCCCAGCAGCTCGACGCCGATGCCGACGATGGGGTCGGGCTTGGCCGGCGCCTTGCCGCCGGGCGGCGCCGTCACCGCCGAGGTGATGCGGGTGTCGTCCCAGGTGGTGGTGTGGTCCCCCATGGGATTCCAGCCGGTGCGGATGAAGGTCTTCACGCCGGCGGGATCGTCGTAGTTCTGCATCTCGACGGCGCTGTTGAGATAGCGGATGGCCTGGTCGTCGGTCATGCCGGCCAGGTTCTGCCCCAGCGCGTTGGTGTCGCGGGTGACCACCGACGGCATGACGTCGTCGTTGTTGGCGGTGCAGGGATTGGTGGTGAAGATGCCGCGGAAGTTCAGCCGCGGAAAATCGAGGATGCTCATGGCGACTCTCCGTGCCTCGCGGTTACTTGCAGACGGGTGATTCGGGCCAGCTGCCGCCGCCGGGCGGCGGGAACAGCGGCTTGGGACAGGCCTGGGCCAGCATGAAGCTGTAGTCGGCGAAGTACTTCGCGTTGACGTCCTTGGCGGTGTAGTGGCAGTTCAGGCAGCTGCTGCGCGGGACGTAGGTCTCCATGGTGGTGTTGGCCGACAGCGCCGGGCTGGGGCCGCCAACCGGCTTCTGCGATGGCTTGGCCGGGTACTGGGTGGTGATCATCTCGTAGAAGCGCCACGGCGAATCGGGGGCCTGCTTGGCGAAAGCCGCCTGCCACTGCGGATTGATCAGCTGCGCCGCCGGGTCGATGTTGACCAGCCGGGTGACCTGGGTCGGCGTGGTCGGGTCGCGGCCCTGTTCGGTGCTCAGGTTGTAGACGCAGTTGGCGGTGGGATCGTAGCACTTCTTGTCGAACAGCGAATAGGGCAGGGTGTGGGCGGGGTCCTTGCCCGGCTGTCCGTCGGGGGCGAAGGGCGGCACGTTGTCCACCTGCTCGAAGGTGGCGCCCAGCCATTGCAGGGTCTTGTCCGGATAGGTGACCTTGAGGTTGAAGTGCATGCCCAGCAGCCCGACCTCCTGCAGCGCGCAGGTGGCCGGCTTGCCGCCCATGGCCGGGTTGTAGACATAGGCCTGGCGGCGCAGGAACCGGCTCTTGAACTCCTCGGACTCCGACGGCAGCAGGACGCGCCACGACGCCTTCATTTCGGCGGTGCCGGCGGGATAGTCGACCGCCTTGGTCATCTTGTCCTGGCCAGCCTTGTTGTAGTAGCCGTTGTCGTAGATGAAGTCGAAGACGTTCTTGTTGAAGGTGATGGTGTAGTGCACCAGGTTGCCGTTCTGGTCGGTGAGCGAGCCGCCCACCGCCTGGTTGGTGCGATCGGCGACGGTGCGGGTGAAGACCGGCGGCGTCGAGCCGTCGCCCTTGGCGCCCGCGGCCAGGCATTCCGGCGGGACGGGGGCATCGGTGGAGTTCCATGGCGCCGGCTTGCGGCCGTCGGGATAGAACACCTCGTCCGGCGACTTCCAGGTTTCCCACACCATCGGCCCGGGATCGCCGAACTTCTTGCTGGTGTCGGGCACGCCGCGCTGGCCCGCCTTGGCCGGCCAGCTGAACGCCACCATCATCTGCCAGCCGGCGGTGTCGGCGTCCTGCTGGGTCGCGTTGGCGGCCAGCTTCGTCGGCGGCTTGGGCGACAGGGTGATGTCGGCCGCCAGCGCCCCGGCCGAAGCCCAGGCGCAACTCATCGCCACGGCCATGAGGCCGGCGGTCATCCGCTTCCTTTGCATGGTAGTCCCCCCAGGTAACCAGGTCCCCTCCGACGGTGAGCCGTCGGCTTCCTGATCCACGTTCTACCCCAAAGAATAGAGAAATCGAAACAAATTGTATCGTTAGAAGGCAAATTTGCAGATATAGGCACCCAGCTGGCGGAGTTCGGTGGGGAGGCTTCATGCCGATGGTGGCGCCAATCCCACCCGCCGCCCTCCCCGCAAGGGAGGGATGCGGCAGCGGCCCGGTCCATGCTAGGGTGCGGGCCGATCCGCAACCACCTTCGGGGCAAGGGTGTCCGACACCACCGTCAAGTCAGCCGTCGACTACGGCCCGCTCGCGGTCTTCCTGGCCGTGTTCTTCTGGCAGGGCCTGATGGCCGCGACCGTCGCGCTGATGGTCGCCACCGGCATCGCCCTGGCCGTTTCCTACCTGCATTTCCGCAAGTTGCCGCTGATGCCGATGGTGACGGCGGCGGTGGTGATGGTGTTCGGCGGCCTGACCATCTGGCTGAACGACGACACCTTCATCAAGATGAAGCCGACCATCATCTACGCCCTGTTCGCCCTGGCCATCGCGGTGGGCCTGGCGTTGCGCAAGACGGTGCTGAAGGCGCTGCTCGGCTCGGCGCTGTCGCTGACCGACGCCGGCTGGCGCGGCCTGTCGCTGCGTTTCATCGGCTTTTTCCTGGTGATGGCCGCCGCCAACGAGATCATCCGCCGCGTCGCCCCCGACCATGTCTGGGTGCTGTGGAAGGTGCCGGGCAGCATCATCGTCACCGTGGCCTTCATGATCGCCCAGGCCCCATTCGTGAAGCGCCACGAGCCTACGGAGCAAGCGGCGGGCGAGTGACCCCGGCGGCGAAGCGCTGGATCAGGGCCCAGTCGTCGGACTGGGCCGACAGCGTCACCGCGCCCCGGTTGCTGATGCCGGGAATTTCATGCAGCACCGCCGACGCGCCCGCCGCCTGTAGCGCGGCGACCATCTTGCGGCCATGGATGGGCGTCTCGGCGCGGTCGTCGGCGCCACTGATCACCAGCACCGGCGGATAGGCGGCTCCTCCCTTCAGATTGTGCAGCGGCGACCAGCGCCCGATGGCGGCGAGATCGGTGACCGGGTCGCCGAACTCGGGCGTCCACCAGCCGCCATGGCCCCAGCGATGATAGTTGGCCATGTCGGCCAGCGGGCCGTCGGCGATGACCCCGGCGCAGATGTCGGGCGCCATGACGGTCGCGCCCAGGACCAGCATCCCGCCGGCACCGATGCCGTACAGGCACAGCGGATGCGGCGCCAGCCCCCGGCAGACGGCGATCAGGTCGGTGAAGGAGGTCATCTTCCTGCCCGCTCCGCGCGCGGCATCGTGCCAGCCATTACCGCCCTCGCCGCCGCCACGCACATGGGCGTGGGCGACCACACCGCCGGCCTCGAACCACGGCTTGAACACGGTCAGGCACCACGATCGCAGGCTGGCGCCGAACGCGCCATAGGCGATCACCAGACAGGGGGCGTCGGGGGCGGCGTTCGGCGGCCGCAGCAGGGTGGCGGGAATTGAGGTGCCGTCTTCGGCGGTGAAGGACCGCTGCACCACCGTGATGTCCAGGGAGGCGGTGGCCCCACGCAGCACGGAAAAGCGACGGGTGGCGAAATCGTACTCGACCAGACGGGTGGACTTTGTCCAGGACAGCATCTGGGCCAGCATGACGCCGCGAGAGCGCTCGATGGTGGTTTCCAGGATGGTGACCCCATCCTCGAAGGGGACATCCTCCACCGATCCGTCGGCCGCCAGATGGCGAAAGCGGTCGCCGCCGGCGGGTCCGCGCAGGACCAGCAGCACGTCTCCCGACGGCGCCGCCATTGCGGTGACCAGCGCGCCGGTGTCGTCGGTGTGGAGCAGGCGGAGGGTGGGGGCGCCGCAGGTCATGTCGGCTTCGAACACCTGTTCGGGGCCGTCCTTGGGCCGGCTGATCAGGATTGGGCCACGCGGCCGCCACCACGCCATGCGCAGACGGGCTGTGTCCAAGGTGGTGATCTCGTGGAATGCCGGTGCGTCGGTGTTGGCGGCCAGGAAGATGCGCGGGCCGGCCAGGTCGGGCGCGTGCAGGCTGACGAACAGCCAGCCCAGATCGTCGCTGGTGATGGGCACCAGCCGGGCGCCGGTGGTGTCGGCAGGGAAGGGGATTTCCGCCTCGCCGCCGTCCAGCCGGCGCAGGAACAGGACCGCGCGCCCGTCAACCTCTCGCGACATGAAGAACGAGGCACTGTCATGCCACACCGCGAAGGCCGCCGAAGGGGTGTCGATCCGTTCGAGGATGGCGCCGTCGGGCACCGAGACCAGCACCAGCTCCGTCGCCTCGGACCCGCCCCGCAACACCGAGGCGACCAAGTGGCGGCCGTCCGGCGCGGGGTAGTGCGCGCCGAGGGAGGCAAGCCCGCGATGGTCATCGAATTCCTCGGGCCGCAGCAATGGCTGCCCGATGTCCAGCATGGCGGTCGAGACGTGCAGCGCCACCCGCTCGGCCCCTGCGGGGCGGGCATGGAAGAACCAGAACCCGCCCCGGCCCAGCGGCACGCTGCTCCACGTTTGGGCGCGGTCCTTCCGGCACGCGTCGCGCACCAGCTTCGCCGAACCGGGCAGTCCGGCGAGGAGGTCGTCCGCGCGGCGCCGCTGGTTGGCCAGCCAGTCCAGCAACTGGGGGCGCGCCGTCAAGAACGAAACGGGACCTCTACGCCACGTGCCCTTCCGTCAGCACCCGCTCCAGGGCGGCGACGCCGGCGGGCAGGTCGATCTTGGCGCCGGCGGCCTGGAGGCTGGAGCCGAAGGCGTGCAGGGTGCGGAAGATGTGGTGGGCGCGGCACTGCTCGCCCATCTGGCCGATGCGCAGGATGTTGAGGCCGAAGCTGCCGGCGATCTCGACGCGATAGACCTCGCTCATGTGGCGGCGCACCGAATCGCCCGACACGCCCTCGGGGACGTTGATGCCGACCACCGAATACAGGCGGGCTTCCTTGGGGACATGAAGTTCCAGGCCCATGGCCTCGATGCCGCTTTGCAGAGCCAGCGAGCACAGTTCGTGGCGGTGGAAGCGGGCCGGCATGGTCTCGACGCAGATCAGGCGCAGCGCCTCGTGCAGGGCCATGACCGAGTTGCGGCCCTCGATCTTCTTCCACGCCGCCTCGGAAAAGGCGATCAGCGACACGCCGGGAATCGAGGACAGGCCCTTCTGGCCGCCGGTGATCAGGGCGTCGACGCCCCAGGCGTCCATCTCCATGGGCATGGTCGACAGCGTGCACACGGCGTCGACGATCACCATCACCCCGTGGGCGCGGGCCACCGCGCAGATCTCCGGCAGCAGGCGGTTGCACACGGTGTTCGAGGTCTCGCCCTGCACGATGGTCATCACCGTGGGGCGCTCGCGCTTGATGGCTTCCTCGATCTGCTCGGGCTGGGCGGTCTCGGCGTCACCGATGTCCAGCACCGCCACCTCAGCGCCGCAGCGCGCGGCCATCTCGCCCAGCCGCGCGCTGAAGAAGCCGTTGCGCACGGCCAGCAGCTTGGAGCCCGGCTCGACCAGGTTGGCCACCGCCATCTCCATGGCCCCCGAGGCCGGCCCGGCCACGCCCAGGATGCGGCCCGACTGGGTCTGGAAGATGTAGCGGGTCATCGCCTTCACCTGCTCGATGACCCGGTTCATGGTCTCGCCCAGGTGGTTGATGACGATGGAATTGGCCGCCGCCACCTTCGACGGCACCGGCACCGGGCCGGCGCCCATCATCAGCAGCGGCTCCTCGGGAAGGATTCGGTCGAGCGGGACGACGGTCGGCGGTCCGTAGCGCATGGGGCGGTCTCTTCG
>JBFMHS010000092.1:0-2346 GCA_040751765.1 Pseudomonadota bacterium | reverse complement strand
TGCTCAACATCCTGTCCAACACCGCCACGTGACCACCCTCCGGGGTGAACTTGGCGGCGTTGGACAGGATGTTGAGCAGGATCTGCTTGACCAGCCGCTCGTCCGCCCGCAGGCGTGGAAAGCGCTCGGAAATCTTGAACGACAGGGTCTGGTGCTTGCCGCCGGCCACCGGCCCGACGAGACGGAGCGCCGAGCCGATGACGTCGGCCACGTCGACGTCGGTCTCGCGCAGGGTGACCTTGCCCACCTCGATGCGCGAGACGTCGAGGATGTCGTTGATGACCCTGAGCAGATGGTTGGCGGACTCCATGATGTTGGCAAGATAGCCGCCGTATTTCTGGGCGTCGCGTTCGTCCATCACGGTCATGGCCAGTTCCGAGAAGCCGATGATGGCGTTGAGCGGCGTGCGCAGCTCGTGGCTCATATTGGCGAGGAAGATCGTCTTGGCGCGGCTGGCAGCCTCGGCGGCGTCGCGGGCGGCGCGCGCGGCCTCCTCTGCCTGGGCGCGGCGGCGGATTTCCTGGCGCAGCCACCGTGTGCGCTCGTCGACGGCGGTCTGCAGGTCGTCGTGGGCGCGGCGCAGGAAGTCCTCGGCTTGCTTGCGCTTGGTGACGTCGCGGGCGATGCCCACCAGCCCCACCGCCTTGCCGCCCTCGATCACCGGTACCTTGGTGATGGAGTGCCAGGTCAGCTCTCCCCCCGGGTCGGCGAAGGATTCCAGCTTGTCGACCACCGCCACGTGGCGGTCGAGGATGTCGCGCTCGTGGTCCTCGACGGCGGCGGCGCGGTCGGCCGGCATGAAGTCGCCCAGCATCCGTCCGGCCACGTCTTCGGGCGAGTCCGCCCCCAGCATGGCCGCCTGGGCCGGATTGACGCGGGAGAAATGCAGGGTGTGGTCCTTAAAGAAGATGGCGTCGGGCACGTTGGTCATCAGGGCGCGCAACAGGTTGCGCTCGTGCTCCAGCGTGCGGCCTAGCCGCCAGCGGTCGGCGGCGGTCCGCACCACCACCTTCAGCTCCAGGGGGTTCCAGGGCTTGGACAGATAGGCGTGGATCTGGCCGAGATTGACCGCCTGCACCAGGGCGTCGAGATCGGAATAGCCGGTCACCAGCACCCGGGTGGCGTCGGACAGGACGCGGGCGCGGCCCAGGAACTCCGACCCGGTCATGGCCGGCATCCGCTGGTCCGACAGGATGACCGCCATCTCCTGCATCTCGAGAATCTTGAGCGCGGTCTCGCCGTCACCGGCGGTCCACACCGCGAACTCGTCCTCGAGCAGGTCGGTGATGGCCGTCAGGATCTGCGGCTCGTCGTCGACGACGAGGATGGCGTCCTTGCGCTGGCTACCGCTGGGCATCAAATTTCCTTTCCCCTAGCCCTGGAGTGTGCGCGGGATCACCAGCCGCACCTCGGTACCCTTTCCGGGCTCGCTGGACACCTCGATGCGCCCCTTGTGAGCCTGCATGATCTTGTAGGATATCGCCAGCCCCAGCCCGGTCCCCTGCCCCACCGGCTTGGTGGTGAAGAACGGATCGAAGATGCGCTCTAGATTGTCGGGGGCGATCCCGCAGCCGGTGTCGGCCACCGTCACCACGAACTCGTCTCCCGCCGCCTCGGTGCGGACGGTGATGGCGCCGGCTCCTTCGATGGCGTCGACGGCGTTGGCGAGAATATTCATCAGCACCTGGTTGAGCTGTCCGGCGAAGCAACCCAGGCGGGTGTCGGGGCCGTATTCGCGCCGCACCTCGATGCGATCGGCCATCTTGTGGCGCAGGAACAGCAGCACCGACTCGATGGCCTCGCGGATATCCACGGTCTTGAACTCGCCTTCGTCCAGGCGGGAGAAGGTGCGCAGCTTGACCACCAGCTCGCGCACCCGCTCCAGCCCTTCGCCACTGTCCTGGATGCGAGCACGGGCCTTCTCCAGCTTGCGACGGCCGGCGTCGTCCAGCCGGTCGCCGGCCTCGGCCAGCACCTCGCCGATCCAGCCGCCGACCGAGAACACATTGGACAGCACGAAGGACAGCGGGTTGTTGATCTCGTGGGCGATGCCGGCCACCAGCTGGCCCAGCGAGGCCATCTTCTCGTTCTGGATCAGTTGCACCTGGGTCTCGCGCAGCTTGGAATTGGCCTCCTCCAGCTCGCGGTTGGCCCGAGCCAGACCCTCGGCAAGCGCGGCGCGCGCCTCGGCGGCTTCCTTCTCGGCCTTGGCGCGCAGGGCCTCCATCTCGCGGACCTTGAATTCCTCGATGATGCGCTGGTTCTGCTCCAGCAGGAACTTGCGTCGCAGCAGAGCGCGCAGACGGGCGCGCAGCACGCTCATCTCGGTGGATTTGCCGACGAAGT
>JBFMHS010000091.1:29716-32441 GCA_040751765.1 Pseudomonadota bacterium | reverse complement strand
CCAGCGCAATTTGTGCGGTCCCGGCGCCCGTACCGTGACCAGGGTCAGATCGGCGGGGCTGGCCGAGGCGGTGGCCGCGCCGGTGCTCCACTCCAGGCCCGAGGGGCTGGCGAGGCGGGGGGCGTCAATGCGGACCTCGACCCGCAGCGGAAAGCCAGCCACCGCCAGGCCGGCCCATTCGGCGTGCCAGCCGCGTTCGCGCCGCTGCCCGGCCCAAGCCTCAATTTCCTTGCGCAGCTCGCCCGCGACATGGAACCAATAGGCCGTGTACGCACCCGCCGCCGCCACGGCGACGGCAGCCAGAACCAGAACGGCACGACGCAGCGACATGAGCGGGCTTCCTCGCAATTCGATGCCCCGGTGTAGCCCCGCCCCGGGGCCGGCGCAAGAGGCCGGCGGCGACACCTGGGTGTTCGCCTACGGCTCGCTGATGTGGCGACCCGATTTTCTGCCGGCCGAAATCCGGCCCGCCCGCCTGATGGGCTGGCACCGCGCCATGTGCATCCTGTCCACCGTCTATCGCGGCACCCCCGAACGGCCGGGGCTGGTGCTGGGGCTGGACCGGGGCGGCTCCTGCGTCGGCCGCGCGCTGCGGGTGCCGGCGGCGGAATGGCCCGAGGTCCGCGCCATGCTGCACGAGCGCGAGATGGTCACCAACGTCTACATCCCCCGTTTCGCCCCGGTGTGCCTGGACGACGGCCGCCGGGTGCCGGCGTACTGCTTCACCGTCGACCGCACCCACGAGCAGTATTGGAGCGGCCCCGCCGCCGCCGCCGCCGCGCTGATCCGCCAGGGGGTGGGGCCGCGCGGTTCCAGCCGCGACTACCTGGCCAGCACCGTCGACCACATGGACGCCCTGGGCCTGCGCGAGGGCGCGCTGCACCGCCTGCTGCAGTTGGTGGACAGGAGCTAGAACGCCATCCGCTTGTAGGTTTCGAGGATGTCGAGGTCGACCCGGAGCGCGCCGGTCTCGGCGTGGCGCACCACGCTGCCCTGGCCGCGCGCCGCAAGCGCCCGCTGGCGGGCCAGGGCCGAGGGATAGCTGTCGTGCATCTCGTAGCGGGCCGGATTGGGGCGGCCGTCGGGGCCCAGCAGGGTCAGCAGGTGGCGGTCGCCGTCACGCGGGTCGGCCGGGACGGCGGCCGGAAGCTGGTGGGCGAACAGATCGCGCCAGTGGGCGCACACCATCAACACGGCGAAGCCGACGATGCCGGTGAAGTACAAGTAACCGAACGGCCCCAGGGCCACGAAACCACTCGCCGCCATGACCATGCCTCCCGATCGCACGCACAGCACGGCCAGCATGACTCCAAACCGTTTGCCCGGCCAAGCCGGGCAAACGGGTAGTCTCGGTAATTACTGAGGCTTTTCCTGCGTTTGCGGCTCCTCGCCCGCCTCGGCCTTCTGCTCGCTCTTCTTGATGGGCTCGCCGTCGGTACCGATCACGTACCACTCGCCGCCGAAGCCCTGCTTGTCCTGGCCGGCGACCTGGCCGGCGGCGGTGTCCTGGACGAAATAGTAGAGCGGCCAGCCGTTGTAGGTGACCTGGCTGGCACCGCCCTCGCGCTGGATGGTGCCCAGCTTGGACTGGTCGACGTTCTCGCCCAGCTTGGGCTGGCCCTGGGCAATGGCGGGCGGCCAGGCCTGGGCGCAATCGCCGGTGCAGGCGCTCTGCTGGGCATCCTTCTGGTCGGCGGTGAACATGTAGAGCGCGCGTCCCTGGGCGTCGGTCAGGTACTGGCCGAACGGCTCCTTCTCCGAGGTCTGCAACTCCGACAACTGCTGGCCGGCCTCCTGCTGCTGGCCCTGGGCCTGCGCCTGCTGGTCCTGGGGCTGCGCCGGCTGTTCCTGAGCCTGCGGCTCCGGCGGCTGCGCCGGCTGTTCCTGGGCCTGGGCGAAGGCGGGGCCGGCCGCCAACAGGCCGGCGGCGAAGACGATCATGGTGCGCATGGATATGCCTCCCGGTTGATCCTGCGCTAGGAACAGGCCGGCGGGCGCGCGGTTCCCGGCCCGCCCGGGTGACTCCGATCGGTCATATTTTCTTCATTTCGCCAAAGGACGAAATGGCGCTAGTCTCCCACGCCATGCTGGAAGCCTTCGACATCGTCGCCCGCGCCGTCGCCGACCGCTCCCGGGTCCGCATCCTCAAGCTGCTGGAGCCGGGCGAGCTGTGCGTCTGCCAGATCACCGCCGTGCTGCGCCTGGCGCCGGCGACGGTGTCCAAGCACCTTTCGGTGCTGAAGGCGGCGGGACTGGTGTTCCAGCGCAAGGAGGGCCGCTGGGTCTATTACCGCCTGGCCGACCGGACGGTGAATCCCTACGCCCTGTCCATGCTGATCATGATCCAGGAGCGGGTCGACGACGACCCCACCCTGGCCGAGGACCGCGCCCGGTTGGCGCGGGTCAATTCCCTATCCCTCGAAACCCTGTGCGACCAGGGCGCGGCGGCCGTGGACGCCGTCGCCTGCTGCCAATGAGGCCCGTCATGTACAACGTGTTGTTCCTGTGCACTGGCAATTCCGCCCGCTCGGTCCTGGCCGAGGCCCTGCTCAACCATCTGGGCCAGGGCCGCTTCCAGGCCTTTTCCGCCGGCAGCCATCCCACCGGCGCCGTCAATCCGCTGACGCTGGAGACGTTGAAGGCGGCCGGCCTGCCCGCCGACGGCTTCCGCTCCAAGAGCTGGGACGAATTCGCCGCCCCCGGCGCCCCCAGGATGGACTTCGTG
>JBFMHS010000091.1:0-29706 GCA_040751765.1 Pseudomonadota bacterium | reverse complement strand
TGTTCACCGTCTGCGACTCGGCCGCCGGCGAGGTTTGCCCGGTGTGGCCCGGCCAGCCCATGACCGCCCACTGGGGCTTTCCCGATCCCGCCGCCGCCGAGGGCACCCATGCCGAGCGCATGGCGGTGTTCCTGGACGTGTTCAAGCAGATCAAGCGCCGCATCGAGGTGTTCGTGGAACTGCCCATCGCCAGCCTGGACCGCCTGTCGCTGAAGGCCAATCTCGACGAGATCGGCACGCGATGAGTACCGGGAAACCCGCCATGGGCCTGTTCGAACGCTGGCTGACCCTGTGGGTCGGCCTGTGCATCGTCGTCGGCATCGGGCTGGGCCATGTTCTGCCCGCGCCCTTCCAGGCCGTCGGCCGCATGGAGGTGGCCCAGGTCAACCTGCCGGTGGCGGCGCTGATCTGGCTGATGATCGTGCCCATGCTGCTGCGCATCGACTTCAAGGCGCTGCACCAGGTCGCCGAGCACTGGCGCGGCATCGGGGTCACCCTGGCCATCAACTGGGCGGTCAAGCCGTTCTCCATGGCGCTGCTGGGCTGGCTGTTCATCGGGGTGCTGTTCCGCCCCTGGCTGCCCGCCGACCAGATCGACAGCTACATCGCCGGCCTGATCCTGCTGGCCGCCGCGCCGTGCACCGCCATGGTGTTCGTATGGAGCCGCCTGACCAACGGCGAACCCCACTTCACCCTGTCGCAGGTGGCACTGAACGACACCATCATGGTGTTCGCCTTCGCGCCGCTGGTGGGGTTGCTGCTGGGCCTGTCCAGCATCACCGTGCCGTGGCAGACCCTGCTGCTGTCGGTGGTGCTGTACATCGTGGTGCCGGTGGTGGCGGCCCAGCTGTGGCGTTCCCGCCTGCTGGCCACCGGCCGGCTGGAAGCGGTGCTGCACCGGCTGCATCCGTGGTCGCTGGGGGCGCTCCTGCTGACGCTGGTGCTGCTGTTCGGCTTCCAGGGCGAGCAGATCATCGCCCAGCCGCTGGTCATCCTGTTGCTGGCGGTGCCGATCACCATCCAGGTCTACATGAATTCCGGCTTGGCCTATCTGGCCAACCGCCAGCTGGGGGTCGCCCATTGCGTGGCCGGACCCAGCGCGCTGATCGGCGCCTCGAACTTCTTCGAGTTGGCGGTGGCGGCGGCGATCAGCCTGTTCGGGTTCGACTCCGGCGCCGCCCTGGCCACCGTGGTCGGCGTGCTGATCGAGGTGCCGGTGATGCTGTCGGTGGTCCGCATCGTCAACGCCAGCAAGGGCTGGTACGAACGCGGACCAGTCAAGGCTGCTTAGGCTTGCCGGGGTGGCGCACCGGCGAATTGGACGGCGGGTCGCTGGCGGGGAAGGAATCCTCGCTGGCGACCTCGACCTCGTCCTCCTCGCGCGGCTCGCTCTGGTACTGCGGCACCTTCCGGCCCGGCTCGCGGGGGTCGGTGTCGGCCTTCTTGTCCAGTCTCTCGCCCATGTCGCTGTCCTTCCGTGTCTGCCCCTTGGAGGTGGGCATCCGCCACGGACGGCGCAAACGCGCGGACGGGGAAAGGGCTACATCAGCTCGATCAGCGCCCGCACCGCCGCCTCGGCGCCGTCGGCGATCTGGCCGATGCGGGCGTCCAGCATGTAGCAGGGCGTGGTGACCACCTTGCGGGCGCGGTCGACCACCACCTCGCCGTGGCCGGCGTTCCTGTGGCGGGCGCCCAGTTGCTCCAGCGCCGCCGCCGTGCCGGCGTCGTTGCCGATGGTCAGCTCGACCTCGCCCAGCACCTTGGCCATGATCGCCGGGGCGATGCACAGGGCGCCGATGGGCTTGCCCGCCGCCGCCATGCCCTTGACGGCTGCCGCCACGTCGGGATCGACGCTGCAGTCGGGGCCGTCGAGGGCGAAAGTGGACAGCGTCTTGGCCGCGCCGAAGCCGCCCGGAAACACCAGCGCGTCGAAGCCGGCGGCATCGAAGGCCGACAGCGGCTTTATGCGGCCCCGCGCGATGCGGGCCGCCTCGACCAGCGCGTTGCGGCTCTCGCCGGCCGGCTGGCCGGTCAGGTGGTTGACGACGTCCCGCTGGGCCACGTCGGGGGCGAAGCACTGGTAGGAACCGCCGGCGCGGTCGATGGCCAGGAGCGTCAGCACCGCCTCGTGAATCTCGGACCCATCATAGACGCCGCAGCCCGACAGCACGACGGCGAACATGGGCTTGGACATGGAACCTCCCTCGTCACTCGTTGCCCCCCAGCGTCGGCGCGATCATATCCGGGATTGCCGGTTTCCTCCACCGCGACGCCGGTCTATGGTTCCCGCATTCATCGCCGCGCGACAATATGGGGCTCGCCCAGGAATGGTTGAACACAGCGCCTACACCCGTCTGGAAGAGGTATTCCGCAAGGCAAGCGTGCTGGGCGACACGTTGTCGGTCCTGCATTGGGACATGTCGACCATGATGCCCGAGGGCGGCGCCGGGGCGCGCGGAGAGCAACTGGCGCTGCTGAAGTCCATGGCCCACGCCCTGGTCACCGCCCCCGACATCCCCGAGCTGCTGGACCGCGCCGAGGCCGAGGACCTGGATGACTGGCAGCGCGCCAACCTGCGCGAGATGCGCCGCGACTGGGTCCACGCGGCGGCGGTGCCGGCCGACCTGGTCGAGGCGCTGGCGAAGGCCGAATCGGCCTGCGAGATGGTGTGGCGCGAGGCGCGTCCCAAGGCCGACTTCGCCATGGTCCTGCCCAGCCTGCGCGAGGTGCTGGCGCTGGTGCGCGAGGCCGGCCGCGCCAAGGCGGAGGCGCTGGGGGTGGGCATCTACGATGCATTGCTGGACCAGTACGAGCCCGATGGCCGCTCGGCCGACATCGACGCGGTGTTCGCCGACCTGGAGGCTTTCCTGCCCGGCTTCATCGAGCGGGCCCTGGAGGCCCAGGCCCGGCGCCCCGAGCCGCGCCTGCCCGCCGGCCCCTTCCCCGCCGACCGCCAGAAGGCACTGGGGATCGAATTCATGACCGTGCTGGGTTTCGACTTCGCCCACGGCCGCCTGGACACCAGCTTCCACCCGTTCTGCGGCGGCTATCCCGAGGACGTGCGCATCACCACCCGCTACGACGAGACCGACTTCACCTCGGCGCTGATGGGGGTGCTGCACGAGACCGGCCACGCCCTCTACGACTTCGGCCTGCCCGACGGCCGCTGGCGCCACCAGCCGGTGGGCCGGGCCCGCGGCATGCAGATGCACGAGAGCCAGAGCCTGCTGGTGGAAATGCAGGCCTGCCGCTCGCGCGAGTTCCTGGGCTGGGCGGCGCCGCGCATGGCGGCGGCCTTCGGCGGTTCCGGCCCCGACTGGGAGGCCGACAACCTCCATCGCCTGGGCATCCGGGTCGGACGCGGCTTCATCCGCGTCGATGCCGACGAGGTCACCTATCCCGCCCACGTCATCATCCGCTACGGTCTGGAGAAGGCGCTGGTGGAAGGCCGCATGGAACTGGAGGACCTGCCAGGGGCGTGGAACGATGGCTACCGCCGCCTGCTGGGCATCACGCCCCCCGACGACCGCCTGGGCTGCCTGCAAGACATCCACTGGTACGGCGGCGCCTGGGGCTATTTCCCCACCTACACCCTGGGCGCCATGACCGCCGCCCAGCTGTTCGACGCCGCCCGGCGCGACCAGCCGGCCATCCCGGCCGGCATCGCCCGAGGCGATTTCGCCCCCCTGCTGGCCTGGCTGCGCCAGAACGTCCACGGCAAGGGCTCCAGCCTGTCCACCACCGACCTGCTGCGCCAGGCCACCGGCCGCCCGTTGGACGCGGCGGTGTTCAAGGCGCATCTGGAGGCGCGCTATCTCGGCTAGGGCCTGATCCGATCTGCGGAATCTTCCGTCTGAACGGACCATGGTCTAGATCAGCGCCAGTGCCTCGTCCCGTGTCCGGGGCAGCGGCGCGTCCGGGGCCAGGATGCCCTTCGCGCGCGCCTTGAGGCCCAGCTCCAGCAGCAGCGGCGGCTTGAGGCGGGCCCGGGACAGCGCTTCGCGGTCGGACAGCACCACCTCGGCCTCGCCCCGGCGCACCACCACACCACCATCGAACAGGGCGACATCGTCCGCCCAGCGCCAGGCCAGGTCGACGTCGTGGGTGGTGAACACCAGGGTGGCGCCGCCGGCGTGCAGCTTGTCCAGCGCCGCCAGCAGATGGACGGCGCCGAAGGCGTCGAGGCCGGCGGTGGGCTCGTCCAGCAGCAAGACCTCGGGCCGCATGGCGACGGCGCCGGCGACGGCGGCCCGCTTCTTCTGGCCGAAGGACAGCATGTGGGTGGGACGGTCGGCGAGATCGGTGATGCGCAGAGCCTCCAGCGCCTCGGCCACCCGCTCGCGCGCCTCGGCCTCGGACAGACCCAGGTTCAGCGGCCCGAACGACACGTCCTCGGCCACGGTGGCGGCGAACAGCTGGTCATCGGGCTCCTGCAGCACCAGCCCCACCCGCCGCCGCCACTCCGCCAGCTCGGCGCGGGAATGGCCAGGGGCGCGTCCATCCAGCCGCACCTCGCCGGCCGCCGGCCTCAGCGTGCCGTTGAGGTGCAGCAGCAGGGTGGTCTTGCCGGCGCCGTTGGGACCGAGGATGGCGAGGCGACGGCCGCGCGCCACCGCCAAGTCCAGCCCGGCCAGGGCGGTGACGCCGCCGGGATAGGCATGGCGCAGCCCGCGCGCCTCCAGGATCACGTCCACAGGCCCACCCCCAGCACCACGGCCAGCACCGCCGCCACCGTCGCCATCCCCGCCGCCGAGGCCGGCCGCCCGGGGGCAAGCGTCGGTAGCGAGCCGTCGAAGCCGCGCGCCGCCAGGCCCATCTCCAGCCGCCGGGCGCGGTCCAGCGCGCGCGGCAGCAGCATCGCCACCAGCAGCCCCAGCGAGGTCAGCGACCGCCGCCAGCCCACCGTGCCCAGGCGCGCCGCCTGGGCGGCGTGGATGGAGCGCGCCGAATCGGCCAACAGGAAGATGAAGCGGTAGGTGGCCAGCGCCATCTCGGCCAGTTCGGGCGGCAGGCCCAGCCGGCGCAGGCCGCGCACCAGGTCGGCCGCGGGGGTGGTGGTGGCCAGCAGCAGCAGCGCCGCCACCGCCGCCGATCCGCGCAGCAGCAGATCGCGGGCTGGCTCCACCGTCACCCTTCCGTCCAGCGACACCGCCAGCGCCAGCGCGCCCAGCGCCAGGAAGCCCAGGGCCGGCGCTGCCGCCCGCGCCCACTCGCCGGCGGGCACCCCGGCCCGCAGCGTCGCGGCCATGGCAACCGCCAGCACCACGGCGCCCCCCGGCCATGGCGGCAGCCCCACTGCCAGGACCAGCAGGCCCAACGACAGCAGCGCCTTCTCGGCCAGCGAACGGGTGCGCCAGCGGCTGGCCTGGGCCAGCCGGTCGAGCCCGGTCATCGGTGGTCCTTGCGCCCCTGCCGGCGCCCCAGCACATAGCCCAGGACTCCCGCGCCCAGGGCGGCCTGGAGCGCGAACAGAAGGCTCTCCACCTCGCCCGAGGGCGGGCTCCACAGGCCCTCGAACCACGGCGTGTAGCCCGACGCCTCGATGGTCTCCCTGGCCTGGCCGTCGGCGCCCGCGTACTCGCCGGGGAGCCGGAGCGCCAGCGGCGCCGCGACGATGCCCGCCGCCGCTAGGAGCAGGATGGCGTTCGTGCGGCCGGTCATGCCCGTGCCTCCAGATAGCCGCGCGCGGTCAGCGCGTTCATCACCACCACCGTCACCAGTCCCTCGGCCACCGCCAGCGGCACCTGGGTCAGGGCGAAGATGCCGGCGAACTTGGCGAAGGCGCCGGCGACGCCCGCCGCCGGGTCGGGGAAGGCCAGCGCCAGCTGGGCCGAGGTCACCAGATAGGTGCCGAGGTCGCCCAGGAAGGCACCCAGGAACACCGCCACCGCCGGCGCGGCGCCGAAACGCCGGGCCAGCGTCCAGGCTCCCCAGGCGATCCACGGGCCGGCCACCGCCATGGAGAACACGTTGGCCCCAAGCGTGGTCAGGCCGCCATGGGCCAGCAGCAGGGCCTGGAACAGCAACACCACGGTGCCGACCACGGTCATGGCGCCGGGGCCGAAGGCCATGGCACCGAGCCCAACCCCGGTGGGATGCGAGCACGACCCGGTCACACTGGGCAGCTTCAGCGCCGACAGCACAAAGGCGAAGGCGCCGACGGCGCCCAGCGTCAGGCGCGCCTCGGGCCGCTCGGCCAGCCGGCGCCGCAAGCGGCGCGCGCCCACGACCACGAAGGGAGCGGAAACCGCCGTCCATGCCACCGCATGGCCGACGGGAAGGAAACCTTCCATGATGTGCATACGAATCCACCTTCAAACGACACGCGGCGCAACCCGCCCCATGGCGGGGGTCACATGCCCGGATCACCCCGTCCGGGCAGGCGTGCGCTCGCACCCATCGATGGCAGGTCTCCTGGCTCGCGGGTCCAGGGGATTCGGCATAGCCTTCCCGGCTTAATGCGCCCACCGGTGGATGTGGCGGGCGCGCCAGTGGCGATCTCGAAGGCCGAACCCCTCGCCGCCTACAGTTGCGGGGGCAGCCCCGGCCTGGGCCCCTTTGGAGGTGCCGCACCGGGTTCCCTTTTCACCCCGCATCGAACGGATGCGGGGAACCATCGGCCGGCACTATAATTTCGCCACATTGGGGTCGTCAATTTCCGCAAACGGGGTAGCGCGGCTGTCCGGGCTTGCGGGGCGGCAACGATTCGGTAACCCTCCGTGCCACCCACTCCTTGGGAGGTATCTCTCGTGTCGTATACCATCGCGCTGGTCGACGACGACCGCAACATCCTGACCTCGGTGTCGATGGCGCTGGAAGCCGAAGGGTTCAAGACCCGCACCTACACCGACGGCGCCGAGGCGCTGCGCGGCCTGACCACCCAGCCGGCCGACCTGGCCGTGCTCGACATCAAGATGCCGCGCATGGACGGCATGGAACTGCTGCAGCGCCTGCGCAAGCAGTCGGCCATCCCGGTGATCTTCCTGACCTCGAAGGACGACGAGGTGGACGAGCTGCTGGGCCTGCGCATGGGCGCCGACGACTACATCAAGAAGCCGTTCTCGCAGAAGCTGCTGATCGAGCGCATCCGCGCCCTGCTGCGGCGCCTGGACATGGCGGCCGAGACGGAGACCCCGGCCGCCAGCGTGCTGACCCGGGGTGAGCTGGTGTTGGATTCCGCCCGCCACGTCTGCTCCTGGCGGGGGCAGAAGGTCGACCTCACCGTCACCGAGTTCCTGATCCTGAAGTCGCTGGCCCAGCGGCCGGGCCACGTCAAGAACCGCGACCAGCTCATCGACGCCGCCTATGGCGAGCACATCTACGTGGACGACCGCACCATCGACAGCCACATCAAGCGGCTGCGCAAGAAGTTCCGCGAGACCGACCCCGACTTCGCCCATATCGAGACCTTGTACGGCGTGGGCTACCGCTACCGTGACGACGCTCCCTGACCGGGCCGGCACGCGGCCGCCGCCGCCGCCGCGCGAGAGGCGGCGCCGGTGGCGGCTCCTGGCCTCGCCGCTGACCCGGCGCATCCTGGCAGTCAACCTGATCGCGCCGGTGCTGCTGGTGGTGGGACTGTTCTATCTCGACCTCTACAAGACCGGGCTGATCCGCGCCGAGCTCGCCGGCCTCACCACCCAGGCCGAGATGGTGGCCGGCGCCGTCGGCGAAGGCGCGGTCAGCGAGCAGGCCCTCGGCCTGCTGGAACTCAACCGCGAGCTGGCCCAGCAGATGGTCCGCCGCCTGGCCGAACCGGCGCAGCTGCGGGCGCGGCTGTTCGATGCCGTCGGCGTGCTGGCCGCCGATTCCCGCTTCCTGCTCTATTCCAAGGGCGTCATCCAGATCGAGGACCTGCCGCCGCCCAAGGGCCACGGCTGGCGGGCGGAACTGCGCCAGGCCTGGGAAAGGATCGCCACCTGGATGCCGGTGGACGAGACCCTGCCCACCTATGTGGAGCACGCCGAGCAGCGCGCCGACCACTATCCCGAGGCCATGGCGGCGCTGGCCGGCCGCGCCGATTCTGCCGTCCGCAACCGCAAGCGCGGCGGCATCATGCTGTCGGTGGCGGTGCCGGTGCAGCGCTACAAGCAGGTGGTCGGCGCGCTGATGGTCAGCGCCGACGGCGCCGCCATCGCCCGCTCGCTGTTCCAGGTGCGCATGGCCATCGTGCAGGTGTTCGCCGTGACCCTTCTGATCACCACCGCGCTGTCGCTGTACATGGCCGGCACCATCGCCCGGCCGATCCGCCGCCTTGCCCTGGCCGCCGAGCAGGTCCGCCACGGCCATGGCCGCCGCCACCGCATCCCCGACCTGTCCGCGCGCGGCGACGAGATCGGCGAGCTGTCGGTGGCGCTGACCGAGATGACCGAGGCGCTGTGGCGGCGCATGGACGCCATCGAGGCCTTCGCCGCCGACGTCGCCCACGAGATCAAGAACCCGCTGACCAGCGTGCGCTCGGCGGTGGAGACCGCCGCCCGCGTCGACGACCCCGAAAAGCAGAGGAAGCTGCTGGCCATCATCCAGGACGACGTCGAGCGCCTGAACCGCCTGATCAGCGACATCTCGGACGCCTCGCGCCTGGACGCCGAACTGTCGCGCGCCGACACCGAGCCGGTGGACCTGCGCGCCATGCTGGAGACCCTGGCCGACGTCTACCGCTCCACCGAGGAACGCCTGACCTTCACCCTGGAGACCCCCGACCCCGGCCCGCTGGTGGTCGCCGGCATCGAGGGACGGCTGGTGCAGGTGCTGCGCAACCTGATCGGCAACGCCATCAGCTTCAGCCCCGACGGCGGCTCCATCGCGCTGAGGGCCGGCCGCGAGGGCAGGTTCATCCGCATCGAGGTGGACGACCACGGCCCCGGCATCCCCGAGACCAAGCTGGCGACCATCTTCGAGCGCTTCTACACCGAGCGCCCGGCGGCCGAAAAGTTCGGCACCCATTCCGGCCTGGGCCTGTCCATCTCGAAGCAGATCATCGATGCCCATGGCGGCCTGATCTG
The DNA here is from genome assembly GCA_040751765.1 of Pseudomonadota bacterium. Lineage (GTDB taxonomy): Bacteria > Pseudomonadota > Alphaproteobacteria > Rhodospirillales > Magnetospirillaceae > CALABS01. Next base: position 20,701 of record JBFMHS010000091.1, on the reverse strand, counting down.
GGCCGAAAACCGCAAGGACCCGGCCGGCGAGGTGGTCGGCGCCCGCTTCGTGGTAAAATTGCCGGCAACTCCATGACAGTCGGGCGATAGCCGACCGCCCCGTCTTGCCTTTCCCCCGTCCCCCCAGCACAATGATGGCAAATCCATGGGGAATTGGGGGCATGGCCGAGGAAATCCGGATCCGGTACGGCGACTTCCGCCGCGAGACGCGGGTGGACAAGCGCGTCGTCAGCTACAGCCGGTTGACCCGGCTGGCCGCGCAGCGCCGCGCCGAGATCGGCGGGCCGCGTTGGCGGCGGGTCAAGCTGACGCCCCTGGCCATGTGGCACCTGCTGTCGCCCTACCTCTCCTCCAAGGCCGGCGAGCAACTGCGCGCGGTGGTGCCGCTGGCCGGCTATCTGGCCGTCTTCCAGCTGCTGGTGCTGCACCGCGGCATCGCAGAGCCCTGGGTGGTGCTGGGCGGCCTGGTCGCCACCCTGGCCGGGCTGATGCTGTTCATGGAGGGATTGCGCCTGGGCCTGATGCCGCTGGGCGAGGCCATCGGCCACGACCTGCCACGCACCCGCACCCTGCCGGTGGTGCTGGGGGTGGCCTTCGCGCTTGGGGTGGGGGTCACCTTCGCCGAGCCGGCCATCGGCGCGCTCAAGGCCGCCGGCTCGCTGGTCGAGGCCGCCAAGGCCCCCTATCTGCATGCCCTGCTCAACGCCTGGTCGCCCTATCTGGTGCTGGCGGTGGGCGCCGGCGTCGGCGTCGCCGCCGTGGTGGGCATGCTGATGTTCCTGCGGGCGTGGAGCCTGAAGGGCCCCATTTACCTGCTGGTCGGCATGGCCCTGCTGCTGACCGCGCTGATCGCCAAGGACGACCAGCTGGCCGCCGTCATCGGCCTGGCCTGGGACTGCGGCGCGGTGACCACCGGACCGGTGACGGTGCCGCTGGTGCTGGCGCTCGGCATCGGTGTCGCCGGGTCGGCAGGCAAGGGCGACAGCGCCCTGGCCGGTTTCGGGATCGTCACCATGGCTTCGGTGCTGCCCATCATCGCGGTGCTGTTGCTGGGCCTGGTTCTGTCGTGGACCCACACCCCCGCCGAGGCGGCGGCGCTGGGTGCCGAGGCCGGGGCGGCGGCGTGGTTCGAGCGTTCGCCCTGGGCCGAGATCGTCGGCTCGGTCCGGGCCATCGTGCCGCTGGTGGCCTTCCTGGCCCTGGTGGCGCGGCTGGCCCGCGCCAAGGTCTGCGACCGCGCGGTGACGGCGCTGGGGGTCGTGTTCGCCCTGGCCGGCATGGTGCTGTTCAACATCGGCCTGACATACGGCCTGGCCAATCTCGGCGCCCAGTCGGGCACCGCCGTGCCGGGTGCCTTCGCCGCGCTGGACGGCGTCGCCGGCACCCCCATGTACGACTACGCGCTGGGCGTCGGCGTGGCGGTGCTGTTCGCCTGGGCGCTGGGCTTCGGCGCCACCATCGCCGAGCCGGCGCTCAACGCCATGGGACAGACGGTGGAGACCTTGTCCAACGGCGCCTTCCGCAAATCCATGCTGATCACCGCCGTCTCGGGCGGCGTCGCCTGCGGCATCGCGCTGGGCGTGGTCAAGCTGGTCTTCGCGCTGCCGCTGTGGTGGTTCCTGCTGCCGGGCTACATGGTGGCGCTGCTGATGACCTGGGCGTCGTCCGAGGCCTTCACCAACGTGGCCTGGGACTCCGCCGGGGTCACCACCGGCCCAGTCACCGTGCCGCTGGTCCTGGCCATGGGCCTGGGCTTCGGCGGCGCCGTGGGCGCCATCGAGGGCTTCGGGGTCCTTGCCCTGGCCTCGCTGGGCCCGATCATCGCGGTGCTGGGGCTCGGCCTGGCCATCCGCCTGCGCCAGCTCCGCCTACCCGCTGCCGCCCCCGTTCCCAAGGCCGAGGAAGCCACCCTGTGACGCTGACCATCCCCGTTCTCACCGACGTCCACCTGATCACCTGCATCGTCCAACGCGGCCAGGCCGACGCTGTGGTCAAGGCCGCCGTCGACGCCGGCGCCGAGGGCGCCACCATCCACTACGCCCGCGGCACCGGCCTGCGTGAGAAGCTGGGCCTGTGGTCCATCGCGGTGAACGCGGAGAAGGAGGTGGTGACCATCGCGGTCAGCCGCGAGCAGCTGAACTTCGTGTTCGAGCGCATGTTCCTGGCCGGCAAGCTGGACACCCCTGGCATGGGCTTCATGTACGTCACCCCGGTGGAGAAGGCCGCCACCCACATCCCGGCCGAGATCCTGGAGAAGATCACCGGTGACCGCTGAGGGATACCACCTGATCCGCTGCGTGGCCTTCGGCGGCGCCTCGAAGCCGTTCATCTCGCGCCTCGTGCGCGAGAAGGGCATCTGGAGCGTGTTCTTTTCCGGCGCCCGGCGCACCACCGCCGACCACGGCCACCGCCGCGCCCGGCTGGCGGCCTTCGTCGAGAACGAGGAGATCTTCATCCTGGTCCCCAGCGAGCGGCTCGACGAGATCGTGGAATTCTGCTGGCTGCAATTGCACATGGACCGGCCCGGACGAGGCGTGATCTTCGCCACCCCGGTGGAAATGGCCTCGCCCATGGTCGCGCCGCCGGACATGGCGGACATAAGTGTGTCCGAGTAGCCACACCCGCCTTGTTTTTGACATTCACCCCTCGGAAACCCCTGGACATATAACATCACGGTCATTCCAAGAGGTGGCCGCGATGAACGAGCGCTGGTTTCTTGACAATTTCCTAACCCTCGCCCGTGATCTTTATCCCGAGAGCGTCTTTCTCGACGGCCTGACCCTGCCTTGTCCCATGCCGGGCGACTATGACGGCCCGGTGCGCCTGAGTGGTGACCTGGTGGAAATCGACTTCGCCGGCCGGCCGCATCTGTGGCTGTTCGCCTCGGTGTTCTCGCCCGAGGTGGTGGCCGGCGCCACCATCGGCCGCCTGTTCGCCTATGACCGTGTGTTCCGCGCCACCGACCGCCGCGACCTGGCGTCGCGCATCGACGCCGCCGCCCGCCGCCGGCGCTACGATGCCGACCACCCCGCCTTCGGCCGCGTGCTGGCCCGCATGCGCCCCGAATTCGAATCGTGGAACCTGGTGGTGTGCGGCGGGCGCGGCTGCGAGCTGGCAGGCCGCGACGACAACCCCATGTACCGCCTCTACGCGCCGCTGTCCGAGATGATCGAGGGCATCCGCGACGTCAACACCTGGCACTTCTACCAGACCTCCACCGGCTTCGACCTGCGCTCGCTGTGGGACCTGGCCGCCTTCGGCCGGCTTTCGCTGTCCGAGCGCCTGGCGATCTGGTCGGGGCAGGACTTCCCGCTCCCGGCGCCCGGCGACGACTTCGACATCCGGGTCAAGCGCGACCTGCACATGAAGCGGCGCAAGGGCCCCCACGCCGAGGGCTGGCGGGCATGGATGAGCGAAAGCCGCCAGCTTCTGGCGGGATGACGCGTCCCATGCTATGGTCCGGCCGCCGATCAGGCCGTGCACGGGCAAACCCTTGAGCAAACACAAACTTTCCTGGAACCAGACCACCTGGGCGCTGATGCGCCGTCTGCTGGCCGACCATGTCAGGCCCCATATGGGCTCGGTCGGCGCGGCGGTGCTGTGCATGGTGGCCTCGGCGGCCGCCACCGCCGGCTACGCCCTGCTGATGGAGCCGGTGGTCAACGACATTTTCGGCGCCCGCCGGCCCGAGCTGCTGTGGCCGCTGGCCTTCGCCGTGCTGGCCACCTTCGTCGTCAAGGCCGGCGGCGAGTACGGCCAGGGCGTGCTGATGAGCAAGGTCGGCCTGGCGGTCATCGCCGGCATGCAGAAGCGGCTGTTCGGCCACCTGATGAGCCTGGACGTCGCTTTCTTCCATTCCATGCCCACCGGCAAGGTGCTGACGCGGGTGGTCAACGACACCGCCGCCATGCGCTTCGCGGTGTCCAACGCCATCGTCGGCATCGGCAAGGACCTGCCCAGCCTGCTGTTCCTGATCGGCGCCATGTTCTATCAGGACTGGTTGCTGTCCTCGCTGACCTTCTTCGTGTTCCCCATCGCCATCTGGCCCATCGTCAAGCTGGGCCGGCGCATGCGCAAGGTCACCGGCAACACCCAGGAGCAGCAGGGCCAGCTGACCACCTATCTGGAGCAGGCCGTCCAGGGCATCCGCGTGGTCAAGGCCTATGGCATGGAGGACTACGAGAAGGCCAAGGTCGGCGGCCTGGTCGACGAGCTGAACCGGCTGTCCTACAAGGCCTCGCGCATCCGCTCGGCGGCGTCGCCGATCATGGAGATGCTGGGCGGAGCCGCCATCGTGGTGGTGATCGTCTATGGCGGCGCCCGCGTCATCGATGGCGACATGACCGCCGGCGCCTTCTTCTCCTTCATCACCGCCCTGATGCTGGCCTACCGTCCGCTGAAGACGCTGGCCAACTTCAACACCAACCTGCAGGAAGGCCTGGCGGCGGCGGCGCGCAATTTCGAGATCCTTGACGTGCAGCCGGTCATCCGTGACCGCGACGGCGCCCACGACCTGGTGGTGCGCGAGGGCAATGTCCGCTTCGACGGCGTCTTCTTCACCTATGACGGCGCCAAGGCGGCTCTGGATGGGGTCGATTTCGACGTGCCAGGCGGCAAGACGGTGGCCCTGGTCGGCGCCTCGGGCGCCGGCAAGTCGACGGTGCTGAACCTGCTGCCGCGCTTCTTCGACGTCACCGACGGCCGCATCGCCATCGACGGCCAGGACGTGCGTGAGGTGACCCTGGAGTCGCTGCGGGCCAAGGTGGCGCTGGTCAGCCAGGAAATCACCCTGTTCGACGACACCATTCGCGCCAACATCGCCTATGGCCGCTTCGGCGCCACCGACGACGAAATCGAGGCCGCCGCCCGCGCCGCCGCCGCCCACGATTTCATCATCAGCTTGCCCGACGGCTACGACACCATGGTCGGCGAGCGCGGCCTCAACCTGTCGGGCGGCCAGCGTCAGCGGCTGGCCATCGCCCGGGCCATGCTGAAGAACGCCCCCATCCTGCTGCTGGACGAGGCCACCAGCGCGCTGGACACCGAGTCCGAGCGCCAGGTGCAGACCGCGCTCGAGCACCTGATGAAAGGCCGCACCACCATCGTCATCGCCCACCGCCTGTCGACGGTGGTCAACGCCCACCTGATCCACGTGATGGACCGCGGCCGGGTGATCGAATCGGGCGACCACGCCGCCCTGATCGCCCAGGACGGCATCTACGCCCGCCTCTACGCCATGCAGTTCGCCGAGGAGGCGAACCCGGCCGTGCCCGCAAGCTGAGGCCGGCATGGGACTGGTGAAGAAGATCGGCAAGAACGAGGGCATCCGGGGTGCGCTGTGCTGGCTGGCCGCCCAGTATGTCCGGCTGGTCTTCGCCACCGGCCGCTGGGAGCAGGTCGGCCAGGACATCCCCCGCCGCATCAAGGCCGAGGGCCGGCCGCTGATCGTCGCCTTCTGGCACTCGCGCCTGCTGATGATGCCCCAGACCTGGATCGGCGGCCCGTTCTCCATGCTGATCAGCCAGCACCGCGACGGCCTGCTTATCGCCCGCACGGTGGCCCATTTCGGCATCCAGACCATCGCCGGCTCCACCTCCAAGGGCGGAGCGGCGGCGTTCCGCTCGATCCTCCGGGAACTCAAGGCCGGCCACACCATCGGCATCACCCCCGACGGCCCGCGCGGCCCGCGCCAGCGCGCCTCCACCGGGGTCGTCGACATCGCCCGCCTGTCGGGGGCGGTGGTGGTGCCGCTGACCTATTCCTGCCGGGGCCGCCTGCTGGGATCGTGGGACCGCTTCCTGCTGCCGCGCCCGTTCTCCAAGGGCGTGTTCCTGTGGGGCGAGCCCATCGAGGTGCCGCGCGACGCCGACGTGGAGGCCGTCCGCGCCCTGCTGGAGGAGCGCATGAACGCCCAGCTGGCCGAGGCCGACCGGCTGACCGGCCTGCCCAGCCCGGAGCCGGCGTGATGCTGGCCGGCCTCTACCGCGCCGTCACAACGGCGGGCGGACCGCTGATCCGCTCCTTTCTGGCCCGCCGTATGCGGCGCGGCAAGGAGGACCCGGCCCGCTTCGGCGAGCGCCTGGGCCAGCCGTCGCGGCCGCGCCCGCCCGGGCCGCTGGTGTGGCTGCACTGCGCCTCGGTGGGCGAGAGCCTGTCCATGCTGCCGCTGGTCGAACGCATCGTCGCCCGGCCGGGCATGTCGCTGCTGATGACCACCGGCACCGTGACCTCGGCCCGGCTGATGGAGCAGCGGCTGCCCAAGGGCGCCTTCCACCAGTACGTCCCGGTGGACCGCGTCGCCTGGGTCCGGCCGTTCCTCGACCACTGGCGCCCCGACCTCGCCCTGTGGGCCGAGTCCGAACTGTGGCCCAACCTGCTTGCCGAGACGCGTCGGCGCGGCGTGCCGCAGATCCTGGTCAATGCGCGGATGTCCCCGCGCTCGTTCCGCGGCTGGTCGCGGGTGCCCGGCCTGGCCCGCCACCTGCTGTCGCATTTCGCCCTGACCCTGGCCCAGACCCCCGAGGACGGCGACCGCCTGTGCGCGCTGGGGGCCGGCGAGGTGCGCTGCCTGGGCAACCTGAAGCTGGCGGCGCCGCCGCTGCCCTGCGACGACGCCGACCTCGCCGAGCTTGGCGCCGCCATCGGCGCCCGACCGCTGTGGCTGGCGGCCAGCACCCATTCCCCCGAGGAGGCGCTGATCGGCCGCGTCCACCAGGCGCTGGCCGCCGCCCATCCCAGCCTGCTGACGGTGATCGTGCCCCGCCATCCCCATCGCGGCCCCGAGGTGGCCGGGGAGTTGAAGGCCATGGGCCTGTCGGTGTCGCTGCGCTCGGCCGGAGGCCTGCCCGGCGCCGGGGTCTACGTCGCCGACACCATGGGCGAGCTGGGACTGTTCTACCGCCTGGCTCCCATCGTCTTCGTCGGCAAGAGCCTGGCGGCCGAGGGTGGCCAGAACCCGGTCGAGCCGGCACGGCTGGGGGCGGCGGTGCTGTTCGGGCCGCTGATGACCAATTTCCCCGGCATCGTGCCGTCCATGCTGGTGGCCGGCGCCGCCCGCCAGGTCGAGGACGAGGCCGGGCTGGCCGGCGCGGTCGCCGACCTGCTGTCCGACCCGGCGGCCCTGGCCGAGGCCCGCGCCCGCGCCCTGGCCTGGGCGGAAGGCGAGGCCAACGCCCTGGGCGCATTCCGCGCCGCGCTTGAGCCGTTCCTCGCCGGGGCGGAGGCCCGCCATGCGCGCGCCTGACTTCTGGCGCCACGACGGCGTGGCGGCACGGCTGCTGGCGCCGCTGGGCTGGCTGTGGAGCTGGGGCGTCGACCGCCGCCTGGCCGAGACCGAGGCCTGGCGCGCCGCCGTGCCGGTGATCTGCGTCGGCAACATCGTCGCCGGCGGCGCCGGCAAGACCCCGGTGGCCCTGGCCCTGGCCGAGCGCCTGAAGGCGCGCGGCCGTGCCGTCGCCATGCTGAGCCGGGGCCATGGCGGCAGCGAGGTGGGGCCGCGCCGGGTCGACCCGTTGCGCCACGACGCCGCCCGGGTCGGCGACGAGCCGCTGCTGCTGGCCCGCGCCGCCCCCACCTGGGTGGCCCGCTGGCGCCCGGACGGCGCCGTCGCCGCCACCGAGGCCGGGGCCGAGGTCATCGTCATGGATGACGGCTTCCAGAACCCGACCCTGGCCAAGGACCTGTCGCTGGTGGTGGTGGACGGCGGCTATGGCTTCGGCAACGGACGCGTCATCCCCGCCGGCCCCTGCCGCGAGCCGGTGGCCAAGGGCCTGGCCCGCGCCGACGCGGTGGTGCTGATCGGCGACGACACCGCCGGCGCCGCCCGCTTCCTGGCCGGCACCCCGGTGCTGCGCGCCCGCCTGGCCCCCGGTCCCGAGGCCGCCGCCCTGGCCGGCAAGCCGGTGGTGGCCTTCGCCGGCATCGGCCGGCCGGAGAAGTTCTTCGCCACCCTGGAGCAGGTCGGCGCCCGGCTGGTCGCCGCCCATCCCTTCGCCGACCACCATCCCTATTCCCGCGCCGAGATCGAGGAGATCGTGGCCGACGCCGCCGAGGCCGGCGCCGTAGCGGTCACCACCGAGAAGGACCTGGTGCGCGTGCCCGAGGACCTGCGCCCCCGGATCACGGCCTTGACGGTGCGGTTGGAGTGGGAGGATACCAGGGCCCTGGACCACTTGCTGGACAGGGCCGTTCCGGGGTGACCGTCAAACAATTCCGCCAACGCATCGAGGCCACCGCCGCCCGCGCGCTGTTCGCGCTGATGGGCGCGCTGCCGGTGGACGCCGCCTCGGGGCTGGCCGGCGGGCTGCTGCGCCTGGTCGGCCCCCGTTTCAAGGTGTCGCGCGTGGCCCGGCGCAACCTGGCCCACGCCTTCCCCGACAAGTCCCCGGCCGAGATCGAGGCCATCGTCGCCGAAGTGTGGGAGAACCTGGGGCGGGTGGCCGGCGAATTCCCCCACATCGACTGGCTGATCCGCAACCGCGTCGAGGTGGTCGGCATCGAGAACCTGCACGCCATGCGCGATGACGGCCAGCCGGGCCTGTTCGTCTCCGCCCATCTCGGCAATTGGGAACTGTCCGGCGCCGTGGCCTGCCACGAGGGACTGCCCATCACCCTGGTCTACCGCGCCGCCAACAATCCCTGGATCGAGGACATCTACCGCAAGGGGCGCGGCCCCTCGGCAACCGGCGGTCAGATCCGCAAGGGAGCGGATGGCGCCCGCGAGATCATGCAGGTGCTCAAGGCCGGCGGCCACGTGGGCATGCTGGTCGACCAGAAGATGAACGACGGCATCGCGGTGCCGTTCTTCGGCCGCGACGCCATGACCGCCCCAGCGGTGGGCCGCTTCGCCGTCAAGTTCGGCTGCCCGGTTATGCCGGCCCGGGTCGAGCGCCTGGGGGGGGCGCGGTTCCGCATGACCTTCTACCCGCCGCTGGAGCATACCGTGAGCGGCGACACCCATGCCGACACGCTGGAGCTGATGACCCGGGTCAACGCCCTGATCGAGTCGTGGATCCGCGAGCGTCCCGGCCAGTGGCTGTGGCTGCACCGGCGCTGGCCGGATTGAGCCGGCGCGCCGCCCACGCCACGAACGGCCAACCCAGGGCCAAGAGCGCCAGCCCGAACGCCCCGCTGGCCCCGACATAGCCGATGCTGGCCCACAGCATGAACACGGACGTGGCGCAGAATGCCAGCGGGATCGCCGGATAGAGCGGCACCCGGAACGGCCGCTCGGCCTCGGGCCGGTGCCGGCGCAGAACGAACAGCGCCACCCCCACCAGGGTCAGGAACAGCCAGAACACCGGCGCGGTGAACTCGATCATGGCGGTGAAGCCGTCCTGGGCCGTGGCGCCCACCGCCACCAGCGCCAGCGCCCACCCCCCCTGCACCGCCAGCGCCCGGCGGCGGTCGGCGATGGCGCCCAGCGGCCGCACGTCGCCGCCCAGGGCGGCGATCGCATTTGCGCCGGTGATGACGGTGGCGTTGAGGGTGCTGAGCGCCGCCACGCAGACCACCACCCCCAGCACGCCCGCCCCGGCCTCGCCCATGGCGGCGCGCGCGGTGGCGGTGGCCACCGCCGGCTCGCCGCGCATGCCCTCGATGCCCAGGGCGGTGACGAAGGCGGCGTTGAGCGCCAGGTAGAGCGCCACCACCAACGCCAGCCCACCGGCCAGCACCACTGCCATGCCGGTCCGGCGGCGGTCGAGGTCGCCGGCCAGATAAGCCGCCTCGTTCCATCCGCCATAGGTCAGCATCACGAACACCAGCGCCATGCCGAAGGCCTCGCCGCCCCGGGTGGGCGGGGGAGGCTGGGTGGCGGCGGGAGCCGCCTCGGCCGACAGTCCCGCCACCGCCAGCGCCACCACCGCCGCCACCGTCAGGCCGGTGAGCAGCCGTTGCGCCAGCCGCCCCGGCCGCCATCCGGCCAGGTTGACCGACGTCAGCACCGCCACCGCGCCGGCGGCCAGCAGCCACGGCGGCAGCGGCGCCAGCTCGGAGGCGTAGTCGCCGAATACGAAGGCCACGGCGGCGATGGCCCCGGTCTGGATCACCGAGGCCCGAGCCCACACGAACAGCAGCCCCAGCCGGGCGCCGAAGGCGCGCTTGAGGAAATGATATTCGCCGCCGGCGTTGGGCCAGGCCGACGCCAGCTCGGCGTAGCACAGCCCGCCCGCCAGGGCCGCCAGGCCGCCTGCCGCCCACAGCAGGAACAGCTGCGCCTCGCTGGCAGCCAGCCGGGCGACCTCGGACGGCGCGCGGAAGATGCCCACGCCGACCACGATGCCGACGACGATGGCGATGCCGTCGACGGTGCCCAGGCGGCCGCGCCCGGGCACGCTCACGAGCCCGACCGCACCGCCCGCCACCCCGCCGATTCGTCGAGGGTGGCGGTCTGGCTGACTCCGGCCATGGTGCCGGCCGCGTCGCCGAGGCGCCCCAGGAAGCGGCGGCCGTCGGGCCAGGTGAAGGACACCGCCTCGCCCTGGACGCCGGCATCGGCCAGGTCGACGGTCTCGCCACCTCGGCTGGCGGTGGCCTCCAACCGCTGGAAGTGCTGCCGGATGTCCAGCCGCCACGGCCCGCCGCCGTCGCCGGCATCCAGCCGCCAGACTCCCTCGACCCGGGCGGGAACCATCCACAGATAGACGTTGCTGCCGTCGCCGGGCACCTTGAACTGGCGGTCGGGGGCCCATTCGCCCATGTCGAAATCGTGCGACACCACGCGGGCACCGGGCCGCATCCGCTCCAGGATCACCGGGCGCAGGCGCAGGTTGACCTCGGGCAACAGGTACATGGTCAGCACGTCGGCGCGGGACAGGTCCTGGTCGAACAGATCGCCCTGGACGAAGCGCACCCGGTCCGCCACCCCGGCCTCGCGGGCGGCGGCGCGCGCCTCGGCGACGCGCTGGGGATTGAGGTCCACCCCCATGGCGCGGGCACCGCGATCACGGGCGGCGGCCACCACGATACGCCCGTCGCCGGACCCCAGGTCGAGCACGAAGTCGCCGGGCCCCACGCCGGCCAGGTCGAGCATGGCGTCCACCACCGGTTCGGGGGTCGGCACGAAGGGAACGTCGCCCACCTGCTGGGCGGGGGCGACGGTCGGCACGATCAGCAGCAGGGTTGCGGCCAGTGCCGCGCGCGGGACGGAGGTGGGCATGGGAAGCCTCCGGTTCGGGTGACGGTCTCATGGTCAACCGCCGTCGCGCTCCCCCGGGTCACCCACGAAAAAGGCGGCCCCTCCGCCGAGGGGCCGCCCGCTGGAGCCGCATCGCCGCTCCGGAAAGGTCAGTTGTTCTTTGCACCCTGCTTGATCCACTTGCGGATCAGGTCGCGGTCGCAGGACGACAGCTTCTTCTTGCCGTGGGGCATCTGGAGCGACTTGTCGGCGCGCCCCTCGATCAGCACCATCAGGTTCGAGGTCACCGGGTCGCCGGGTACGATCATGGCGCCGTGCTTGGTGCCCTTCATCAGGCCCTCGTAGGAGGTCAGGTCGAAGCCGCTCTGTTCGTAGCCGTCCTGACCGGGGGCATGGCAGCCGGTGCAGCGGATCTGCAGGATCGGCTGGATGTCCTCGGCGAAGCTGACCGGCTCGGGCGCGGCCCAGGCGGGCGCGGCGATGATGGCCGCCACGGCGGCGGCGGCGAGGGTGCGGATGGTGATCATGGCTATTTCTCCCCTGTCCATGAGCAAACCAATATATCACGAACAGCTTACACCAACTCGCGCTGTGCGTCCCGTGGCAAACGCCACGAAACCCCTCCCCATCACTGCGGCTTCGTGCTTTATTAGCGCCCCTTGAGCCAGGGACGGACCATGCAGAACCTGAACACCTACCGCGCCGGCCCCGACGAGCGCGGCCATTTCGGCATCTTCGGCGGGCGCTTCGTCGCCGAGACGCTGATGCCCTTGATCCTCGAGGTCGAGAAGGCCTATGCCGCCGCCAAGGCCGATCCGGCTTTCCAGGACGAGTTCCGCTACTGGCTGAAGAACTATGTCGGCCGCCCCAACCCGCTGTATTTCGCCGGTCGCCTGACCGAGGCCTTCGGCGGCGCCAAGGTCTATCTCAAGCGCGAGGACCTCAACCACACCGGCGCCCACAAGATCAACAACTGCATCGGCCAGATCCTGCTGGCCCGGCGCATGGGCAAGCAGCGCATCATCGCCGAAACCGGCGCCGGCCAGCACGGTGTGGCCACCGCCACCGTCTGTGCGCTGTTCGGGCTGAAATGCGTGATCTACATGGGCGCCACCGACATCGAGCGCCAGGCGCCCAACGTCTACCGCATGAAGCTGCTGGGCGCCGAGGTCAAGCCTGTGACCAGCGGCGCGGCGACCCTGAAGGACGCCATGAACGACGCGCTCAGGGACTGGGTGACCAACGTGGCCGACACCTATTACCTGATCGGCACGGTGGCCGGCCCGCACCCCTACCCGGCCATGGTCCGCGACTTCCAGTCGGTGATCGGCGAGGAGGTCCGCGCCCAGATCATGGAGCAGGAGGGGCGCCTTCCCGACAGCCTGGTGGCTTGCATCGGCGGCGGCTCCAACGCCATGGGGCTGTTCCACCCGTTCCTCGACGACAAGAGCGTGCGCATCATCGGCGTCGAAGCCGCCGGCTACGGCCTCGACAAGCTGCACGCGGCATCGCTGACCGGCGGCAAGCCGGGCGTGCTGCACGGCAACCGCACCTATCTGCTGCAGGACGACCACGGCCAGATCGACGAGGCCCATTCCATTTCGGCCGGCCTCGACTATCCCGGCATCGGCCCCGAGCATGCCTGGCTGCACGACATCGGCCGCGTCGAATACGCGTCGGTCACCGATGACGAGGCGCTGGAGGCGTTCCAGCGGGTGACCCGGCTGGAGGGCATCATCCCGGCCCTGGAATCCAGCCACGCCATCGCCCATGCCGCCAAGATCGCGGGATCGCTGCCCAAGGACCACCTGATGGTGGTCAACCTGTCGGGGCGCGGCGACAAGGACGTCAACACCGTGGCACGCGCCCTGGGCGACGCCACCCTGGGGGGCCTGTGACATGAGCCGTCTCGGACGGAGATTTATGAAGCTGGCCGCCGAGGACCGCGCGGCCCTGGTCACCTACACCATGGCCTGCGACCCCGACCGCGCCACCAGCCAGGCCATCCTGAACGGGCTGCCGGCGGCGGGTGCCGACATCATCGAGTTCGGCATGCCCTTCACCGATCCCATGGCCGACGGCCCGGCCATCCAGGCCGCCGCCCAGCGCTCGCTGAAGGCCGGCGGCTCGCTGAAGCTGACGCTGGACATGGTGGCAGAGTTCCGCAAGACCGATGACCAGACGCCGGTGGTGCTGATGGGATACTACAATCCGGTCTATGTCTGGGGGCCCGAGACGTTCTGCGCCGACGCCGCCAAGGCCGGCATCGACGGCCTGATCCTGGTCGACCTGCCCCCCGAGGAAGCAGGCGAGTTGGTGCCGCATTGCCGCGCGAACAAGATCGACTTCATCTTCCTGACCACGCCGACCAGCGACGACGCCCGCCTGCCGGCCATCGTTGCCGAGGCATCGGGCTTCGTCTACTACGTCTCCATCGCCGGCATCACCGGCACCGCCTCGGCCAGCGGCGCCGCCATCGAGGAGGCGGTCGAGCGCATCCGCCGCCACACGCCGCTGCCGGTCTGCGTCGGCTTCGGCATCAAGACCCCCGAGCAGGCCGCCGAGGTCGCCCGCATCGCCGACGGCGTGGTGGTCGGCAGCGCCATCGTCGCCGCCGCCGCCGAGGCCGCCGGCACCGACAAGGCGGTCAGCGCGCCGCTGGAGCTGGTCCGCAAGCTGGCCGAGGGCGTCCGCGGGGCGCGGAAGTAAGAGGGAACTCACCACCGAGACACCGAGGGCGCAGAGGGTCTTTTTTTCTCTGTGCTCGCAATGTCTCTGTGGTTAATAAAACTGTCGGGCCGACCGGGCCGTAACGGAAGAGAGCAGACATGAACTGGCTGACCAACTACGTCCGTCCCAAGATCCAGGCCCTGGTGCGGCCCAAGGACGTGCCGGACAACCTGTGGCACAAGTGCCCGGCCTGCGGTCACATGATCTTCCACCGCGACCTCGAGAAGGCGCTGAACGTCTGCCAGCACTGTGGCCACCACCTGCGGCTGGCGGTCAAGAAACGTCTGGAGATGCTGTTCGACGACGGCAAGTACAGCCGCATCGAACTGCCCAAGGTCCCCGAGGACCCGCTGAAGTTCAAGGACCAGAAGAAGTACACCGACCGCCTGAAGGAAACCCGCGCCAAGACCGGCGAGCAGGACGCCATCATCGTCGCCCACGGCAAGATGGGCGGCATGAACGTGGTCATCGCGGCTTTCAACTTCGATTTCCAAGGCGGCTCGATGGGTGTCGCCGTCGGCGAGGGCATCGTCGCCGCCGCCGAGCTGGCGGTGCTGCAGGACAGCCCGCTGATCGTCATCCCCGCCTCGGGCGGCGCCCGCATGCAGGAAGGCATCCTGTCGCTGATGCAGATGGCGCGCACCACCGTGGCGGTGGACAAGGTCAAGGAGAAGCGGCTGCCCTATATCGTGCTGCTGACCGACCCCACCACCGGCGGCGTCTCGGCCAGCTTCGCCATGCTGGGCGATATCGCCATCGCCGAGCCGGGCTGCGTGATCGGCTTCGCCGGCGCCCGGGTCATCGAGAACACCATCCGCGAGAAGCTGCCCGAGGGATTCCAGAAGGCCGAGTACCTGCTGGAGCACGGCATGATCGACATGGTGGTGCCGCGCAAGGACCTGCGCGCCACGCTCGTCCGCACCCTGTCGCTGCTGCGCAACAGGTCGCCCAAGGGCGACGTGGTGATGCTGCCCAAGGACGCGCCTAATCCCGAGGATGCAGTGCGGATGTAGCGATCCGCCTGCGGCACCCGCGCTCCCGCCGTCGATCAACCACAGAGGCACAGAGACTCAGAGCGTGCACAGAGATATATTAGAAAATCCTTTTTCTCTGTGCCGCCTCCGTCCTCTGTGTCTCTGTGGTTCGCTCCCCCATCCTCCGCCGGAACGCCGCCCATGATCGACTCAGTCCTCGACCGCCTGACCCAACTGCATCCCAAGGTCATCGACCTGTCGCTCCACCGCGTGCTGGAACTGCTCGACAAGCTGGGCCATCCCCAGAACCGCCTGCCGCCGGTGATCCATGTCGCCGGCACCAACGGCAAGGGCTCGACGATCGCGTATCTGCGGGTCTTCCTGGAGGCGGCGGGGCTGCGCTGCCACGTCTACACCTCGCCGCATCTGGTGCGCTTCGCCGAGCGCATCCGCGTCGCCGGCCGGCTGATGGACGACGGCGAGCTGCTGGCCCTGCTGGAGGAGGTGGAGCAGGTCAACGCCGGGGCGCCGATCACCTTCTTCGAGATCACCACCGCCGCCGCCTTTCTGGCCTTCTCGCGCATCCCCGCCGACGTGGTTCTGCTGGAGACCGGATTGGGCGGGCGACTGGACGCCACCAACGTCGTCGAGCACCCGGCGCTGACCATCCTCACCCCCATCGCCATGGACCACCAGCAATTCCTGGGCGGCCGCATCGAGTCCATCGCCGCCGAGAAGGCGGCGATCATGAAGCGGGGCGTGCCGTGCATCTCGGCCGACCAGGGCCGCAAGGTGATGAAGGTGCTGGAGGCGCGCTCGCTGGAATATGGCGTGCCGCTGCTGGTCCAGGGCAAGGACTTCTTCGCCCGCGCCGCCACCGCCGGCGGCATCCTGTTCAAGGGCCAGCAGGTGGAGTGGAGCCTGCCCGACCCGGCCCTGGAAGGCGCGTTCCAGGTCCGCAACGCCGCCTTGGCCCTGGCCGCCATCGAGCGGCTGACGGTCACCGGCAAGCCGCCGGTGCTGGCGCCCATCCCGCCCACCGCCCTGGCGCTGGGCATGAAGGGCGTCGAGTGGCCGGCGCGGCTGCAGCGCCTGAAACGCGGCCCGCTGGCCGAGCTGCTGCCCGAAGGCTGGGAGCTGTGGCTGGACGGCGGCCACAATCCGCACGCCGCCGAG
Source organism: Pseudomonadota bacterium (assembly GCA_040751765.1). GTDB lineage: Bacteria > Pseudomonadota > Alphaproteobacteria > Rhodospirillales > Magnetospirillaceae > CALABS01. The sequence goes on along the minus strand of JBFMHS010000091.1, from coordinate 4,684 downwards.
GCGCTGGCCCGCCACCTGCGCGGCTGGCGCGACAAGCCGATCCTGGCGGTGTTCGGCATGCTGGCCAACAAGGACGTGGACGGCTTCCTGGAGCCGCTGGCGGCCCGCTTCCACTCGCTGCGCACCGTCGCCATCCCCGGCGAGACCAGCACCCTGTCGGCCGAGGACGCCGCCGCAGCCGCCACCCGCCATTTCTGCCTCGACGCCAAGCCCGCCGCCTCGGTGGAGGCCGCCGTCCGCGAGCTGGTCGCCACCATCCCCGGCCCGGCCCGCATCCTCATCTGCGGCAGCCTGTACCTGGCCGGAAACGTGCTGCGCGACAACGGCTGACAGCCATCGTCTTCGGGTGCATCCCTTTGCACACAATCGTGAAGGGGGCATGCCGTGGGGAACATCGGGGCCTATCTTGCTTATCTGTCGGTGTCGCTGGCGCTTCTGGTCGGCGGCGTCACCGCCTACGCCGGCAACTCGGCCGCCGCTTGGAGCCTGGGCGGGACCGCGCTGGGGCTGGGCATCCGCGAGGACAGCGGCCCCATCACCCGCGACAGCAGCCGCTTCGTCCCCCACCTGTTCCACCCCGGCTGACGCCTGGGGAACCGCCACCTCGGCCGCCTGTTGAAACGCCCAGACAAGGAGGCGTCCATGGCGGGATATCGGGACCTTGGCAACAGGGTGGTGGTGATCACCGGCGCGTCGTCGGGCATCGGGAGGGCGGCGGCGCGGGCCTTCGCGGTGGAAGGCTGCCGGCTGGTGCTGGCGGCGCGCAACGAGGCGGCGCTGGACTCGGCGGTGCGCGAATGCGACGACCTTGGCGGCGAGGCGGTGGCGGTGGCCGCCGACGTCACCGACCATCGCGACGTCGATCGCCTCGCGGAAACGGCGCTGACCCGCTTCGGCGGGCTGGACGTCTGGGTCAACGATGCCGCCGTCACCCTGTTCGGCAGGATCGAGCAGGTGCCGCTGGCGGAGTTCGACAAGGTGGTGCGCACCAACCTGATGGGCACCGTTCACGGCTGCCGCGCCGCCATCCCGGTCTTTCGCAAGCAGGGCCACGGCGTGCTGATCAACCTGTCCTCGGTGGCCGGGACCGTCGGCCAGCCCGAAACCTCGGCCTATGTGGCAACGAAATGGGCCATCCGCGGCCTGGGCGAATCGCTGCGCATGGAGCTGATGGACGCCCCCGGCATCGCCGTGTGCACCGTGATGCCGCCCAGCGTCGACACGCCGCTGTTCCAGCACGGCGCCAACCACAGCGGCCGCGAGCCGCGCCCCATGCCGCCGGTGTATTCCCCCGAGCGGGTTGCGGCACTGATCGTTGAGCTGGCCCGCCATCCGCGCCGCGAGGCCTTCGTCGGCCGCATGGCGCCACTCTTGGCGCTGACCCATGCGGTGGCGCCGGCCCTGGCCGAAAAAATGATGGCGCGCACCGTGGAGCGCGAGCATTTCCGCGACATTCCCGCCCCTCAGGGCTCCGGCAATCTGTTCACGCCGCAAGCCGATTCGGTCCACGGCGGCTGGGCGGGTGACGGCGGGTCCGGGCGCGCCCGCACGGCCCTGGCGGTGGCCGCCGGCGCGGCGGTGGCGGTGCCACTGGGTGTCCTGGCTTGGCGCCGGTTCCAGCACACCCGGGGGCGCAGCGCCTATCTGTGAGCCGTGACGAAAAACCCCCGCCGGATCGCTCCGGCGGGGGCTTTCACGGGGCGCCCGTGGATGGGCGTCAGGCGGCGCGGATCTCGCTGACCGTGCTGCGAACCTCGGCCCGCAGGGCCTCGGCCTGATTGGCCAGCTCGGAACCGGCGCTGAGCACGTTGCCCGCCGCCGAACCGGTCTCGGTCACCACCTGCGACACGCCGGCGATGTTGTCCGACACCTGGCGGGTGCCCTCGGCGGCCTGCTGGACGTTGCGGGCGATCTCCTGGGTGGCGGCGCCCTGCTCCTCCACCGCCGAGGCGATGGTGGTGATGACGCCGTTCATGCGATCGATGACCCGGCTGATGGAGCCGATGGAGTCGACCGCGCCGTGAGTGGCGGTCTGCACCGCGTGGATCAGCGCCGAGATCTCGTCGGTGGCCTTCGAGGTCTGGCTGGCCAGGTGCTTCACCTCGTTGGCGACCACCGCGAAGCCCTTGCCGGCCTCGCCGGCGCGGGCGGCCTCGATGGTGGCGTTCAGCGCCAGCAGGTTGGTCTGGCTGGCGATGTCGGTGATGAAGTTGACCACCTCGCCGATCTTGACCACCGCCTTGGACAGTTCGTCGATGCGGCTGTCCGCCGAGCGGGCCTCGTCCACCGCCTCGTTGGCGATGCGGGTGCTCTCTGCGGTCTGGCGGCTGATCTCGGCGATGGACGAGGACAACTCCTCGGTGGCGGCGGCCACGGTCTGCACGTTGGTCGACGCCTCCTCGGCGGCGGCGGCGACGGTGGCGGCGCGGGCCTCAGCCTGCTGCACCAGGCCGGTCATGCTCTCGGCGGTGGACACCATCTCGGTGGACGCCGAGCCCACCGTCTCGGCCACCCGGCCGATATGGGCGTCGAGGTTGTCGGCGATGCGGTTCATGGTCCGCTTGCGCTCGGCCTCGGCCGAGGCGCGCATGGCCTCCTGCTGCTCGTGCAGCTTGCGGTTCTCGACACCCTGCTGCTTGAACACCTCGACGGCGCGGGCCATCTCGCCCACCTCGTCGGCGCGCTCGGTGGAGGGCACCGTGGCCTCCAGGTTGCCGCCAGCCAGGGTGCGCATGACCTTGGTGATCTCGACCAGCGGAGCCGAGATTCCGCGCGCCAGCAGGAACGCGATGACCAAGCCGGCCGCGACGATGCCGCCCGACACCATCAGCGCGGTGTTGCGGGTATTGGCATACTGGATCTCGTACTGGCTGGAATCCATGACGATCTCGACGATCGCCGCCGGCTTGTTCTGGTAGTCCATCACCGGCGCGGCGATGGCGGCGACCGGGATGCCGTTCTGGACGCCGCGACGGAGCACCTGCTCGCCTGCCAGGACGCGCTTCCAGTCGTCCATGCCGAAGAAAGGCGCCTCGGCGGTGGAGGCGACCTGCTTGATCTCCTCCTTGATGCCGCCGCCTTGCTGCACGGCTGCCTTGGTGGCGTGGATGGTGACGTCGACGCCGAACTGCTTCTTGAAGCCGTCGGCCAGGGCTTGGCCGAAATTCATGCCGAATTCGATGGTGCCGATGTGGCGCCCCTCGTCGGACACCGGGATCACGGCGCGGATGCCCATGCCGCCGACACCGTTCTCCAGGCCCAGGATCGGCTTCTTCTGTGCATTGGCCTCGATCACGGTCTGGCGGAACGAGGACAGATCGTCACCGAACTTCTTGGGCATGTGCACGCGCAGGAACGAGGTGGCCGGCGGCACGTGGAACTGCATCTGGTCGACGCCGAGCGTCTTCTTGAGCGCGCCATAGGGGGGCACGAACATCTGGGCGAGGCGATCCCGGTCCCCGGCGGCGAAGGCAGCCTTGGTGTCCGGCATCTCGGCCACCAGCAAGGCGAGCGCCTGGCCGTTGGTGGTGCTCATGTCCACCGCCGCATCGAAGGCATGACGATAGCCAGCCAACTCGCGTTCCTCGGCGGTCTCGATGGTGTCGGCGAGGTTGCCCAGCATCATCGGCACGATGCCGCCGGCAACCAGGACCAGCACGACGGCGAAGCTCGCCACCAACCGGCCTTTGATTCCCATGGTCTTCATGTCACCCTCCCGTCACCCGGCCGGGGCGACGCGCGCCCTTCCGGATGCCTTCCAATGCATTCGGCTATCCCCGATCGTGCACCGGCCGCCCGCCACGGGAAACGATGCAAACGAAGGACCGGGGAACGAGATCGGTCTGCATACCAGACTCCATCGGACATTAGGCGTATCTTATGAACTAAGCTTGCGCTTACGTTCCTATACGTTCGTATCCTCAACCACGATCATTCTCCCACCACCGGCTTGCACGCACCCGTGCCCATGCGCCAATGCGGCCATGCTTGGGAAGCGGCCCCGGAAAGGGTATAAGAAGCGCGTACCGCGCGCGGACGTGGCGGAACCGGTAGACGCAGCGGACTTAAAATCCGTTGACCTTGTGTCGTGGGGGTTCGAGTCCCCCCGTCCGCACCAAGCCCCGCCGGGTCAGGCGCCGGGTCATTGGCCACCGTGGTTCCTGGGCAGCGCCCGGCCCCCATCGCGGCAATGCCTGCCATCTCGCCCGCGAAATCGCCGCCCGGGTGCCGGCCATCGCGGAGTTGCGCATCGGCGATTAGCGCAGCATCAGCCGCGCGATCAGCACGTCCTTGACCTCGGCACCGACCGGGTCGGTCCGCGCCACCTCGAGGGCGACACGCTTGATGGTAAGCGCCGGGTTGTCGCGGCTGAACTCTTCCCACGGCAGGGTGGACAGTTGCTTGGCGATCAGGTCCGAGACCTTGTTGGCGACCTTCACCCCTTCCTTGGCGTAGACCACGGTCAGGTCGATGGTGACCTGATGGAACAAGCCCTCGCGGTCCCAGAATTCCAAATTGATCGCCTGCAGCGGGGCGTAGAACTCAGTGCGCTCGGGCTTGGCGGCGGCCACGCCCGGCACGGCCAGGGCCAGCGCGGCCAGCAACAGGGCGCGGCGGGCGATCATGCCGGGTCGCCCTCGCCCAGCAGGATGCGGGCCTCGGCCAGTTCGGCCCCCATCAGGCG
>JBFMHS010000090.1:0-7279 GCA_040751765.1 Pseudomonadota bacterium | reverse complement strand
GGACCGGGTGCCGATGCAGGTGCTGATCGAGGCCACCATCGCCGAGGTGGGGTTGTCGGATGACCTGCGTTATGGCCTTCAATGGTTCTTCGAGTCCGGCACCAACCAGTTCCGCTTTTCGACGGCGGCCACCGGCTTGGTGGCGCCGCAATTCCCCGGCTTCGCCTATGTCGGGGCGACCAGCAGCATCCGAGTCGTTCTGGATGCCTTGAACCGGGTGACCAACGTCAACGTACTGTCCGCACCCAAGCTGGTCGTCCTCGACAACGAGGTGGCCCGCTTGCAGGTGGGTGACCAGGTGCCGGTTCCGGTCCAGTCGGCGGTCAGCGTCACGAACCCGGAAGCCCCGATCGTCAACACCATCCAGTTCCGGGACACGGGCATCATCCTCGAGGTCGTTCCCCGGATCAGCTCCGCGGGCACGGTGACCATGGAGGTGAGGCAGGAGGTCAGCGACGTCGTGGGGACCACGACGTCGGGGATCGACGCTCCCACCATTCAGCAGAGGTCGGTGCTGAGCACCGTGGCGGTGGAAAGCGGGCAGACGGTGGCCTTGGGTGGCCTGATCCGCGACCGCAAGAGCAATGGACGCTCGGGCATCCCACTGCTGATGGATGTGCCGGTGGTGGGCAACCTGTTCAGCGCGACCAACCAGACCATCGACCGCACCGAGCTGCTGATCCTGATTTCTCCCAAGATCATCCGCAGTCCGGTCGAGGGGCGGAACGTCACCGAGGAGATGCGTCGGCGGATGCGGAGCCTGGAACGTGCCCGAGAATGGATCGACCAGTAGCCAAGGGGGGTTCGCGCTCCTGGGCGTGCTCCTGGGGCTGGCGTTCCTGGGCGCCCTGGCGATGGCGATTGCCGGGATCGCCACCGACCGGTTGCACCGTGCCCGCAACGTGGCCGAGGCCGCGCGGGCCGAGGCCCTCGCCGAGGCCGGCTTCGCGCATGCGATGGCGAAACTGACCGATCGGGTGGCCGATCCCCTGTGGCGGGCCGATGGCCGCCCATATTCCTTGGCTTTGAGCGATGGGGTGGTCGAAGTGACCATCCACGACGAGGCGGGGCGCATCGACCTGAACATGGCGGACGAGGCCCTGCTGCGGAATCTCATGATTGGCGTGGGGATGGAGCCGGCGGTGGCCGAACGTCTGGTGGACGCCATCCTCGATTGGGCCGATCCGGATGATCTGCGGCGCCTCAACGGTGCCGAAGCCGGGGACTACCGTGCCGCCGGCCTCGACTACTCGCCCGCCAACCGCCCGTTCGTCCTTGTCGGTGAACTGACCAATGTCCTGGGGATGCGTCCGGATATCGTGCGGCGCCTGGAGCCCCATCTCACGGTCCATTCCCGGCTGCGCGGGATCGACCCCACGGTCGCCCCACGAGCGTTGCTGGCCCTGCTGCCCGGAGTCCAGCCCGAGAAGGTCCAGGACCTGCTGGTTCCAGAGGGAATCCAGCCTTCGGCCTTGGGGCAATACCTGGGTCTCGATCCGCGCCATGTGGTCGCATCGCGGCGGCAGGTCTACTCCATTCGTGCGGTGGCGCGGACGACCGGTGGCGGGGTGTATGGGCGCGAGGCGACCATTCGACTGTTACGCGATCCGGCCAAGCCCTATGCCGTCCTGGCCTGGCGGCGAGCGTCCCATGGCGGAGAGACCCGCCGGCCTTAGCCCTTCATCTCGATCGGCGGCCTTCCGCCGGGGTGGCCCCTGCCTGCCGACTGACGTCCGGATGTCGGCTACGGAACGATTTCCGCGTCCGTTACGGTGGCTGTACCTGCGGTTGTCGGAGCGGCCGCGGGAGTCTGTGTCTCTGGAAAGGGATGAGGGATGAACGTCGTGGGCCAACATGCGCGGATTCTCCGGGCATTCTTCCTGCTTTCGGGTCTCTTCCTGTTGTCCCCCCAAGCCCTGGCCCTGACGGTCGAGGTGCGGGGAGGGGACGGTGTCGCGCTCGCCGATTACCGCTGGTTGCTCCAAGAGGACACGACCTATCCGGTCGAACCCGGTGCGCCGGATACCGGTTCCCTGGCGGTGGGGTTCCATCGCAGCCACGCGCGCGTCGTGGCCGAAGGGCGGTCCGACGACGGCTCCCTGGCGGCCTTGGTCCTCGATCCGGAGACGCGGTATTACCTGACGATCCTCCCCAAGGCCGGCTACGGCATGGGGGGCACGGAGATCAAGCCGAGGCAGACCAGCGCCTCGGTGGTGGTCAATGCGCTTCCGTTGCCGACGGCGCAGATTTCCGTCTTCGTCTTCGAGGACAGCAGCCCGATCAACAATCAGGCGGATCTTCCGGCCGAGGGCGGGCTGGCGGGATTCAGCGTGATCCTCGACGACGCCGGCGGCCGGTTCGGCCATGTGGGTGGCCGGGTGACGCAGGACGCATTCGGCAATCCTCTCGGTACCACCTACGACGCGGCCGGCAAGGTGCTGGCCATGGGCTCGGGCGAGCTGCTGAGCGGCGCCGATGGCCGCGTCGTCATCAAGAACCTCGCTCCCGCGAAATACGGGGTGAAGGTGATCCCGCCCAGCGCCGACTGGGTGCAGACCACGACCATCGAAGGCACCAAGACCATCGATGCCTGGGTCAAGGCCAATGAGCCCGCCACGTTCACCGAGTTCGGCCCGGCGAGCGAGCACGTCGTCGTCGGATTCGTCCGTCCCACCACGGACGCGACCGCCTTGACCGGTGGCGTGACGGTGTCGGGCCAAGTGGTGAACCTCCACATGTCGCGGCCGCCGGAATTCACCTTTCACAACGGGGGACCCTTCGCGCACACCAACTGCTGGGTCGGGCTCAACAGTCTGGCGGTCGGCGGGGGGGGACGCGGCCTGTATGCCCAGAAATGCGGCGAGGACGGCACCTTCAGCGTGCCGGACGTGCCGCCTGGCGCGTACCAACTGGTGTTCTGGGACGACAACCTGGACCTGATCTTCGCCGGGCTCGGCCTGACGGTGAACGGCGATGGCACTTGCGCCACCGCCAACGGCCGCTGTGACCTGCTCGAAGTGCCGATGTTCAACTGGTTCGGGGCGCTGCGGACGAAGGTCTTCCTCGACAAGAACCAGAACGGTTTCCGAGACGACGGCGAGACTGGCATTCCCAACGTCGCCGTCAATCTCCGGTACCGTGACGGCACCATCTATCAAAGCTTCACCACCGACGGAAACGGCGACGCCCCCTTCGACGAAGTCTTCCCCTTCTTCCACTGGCTCGTGGCCGAGGTGGATTTCGCCCGCTTCAAGGCCACCGGCGCGACCATCGTCGTCGACGCGGGCGGCCCGGTCCCGGCGGACCAAGGGTGGGCCATGCCCAGCCTCGGCGTGCTCAACCCGCAGGCCCAGCAAGAGGCCAACTCCAATACCGGCAACGCCTTGTCTCGCACCGAGACCGGCCCGGTGTTGACCCAGGGAATCCAAACCTTCCTCGGGTCCACCAACGTCATCGAGTTCGGCAAGTCGCCCTATGGGCCTGGCGAGAATGGCGGCATTTCGGGTGTGGTCTATTACGCCACCACGCGCGCCGAGGACGACCCGCGCCACGCGGCGGCCGATCCGTGGGAGCCCGGCATCCCCAGGGTACAGGTCAACCTTTACCGCGATTCCAACGGCGACGGGAAGATCGACGCCCAAGGCGGCGGCGCGCTGGTGCTCGCCGACGTCGACAACTTCCCGTTCGGCTGGAGCGGCGACCCCGCCAGCAAGGGGCCCGAGGACATCGACCGCAACGGCAACGGCAGCTTCGAGCTTGGTGACGCCATCTCCTTCACCCGTACCGACAGCTGGGACGACAACCTCCCCGCCGGGTGCCGGGGCGATCCCTTCGTCCTGCGGGGTCGGGCCACCGACTGCTATGACGGGCTGCGCAACTACAACCAGGTCCGCCCCGCGGTCTTCGACGGCGGCTATGCCTTCGCCGATCTGGCGGCCGGAGTCTACATCGTCGAGGCGGCGGTTCCGCCGGGTTACAGCTTGGTGAAGGAAGAGGACCGCAACGTCGATTTCGGCGACGACTACCGCCCCGTTCCCGATCTGCTGCCGCCGGTCTGCGTCGGAGAGCCGCGAGTCGTCCCCGCCACCCTTTCCTTCCTGCGCGGGGAGACCGAGCCGGCGCCGTTCGCCGGCCAGAGCCGCCCGCTGTGCGACCGCAAGCAGGTGACCCTCGGCGACGGCATCAACGCCGCCGCCGACTTCCACCTGTTCACGCAGGTCCCCATCGCCGGCCAGGCGGTCGGGTTCGTTCTCGACGACCTCGCCAACGAATTCGACCCCACGTCGCCGCAGTTCGGCGAGAAGTTCGGCCCGTCGTGGATTCCCGTGGCGGTCAAGGACTGGACCGGCCGCGAAATCGCCCGCACCTACACCGACGAGTGGGGGAAGTACAACTTCCTTGTCCCCAGCACCTATACCGCCAATCTTCCCATGCCGACCGGCATGTCCCCCAACATGCTGATCCTGTGCATGAACGACGCCGGGCCCATCCCCGATCCCGCCAATCCGGGCCAGATGGTTCTCGATCCGCATTTCAACCGCAAATACAGCCAGTTCTGCTACACGTTCCAGTTCATGCCGGGGACCACCACCTATCTCGATACGCCGGTGGTTCCCGTGGCGGCCTTCGCCGGCCCCGACCAGTTCTCCGTCGATTGCGAGCTGGCCGATGGAACCCCGCAGGTCCATTCCGTCAGTGGCTGGCAGGGCGGCCCGTTCGCGACGCCCGCCAATCCCCGGCTGACCATCGTCAGTCGCGGGCCGGCGGTGGTGGCCAATCCGGCCTATGATGGTCCCGGCGGCCTGCTACCGAAGACCATCACCCGCGACTACGGGTTCGGCGGCACTCCCGGCCAGGTCACGGTAGGCGGCGTGCCGCTGGTGAACGTGACGTGGAGCGACGGCGTGATCAGCGGCGATATCGCCGCGGGGACGGTCTCGGGGCAGTTGGAGATCACCCGCGCCGACGGCCGCCGCACGGTCGACGCCGTCCACGTCACCGTCGGGCCGATCGCCGGCGCCGTCCGCCACGTTCAACCGGCCGCCGACCCCATGGCGACCCCGATCCAGGACGCCATCGACCTGGCGGCCCCCGGTGACCTCATCTTGGTGGCGCCCGGCCGCTACGAGGAGATGCCGATCATGTGGAAGCCGGTGCAACTCCAGGGCTGGGGGGCCGGTTCCACGATCATCAACGCGGTGCGCCACCCCGGCGAGAAGATGGAAGCCTGGCGGGCCAAGCTGGCCAGCATCCTGGCCTCCCGCCAAGTCACCCTGCTGCCCGGCCAAGACAACCTCCAAGCGGAGGAGGGCGCGGTGATCCTGGTGTTGGGCCGCAATCTCAGGGAGAGCCGTGGCGGGTTCGGTCCGAAGCACGCGCCCAGGATCGACGGCTTCACGATCGCCGGGTCCGACAACGGCGGCGGCATCGTGGTCAATGGCTACGCTCACGCCCTCGCGGTCAGCAACAACAAGGTCATCGGCAACCTGGGTGTCTTCGGTGGCGGCGTGCGGGTGGGGCATCCCGAGCTGGTCACAGAACGCAACCGGGGCGCGCTCCGCGTCGTCGACGCGCAGAACGACGGGGTCCACGTGCACCACAACCAGATCAGCCAGAATGGCGGCCTGGGCGGCGCGGGTGGCGGCATCGCGGTGTGCACCGGGGCCGACGAATACAGGATCTCCGCCAACTTCGTCTGCGGAAATTTCACCCAAGGACACGGCGGCGGCATCGGTCATCTGGGCCTGTCCGATCGTGGCCGCATCGAACACAACACCATTCTCTTCAACCAGTCCTTCAGCCAGGGGACCTCGGTCGCGGGGGGCGGCATCTTCATTGGCGGCGTGCAGACCGGCACCGCGCTCACCGACGGGTCGGGGTCGGTCACCGTCAACGCGAACCACCTTCAGGGCAACCAGGCCGGGGCCGGTGATGGCGGCGGCATCGCGATCGCCGCCGCCAACGGGCGCGATGTCGACCGGTCGCGCAACAGCCGCCGCTGGCATGCCATCGACATCGTCAACAACATGGTCGTCAACAATGTGGCCGGGCTGGCGGGCGGCGGCATCTCGCTGCAGGACGCCGTCCGGGTACGCATCCTCAACAACACGGTGGCCCACAACGACAGCACCGCCACCGCGGGCCTGGCCTTCACGCCGGGCAACCCCGACCAGTCGCGGCCACAGCCGGCCGGCATCGTTTCGCGTGCCCACAGTCCGCGGTTGTCGGCGGCCATGCGCACCGGCGCGGTCGCCCATTCCGACCCGCTTCTCATCAACAACATCATCTGGGAGAACCGGTCCTTCTCGTTCGTGACCGGCTACGACGAGGCGGCCGACCTTCCAGTTTACGGCTTGAAGCCGGACATCGCCGCCGGTGAGGCTCCCGTGTTCCATGACTTGGCGGTGCTCGGGACCGCGGCTCCCGCGGCACTGTCGCCGTCCCATTCCGTTCTCACCGATCCGAGCAGCGGCGACGGGACCAACCGGGTGGCCGATCCGGGCTTCGTCCTGCCGTATTTCAACGGTTCCCGCCAGTCGGTCACCCAGGTGGAGCTCAAGACGTCGATGGCCGCCCAGCCGGCTTTCGACGAGGGCGGCAATTTCGTCGACGTCAAGTTCGGCCCCCTGACCAGACTTGGCGATTACCACCTCGCACCGGGCTCGGGTGCGGTCGATGCCGGAGACCCCGGTCTTCCGGGCGACCTCGCCGACCTGGCCGCCGACATCGACAGTGACCCGCGTCCCGAGGGCAGCCTGGCCGATCTGGGCGCCGACGAATGGAGGAATGCCCAATGATCAGGAGGACAATGTTCGGCGTCGGCGCATTGGTTTCCACCTGCCTGCTGATGGCGGCGGGGCCCGCGGGCGCCGCGGTCAAGGTTCAGTGCCCCGGAGACCGCGACGGCGACGCCATCATCGACCAGAGCGACCCGGATTGGCCCGACGCCAAGTGCATGCACCTTTCCGCCAGCGACGGCTTCGTCCGCATGGCCGACGGCAAGTCGCAGTACATCTTCGGCTTCAACGACGTCACCGGCGTCGGCGAGGGGCAGGTGCTGAGCACCGGGCGGCTCGCCGCCCGGTTCAGCGCGCCGACGATCATGTTGGACGAGGGCGACGATTTCTTCCTGACCATCACCAACGTGCCGTTCGCCGCGCGGCCCGATCTGTTCGACGCCCACACCGTCCACTGGCACGGCTACCCCAATGCGTCGATCCTGTTCGACGGCGAGCCAGAGGGCAGTTTCGGCGTCAATCCGGGATCGAGCTTCACCTAT
>JBFMHS010000009.1:0-2010 GCA_040751765.1 Pseudomonadota bacterium | reverse complement strand
GTCGCCATGACCCGGGCGGTGGCGGGCGAGTTGAAGCAGCATCTGGCGGCGGCCCATCCGCACCACGCCAAACGCTGACCCGTTCACCGGCCGCCAACCGTCCATTCAAACTCCGTTCACCAAGCGCGTGAACTCCGGTTAAGGGCGCCATGATATTGCTTGTCTCGGGTCTCCACCCTGGCAAGGAGCATCAGGTGAACGCGACCGTCTCGCGCCCGACCTTCCGCCGCGTCGAACGCCGCAAGCATCGCCGCTTTCCCGATCCCGACCTGACGCTGACCATCGACGGCCGCGAGGCCTCGGTCCTGGATTTGTCGGTCGGCGGCGTGCGGGCGGCGGTGGCGAACCTGCCGGTGGGGCGCTCGGTTTCCCTGGCGCTGACCAGCCGCATCGACGCCGAGCCCCGTTCAATCCAGGCGCTGGGCCAGGTGGTGGCCAGCGCTGGCGGCCAGGCCTCCATCGCCTTCAGCGCGCCGACCTACGCGCTGATGCACTTCATCGTGCACTTCCTCGCCAACCGCCACGGCGTCGAGCCACACCTGTTCCGATAGCCACCTCGCGCCACTGGCCCGGGGCCAGACCGTCCAGCGTCCACTCCCCCACCGCCCAGCGGATCAGCCGCAGGGTCGGGAAGCCGACGGCGGCCGTCATGCGGCGGATCTGGCGGTTGCGGCCCTCGCGCAGGGTCAGTTCGACCCAGCTGGTGGGGATGGCGGCGCGAAAGCGGATGGGCGGGTCGCGCGGCCACAGCCCGGCGGGCTCGGCGATCAGGCGGGCACCGGCCGGCAGGGTTGGCCCGTCGTTGAGGTCGACGCCGCGGCGCAGGCGCTCCAGCGCCTCCTCGGTCGGAACACCCTCGACCTGTGTCCAATAGGTCTTGGGCAGCTTGTGGCGGGGCTGGCTGATGCGGGCGATCAGGCTGCCGTCATCGGTCAGCACCACCAGCCCCTCGGAATCGCGGTCCAGCCGGCCGGCGGGATAGACGCCGGGCACCGGCACGAAGTCCTTGAGGGTCGCGCGGCCACCTTCCCGGTCCGAGAACTGGGTCAGGACGTCGTAGGGCTTGTTGAACAGGATCAGGCGCGGCAAGGCTCTATTGGCCCGCCGACTTTTCCTTTTCCGCCTTCACGGCGATCAGGTGGCCGATGACGTATTTGGCGACGATGAGCCCGCCGCCGAACACCACGCCAGAGACGATGGCGATCGCTTCGATGTCCATCAGGAACCCCTCGGTTCAATTCCAGGCGGTATTCATACCACCGCGCGCGCTCCGATGCGAGCCCGTCGTTTCCGGCTGACAGCCGCCGTCGCCTTGCCTATGGTCGGGCCACGACCCTCATTCGGAGAGACCTCATGTCCGGACAAGTCCGCGCTTCCCATATCCTGCTCATGTACAAGGGCTCCATGCGTTCCATGGCCGACCGCTCGAAGGACGAGGCGCTGGCCACCGTCACCCGCCTCAAGCAGGAGGTCGAGGCCGGCAGCGACTTCGCCGAGTTGGCGAAGCGCCATTCCGACTGCCCGTCGGGCCAGGAGGGCGGCGATCTCGGCTATTTCGGCCGCGGCCAGATGGTTCCGGAATTCGAGGAAGCGGCGTTCAAGCTGCAGCCCGGCCAGGTCAGCGAGGTGATCGAGACCGCCTTCGGCTACCACATCATCCAGCGGACCGACTGACCATGCCGCGCGACGCCGCCGACATCATCACGGATACCCCCGTGGATGAGAAGTCCGGCGGCGTCGCCTTCTACTGCGCCGCTTGCGGCGCCTTCATGACCCGGGGAACCCTGGGCATGCGCATGGGGGGCGAGCACGAGCATGTGTTCTTCAATCCCGCCGGGGTGATCTTCCGGGTGGTATGCTTCCAGGATGCTCCCGGGGCGGTGGCGGTGGGCAGCCCGTCGGGCCGGTTCACCTGGTTTCGGGGCTTCGACTGGCGCGTCGCCCTGTGCAAGACCTGCAACGCCCATGTCGGCTGGATGTACGAGGGTATCGGCCCGCCGGCGGTGTTCT
>JBFMHS010000089.1:0-2327 GCA_040751765.1 Pseudomonadota bacterium | reverse complement strand
CCATTTCCTGGTCCCCCTGGAGCCGGTGGACGACCGCCGGGCGCTGGCGCTGGTCTATATCGACCCCCACGAGGAACTGATCCCAGTGGACGGCGTCACCTTCGCCTTCACCGACGGCCCCGAGGAGACCCCGCCCGAGGTGGGCGACATGTTCGCCAATCCCCACGGCTCCATGCTCAAGGTCATCGACGATCCCCGCGCCCAGCGCCTGTATGCCTATGTGGACGTCGCCACCGGCCAGGTGCGGCCGCGCATGGAACGCCATATCCAGCGGCTGCTGGACTGGTCGGTGGCGCGATTGTGAGTCAAATTGTCGGCGGTTTTGTTGAGGTTCGATGAAATAAACCGCTGGCACAAATTGCTGTCGACAAGTCGAATCGCCATGCGTTAACGTCATTACCTGTTGGCGACTGCCGCGGATGGTGATGACATTGCCTTTCGGCCGAGCATCCCTGGTCCCCTTGATTTCGCCCGCCGGCGCGGGCGCTGGGCAGTCGTTCCGCCTCCGCCTCGCATGCAAGGCCTTCCCGTCGGGAAGGCCTTTGTCGTTTCAGGGTTCCCCAACAGCACAGGGAGAGCAGCATGGCCAAGCGCGCCACCCGTAACGCCGCCCATTCCCGCGCCACCGCCAAGTCGGACCAGGTGGTGCCGCTGTATCCCGACAGCGGCTGGAACCCGCTGGACGGAGATGTCCGCGACGACCGCGACCAGAGCTACCTGCGCAAGGTCCGCCCCCAGAGCGAGGGCCAGACGCGGCTGATGCAGGCCATGCGCGACCACAACCTGAGCCTGGCCCTGGGGCCGGCCGGCACCGGCAAGACCTACCTCGCCATCTCCGAGGCGGTGGAGGCCTTCGAGGACGGCCGGGTCGCCCGCATCATCCTGTCGCGCCCGGCGGTGGAGGCCGGTGAGTCCCTGGGCTTCCTGCCCGGCGACATGCAGGAGAAGCTGGCCCCCTATCTGCGGCCACTCTACGACGCCCTGTCCGACCGCCTGGGCGGCAAGCGGCTGAAAAGCCTGCTGGCCGAGGGCTCCATAGAGATCGCCCCCATCGCCTATATGCGCGGACGCACCCTCAACAACGCCTTCGTGGTCATCGACGAGGCCCAGAACTGCACCTACGGCCAGATCAAGATGTTGCTGACCCGCCTGGGCTGGCACTCGACCATGGTGCTGACCGGCGACCCTGACCAGTCGGACCTGCTGCCCGGCATGTCGGGCCTGGCCGAGATCGCGGGACGGCTGTCGGCGTTGCCCGACGTGGCGGTGGTGGAACTGGGCGAGGCCGACATCGTCCGCCACCCGCTGGTGGCCAGCATGCTGACGGTTCTTTAGGTCGCCCTCAGGCGCCGGGCGGGATGCTTTGCATCCCTTGGCTTGCGCCGCTCACGCGGCGCGGGCGCCTTGCGGTGGCGAAGCAAGCTATTCCCCGGTCTTGGCGGGAAAGGCGCAGAGGTCGCGGACGGGGCAGCGGGGGCAGTCGGGCTTCTTGGCCTTGCAGACGTAGCGCCCGTGCAGGATCAACCAGTGGTGAGCGTGCTGGAGCCAGCGTTCCGGCACCGCCCGCATCAGCCCTTCCTCCACCTCCAGCGGCGTCTTGCCGGGAGCCAGGCCAGTGCGGTTGGCGACCCGGAAGCAGTGGGTGTCCACCGCGATGGTGGGCTCGCCGAAGGCCACGTTCAGCACCACGTTGGCGGTCTTGCGCCCCACCCCGGGCAGCGCCTCCAACGCGGCGCGGTCGCGCGGCACCTCGCCGCCGTGGCGCTCCAGCAGCAGCCGGGACAGCTCGATGACGTTCCGGGCCTTGGTCTTGAACAGGCCGATGGTGCGGATGGCCTCGCGCAGGCGCTCCTCGCCGAGGGCGACCATCGCGGCGGGGGTGTCGACGGCGGCGAACAGCGGCCCGGTCGCCTTGTTGACACCGGCGTCGGTAGCCTGGGCCGACAGCACCACCGCCACCAGCAGGGTATAGGGATTGACGTAGTCCAGCTCGCTCCTGGGCTCGGGATCGGCGGCGGCGAGACGGGCGAAGAAGTCGTCGGTCTGGGAGGGGGTCATGGGGGGCACCGGCGGAAGGATGGGACCGCCGCAGTCAACCACAGCCCGGCGGCGCCGTCATCCCTTGGGCGCCATCCCGGCCATGGTCTCGGATTGGGCGATGGCGGCGCGGCGGCGGGAATCGCTTTCCGCCTTCTGGCGGTTGAAGGCGGCGATGTAGGGCTTCATGCGCAGGTCGGACTGGATGATGTGGTCCACCAGCCATTCCTTGAGGAAGCCGGCCATGGAACGGATCATGTCGTCGCGGATGACCCCGCCGGCCTGGGTGT
>JBFMHS010000088.1:0-14211 GCA_040751765.1 Pseudomonadota bacterium | reverse complement strand
GGGCCGCGGCCCACTCCGGCTCTTCCCACCCACACACCCCACCCACTCGGGTGGGCGAAAACCTGTCCCGGGTAGGTCAATCTCGAAGAACTCCAAGGGCTTAGCCCGAAAGAGACTCGGCGCTGGACGCAACCCTTCGGAAACGCCGCAAAATCAGCATTGGCTAATGTTCTTTTAGCATACGCCAATCCCCTTGCCCTCAACGGTGAATCGCGGTACCTAAGCCCTCCATGGCTCATGCTGCGTTGCGACGCAGCCCACCCGTTTGACGAAAACGCGGCCGTATCGAAGTAACGCGTTCGCGACCATCAACGCTCACCGTTCGAGGGAACCATTCCATGGCACGCAAGAAGATCGCTCTCGTTGGCTCCGGCAACATCGGCGGCACGCTCGCCCATCTGATCAGCCTCAAGGAGCTGGGCGACGTCGTCATGTTCGACATCGCCGAGGGCGTCCCGCAGGGCAAGGCCCTCGACATCCTGCAGTCCACCCCCATCGAGGGCCAGGACTGCCGCCTCAAGGGCGCCAACGATTACGCCGCCATCGCCGGTTCCGACGTGGTGATCGTCACCGCCGGCGTGCCGCGCAAGCCCGGCATGAGCCGTGACGACCTGGTCGGCATCAACCTCAAGGTCATGCAGTCGGTCGGCGAGGGCATCAAGGCCCACGCGCCGAACGCCTTCATCGTCTGCATCACCAACCCGCTGGACGTGATGGTGTGGGCCCTGCAGCAGGCCTCGGGCGTGCCGGCCCACATGATCGTCGGCATGGCCGGCGTGCTGGACTCGGCCCGCTTCCGCACCTTCCTGGCGGAAGAGTTCAACGTCTCGGTCGAGGACGTCACCGCCTTCGTGCTGGGCGGCCACGGCGACACCATGGTGCCGCTGGTCCGCTACTCCACCGTCGCCGGCATCCCGCTGCCTGACCTGGTGAAGATGGGCTGGACCACCCAGGAGAAGCTGGACGCCATGGTCCAGCGCACCCGTGACGGCGGCGCCGAAATCGTCAACCTGCTCAAGACCGGCTCGGCCTTCTACGCCCCGGCCGCCGCTGGCATCCAGATGGCCGAGGCCTATCTGAAGGACAAGAAGCGCGTGCTGCCCTGCGCCGCCCTGGTCAAGAAGGGCATGTACAAGCAGGAGGACGACATCTTCGTCGGCGTGCCGGTGGTGATCGGCGCCGGCGGCGTCGAGCGGATCGTCGAGATCGAGCTGGACGAGGCCGAGCAGGCCGGCTTCGACAAGTCGGCCAACGCGGTGCGCGGCCTGATCAAGACCGCCAAGAGCCTGATGGCCCAGTAAGTAGTCGCTGAAGAACGGAGAAGGCGTAAGCCCATGAACATCCACGAGTATCAGGCCAAGCAACTGCTGGCCAAGTACGGCGTCGCCGTGCTGAAGGGCGGGGTGGCCTACACCCCGGCCGAGGCCACCCAGGTGGCCAAGGAGCTGGGCGGCCCGGTGTGGGTTGTGAAGTCCCAGATCCATGCCGGCGGCCGCGGCAAGGGCAAGTTCAAGGACGATCCCTCGGGCAAGGGCGGCGTGCGCGTCGTCAAGTCCGCCGACGACGTCGCCAAGGAAGCCGAATCCATGCTCGGCAAGGTCCTGGTGACCGCCCAGACCGGCCCCGCCGGCAAGGAGGTCAAGCGCGTCTACATCGAGCAGGGCTGCGACATCAAACGTGAGCTGTACATGTCGCTGCTGGTCGACCGCGCCACCTCGTCGGTGACCATCGTCGCCTCGACCGAGGGCGGCATGGAGATCGAGGAGGTCGCCCACAAGACCCCCGAGAAGATCCTCAAGGTGTCCATCGACCCGGTGCAGGGCTTCCAGCAGTACCATGGCCGCAAGATCGCCTTCGGCCTGGGCCTCGAGGGAAAGCAGGTCAACACCGCCGTCAAGTTCATGGCCGGCCTGTACAAGGCGTTCATGGACCTCGACTGCTCGATCGTCGAGATCAACCCGCTGGTGGTCACCGGCGAGGGTGAGATCGTGGCGCTGGACGCCAAGATGAACTTCGACGACAACGCCCTGTTCCGCCACAAGGACATCGAGGAGCTGCGCGACGAGTCCGAGGAGGATCCGGCCGAGCTGGAGGCCGCCCGCCACAGCCTGAACTACATCAAGCTGGACGGCTCGATCGGCTGCATGGTCAACGGCGCCGGCCTTGCCATGGCGACCATGGACATCATCAAGCTGTACGGCGGCGAGCCGGCCAACTTCCTCGACGTCGGCGGCGGCGCCACCAAGGAGCGCGTCACCACCGCCTTCAAGCTGATCCTGTCCGATCCCAACGTCGAGGGCATCCTGGTCAACATCTTCGGCGGCATCATGCGCTGCGACGTCATCGCCGAGGGCGTGGTCGCGGCGGCCCGCGAGGTGTCGCTCAACGTTCCGCTGGTGGTCCGCCTGGAAGGCACCAACGTGGAGCTGGGCAAGAAGATCATGGCCCAGTCGGGCCTGCCTATCATCGCCGCCGACAATCTGGCGGACGCCGCCGAGAAGGTGGTCAAGGCCGTGAAGGAGGCTGCGTAACCATGGCCGTTCTCGTCAATTCCAACACGAAGGTGATCTGCCAGGGCTTCACCGGAGCCCAGGGCACCTTCCACTCCGAGCAGGCCATCGCGTACGGCACCAAGATGGTCGGCGGCGTGACCCCCGGCAAGGGCGGCACCACGCACCTGGACCTGCCGGTGTTCAACACCGTCGCCGAGGCCAAGGCCAGGACCGGCTGCAACGCGACCGTGATCTACGTGCCGCCGCCGTTCGCCGCCGATGCCATCCTGGAGGCGATCGACGCCGAGATCGAGCTGGCGGTATGCATCACCGAGGGTATCCCGGTGGCCGACATGCTGGCGGTCAAGCGGGCGCTGGAGGGTTCCAAGACCCGCCTGGTCGGCCCCAACTGCCCGGGCGTCATCACCCCCGGCGAGTGCAAGATCGGCATCATGCCGGGCCACATCCACCAGCGCGGCAAGATCGGCATCGTGTCGCGGTCGGGCACCCTGACCTATGAGGCGGTGGCGCAGACCACCGCCGCCGGCCTGGGCCAGACCACCTGCATCGGCATCGGTGGCGATCCGATCAACGGCACCAATTTCGTCGACTGCCTGGACATGTTCCTGGGCGACGACGAGACCGTCGGCATCATCATGATCGGCGAGATCGGCGGCGACGCCGAGGTCAAGGGCGCCGAGTTCCTGAGGTCGTCGAAGGTGAAGA
The DNA here is from genome assembly GCA_040751765.1 of Pseudomonadota bacterium. Taxonomy (GTDB): domain Bacteria; phylum Pseudomonadota; class Alphaproteobacteria; order Rhodospirillales; family Magnetospirillaceae; genus CALABS01. Next base: position 10,993 of record JBFMHS010000088.1, on the reverse strand, counting down.
AGCCGGTGGTCGGCTTCATCGCCGGCCGCACCGCCCCTCCGGGCCGCCGCATGGGCCATGCCGGCGCGGTGATCTCGGGCGGCAACGACACCGCCGACTTCAAGATCGAGGCCATGCGCTCGGCCGGCATCGCCGTGGCCGATTCCCCGGCGTCGCTGGGCTCGACCATGCTGAAGGTGTTGAAGGGCTAGGGAAGGGTATCCACGGCCCGGCGCACCGCCGGAGCACCGGGCCGTGCCTTCCCATGAATTCACAGGGATGCCGCGTCGGCGGCGCCCGGCGGCGCCGCCCCGCCCCAATGAGAAAGGGACGCGGGAACAACTCGCGTCAGCCCCCGGTATGACGAAGATCTTCGACGAGACGTCCTTCCTGAACGGCGCCAACGCCGTCTTCATCGCCGAACTTTATGCCCGCTATGTCGAGGACCCGTCCTCGGTCGACCCGTCCTGGGTCCAGTTCTTCCAGGAGCTGAAGGACGAGGGCGTCGCAATCGCCAAGGACTTCAAGGGCACCGACTGGGCCGCCCGCGACGTCAAGATCATCGGCGCCATCGACCCCGAGGCCGCCGTCGCCGCCGCCAAGAAGGGCGACAAGGGCAAGGCCGAGGCCAAGCCGGCCGCCGCCGCGCCGTCGCCGGCAGAGACCCGCCAGGCGGCACTGGATTCCATCCGCGCCCTGATGCTGATCCGCTCCTATCGCGTGCGCGGCCATCTCGAGGCCGACCTCGACCCGCTGGGCCTGACCGCCCGCGAGCCGCACCCCGAGCTGGACTACCGCACCTACGGCTTCACCGAGGCCGACCTCGACCGCACCATCTTCATCGACCACGTGCTGGGGCTGGAGACGGCGACGCTGCGCCAGATCATCCAACTGGTCCGCGACACCTATTGCGGCAAGATCGGCGTCGAGTTCATGCACATCCAGGACCCCGACGAGAAGGCCTGGATCCAGAAGCGCATCGAGTCGGTACGCAACCAGACCGACTTCACCGACCGCGGCAAGCGCGCCATCCTCGAGCGCCTGACCGAGGCCGAGGGCTTCGAGCGCTTCCTCCAGCTCAAATACACCGGCACCAAGCGCTTCGGCCTGGAAGGCGGCGAAAGCGTCATCCCGGCGCTGGAGCAGATCGTCAAGCGCGGCAGCCAGCTGGGCGTCAAGGAGGCCATCGTCGGCATGGCCCATCGCGGCCGCCTCAACGTGCTGGCCAACTTCATGAAGAAGCCCTATCGGGCGATCTTCTCGGAGTTCCAGGGCAATCCGGCCAATCCGTCGGACGTCCAGGGCTCGGGTGACGTCAAGTACCACCTGGGTACCTCGGCCGACATCGACTTCGACGGCAACGTCGTCCACCTGTCGCTGCAGGCCAATCCGTCCCACCTCGAAGTCGTCGACCCGGTGGTGGTCGGCAAGGTCCGCGCCAAGCAGACCCAGCTCGGCGACGAGACCCGCACCCAGGTGCTGGGCATCCTGCTGCACGGCGACGCCGCCTTCGCCGGCCAGGGCGTGGTCCCCGAGACCATGCTGCTGTCGCAGCTGAAGGGCTACACCACCGGCGGCACCATCCACATCATCATCAACAACCAGATCGGCTTCACCACCAGCCCGCAGTATTCGCGGTCCGGCCCCTATTCGTCGGACATCGCCAAGGGCGTCCAGGCGCCGATCTTCCACGTCAACGCCGACGACCCGGAATCGGTGGTCCACGTGGCCCGCATCGCCACCGAGTTCCGCCAGGAGTTCGGCGGCGACGTGGTCATCGACATGATCTGCTACCGCCGCCACGGCCACAACGAGGCCGACGAGCCGGCCTTCACCCAACCGCTGATGTACCGCAAGATCGCCAGCCACCCGACCACCCGCGCCATCTACGCCCGCAAGCTGGTCGCCGAGGGCACGGTGAGCGAGGACGAGGCCAACGGCATGGTCACCGGCTTCCAGGAGCGCCTGGAGGCAGAGTTCGAGGCCGCCAAGGCGTTCAAGCCCAACAAGGCCGACTGGCTGGAGGGCAAGTGGCAGGGGCTGGTGCAGTTGGCCGACGAGGAGGAGTTCCGCGAGGAGCTGACCGGCGTCGCCGAGGACGTGCTCAAGGAGGTGGGCGCCAAGCTGGCCGAGACTCCCGACGGCTTCAACACCAACCGCAAGATCGTCCGCCAGCTCCAGGCCAAGAAGGAGATGATGGAGACCGGCCAGGGCATCGACTGGGCCACCGGCGAGGCGCTGGCCTTCGGCACCCTGCTGATCGAGAACCACCGCGTCCGCCTGTCCGGCCAGGATGTCGGCCGCGGCACCTTCTCGCAGCGCCACGCGGTGCTCACCGACCAGGACGACGAGTCGCGCTTCATCCCGCTGAACCACATCCGCGAGGGCAAGCAGGCCGAGTTCGAGGTCATCGACAGCCCGCTGTCGGAAGAGGCGGTGCTGGGCTTCGAATACGGCTACTCGCTGGCCGAGCCCAACGGCCTGACCTTGTGGGAAGGCCAGTTCGGCGACTTCGCCAACGGCGCCCAGGTCATCATCGACCAGTTCATCAGCTCGGGCGAGTCCAAGTGGCTGCGCATGTCGGGCCTGGTGATGCTGCTGCCGCACGGCTACGAGGGCCAGGGCCCCGAGCATTCGTCCGCGCGCTGGGAACGCTATCTGCAGCTGTCGGCCGAGGACAACTGGTCGGTGTGCAACATCACCACCCCGGCCAACTACTTCCACGCCCTGCGCCGCCAGATCCACCGGAACTTCCGCAAGCCGCTGGTGATCATGACGCCGAAGTCGCTGCTGCGGCACAAGCTGGCGGTGTCGCCGCTGGCGGACTTCGTGACCGGCTCGCGCTTCCGCCGCGTGCTCCCCGAGACCGACAAGCTGGTGGCCGACGCCAAGATCCGCCGCGTGGTGCTGTGCTCGGGCAAGGTCTATTACGACCTGTACGAGGAGCGCGCCAAGCGGGGTCTCGACGACGTCGCCATCATCCGCGTCGAGCAGCTGTATCCGTGGCCGAAGGACACCCTGAAGCACCAGCTGGCCCGCTACCCCAACGCCGACCTGGTGTGGTGCCAGGAGGAGCCGGCCAACATGGGGCCGTGGACCTTCGTCGACCGCCGCATCGAGTACATCTGCGAGGAGCTGGAGATCAAGGCCAAGCGCGCCCAGTATGCCGGCCGCCGCGCCGCCGCCTCGCCGGCCACCGGCCTGTACAAGAACCACAACGCCGAGCAGGCCTGGATCGTCGAGAACGCGCTGACCGGCACCGAGCTGCCCCAGCCCTTCCGCCGCGCCACCAAGCTCTCGCGTCTGACCGCCTAGGATAGAGGGACAACAAGAATGACGACCAAGATCACCGTGCCCACCCTGGGCGAATCCGTCACCGAGGCCACCATCGCCAAGTGGTTCAAGAACGTCGGCGACGCGGTCAAGGCCGACGAGCCGCTGGTGGAGCTGGAGACCGACAAGGTCACCGTCGAGGTTCCCGCGCCGGCCGCCGGCGTGCTGGCCGAGATTTCCGCCAATGTGGGCGACACCGTCGAGGTCGGTGCGCTGCTGGGCGCCATCGGCGAGGGCGTTGCCGGCAAGGCCGCACCCGACTCCACCGTCGCCCAGACCCCGGCGCCCAAGCCGGCCGCCGTCGCCCCCGCCGCCACCCCGGCCGCCGGCGCCGCCGTCATGCCGTCGGCCAAGAAGCTGGCCGCCGACACCGGCATCGATACTGCCGCGATCGCCGGCAGCGGCAAGGACGGCCGGGTGACCAAGGGCGACGTGCTCCAGGCCGCCGCCGCGCCCAAGCCCGCCCCGGCTCCGGCTCCCGCCGCCCCCTCCGGCCCGCGCCCGAAGGCCGCCCTGGAAGAGCGCGTGCGCATGACCCGTCTGCGCAAGCGCATCGCCGAGCGCCTGAAGGAGGCCCAGAACACCGCCGCCATGCTGACCACCTTCAACGAGGTCGACATGACCGCGCTGATGGAAGTCCGCAACCAGTACAAGGACCAGTTCGAGAAGAAGCACGGCGTCAAGCTGGGCTTCATGTCCTTCTTCGTAAAGGCGTCGCTGGCCGCGCTCAAGGACTGGCCGGCCGTCAACGCCGAGATCGACGGCGACGACATCGTCTACAAGAACTACTACGACATCGGCGTCGCCGTGGGCACCCCCTCGGGCCTGGTGGTCCCGGTGCTGCGCAATGCCGACCAGATGAGTTTCGCCGACGTCGAGAAGACCATCGGCGAGCTGGGCAAGAAGGCCCGCGACGGCAAGCTGAGCATGGAGGAGCTCACGGGGGGCACCTTCACCATCTCCAACGGCGGCGTCTATGGTTCGCTGATGAGCACGCCCATCCTCAACCCGCCCCAGTCGGGCATCCTGGGCATGCACAAGACCCAGATGCGCCCGATGGTGATGCCCGACGGCTCCATCAAGGCGCGGCCGATGATGTACCTGGCGCTCAGCTACGACCACCGCATCATCGACGGCCGCGAGGCGGTGAGCTTCCTGGTGCGCGTCAAGGAGTGCATCGAGGACCCGCAGCGCATCTTGCTGGACATGTGATCAGTCCGCGGGCTGAGACGGTTTAGGAACCACAGAGGCACAGAGGCACGGAGATGGCACGGAGAACCGATTTCCTCTGTGTGTCTCTGCGCCCTCTGTGCCTCTGTGGTTAATTCATTTCAGGGGTAGAACGAAATGTCCGAGAACACCTTCGACGTCGTTGTCATCGGCGGTGGCCCGGGCGGCTATGTCGCCGCCATCCGTGCCGCGCAGCTGGGCATGAAGACCGCCTGCGTCGAGAAGCGCGGCGCGCTGGGCGGCACCTGCCTCAACGTCGGCTGCATCCCCTCCAAGGCGCTGTTGACCGCGTCGCACCACTTCGAGGCCGCCGGCCACGAGCTGGGCGCCTTCGGCGTCAAGGTGGGCAAGGTCGACCTCGACCTCGGCGCCATGATGGGCCACAAGGAGAAGGTGGTCGCCGACAACACCAAGGGCATCGAGTTCCTGTTCAAGAAGAACAAGGTGACCTACCTGATCGGTGCCGGCCAGATCACCGCTCCCGGCCAGGTCAAGGTGACCGGCAAGGACGGCGAGCAGACGATCGCCGCCAAGCACATCGTCATCGCCACCGGCTCGGACGTCACGCCCCTGCCGGGCGTCGAGATCGACGAGGAAGTGGTGGTGTCGTCGACCGGCGCGCTGGCCCTGCCCAAGGTGCCCAAGTCCATGGTGGTCATCGGCGGCGGCGTGATCGGCCTGGAGCTGGGCACCGTGTGGCGGCGCCTGGGCACCAAGGTCACCGTGGTCGAGTTCATGGACAAGATCCTGCCGTTCAACGACGGCGAGGTGTCCAAGTCCATGCAGAAGATCCTGTCCAGGCAGGGCATGGAATTCAAGCTGGGCACCAAGGTCACCAAGGTGGTCAAGAAGGGCAGCTCCGCCACCCTGACCGTCGAGCCGGCCGCCGGTGGCGCGGCCGAGGAAATCACCGCCGACGTCGTCCTGGTGGCCATCGGCCGCAAGCCCTATACCGAGGGCCTGGGCCTGGACAAGGTGGGTGTGGCCGTCAACAACCGCGGCTTCGTCGAGGTCAACGCCCACTTCCAGACCAGCGTGCCCGGCATCTATGCCATCGGCGACGTGATCGGTGGCGCCATGCTGGCCCACAAGGCCGAGGAGGAGGGCGTCGCCCTGGCCGAGATCCTGGCCGGCGAGCATGGCCACGTGAACTACGAGGCCATTCCGTCGGTTGTCTACACCTGGCCCGAGGTGGCCAGCGTCGGCAAGACCGAGGAGCAGTTGAAGGCCGAGGGCGTCGCCTACAAGGCCGGCAAGTTCAACTTCTCGGCCAATGGCCGCGCCCGCTCCATGAACGAGACCGAAGGTTTCGTGAAGGTGCTGGCCTGCGCCACCACCGACAAGATTCTTGGCGCCCACATCGTCGGCGCCAATGCCGGCGACCTGATCGCCGAGCTGGTGCTGGCCATGGAATTCTCGGCCGCCAGCGAGGACGTGGCCCGCACCTCCCACGCCCATCCGGGCCTGGGCGAGGCGGTCAAGGAAGCCTGCCTGGCGGTGCTCGGCCGGGCGCTGCACAGTTAGGACGAAACGCCAAGGTCCGTCATCCCCGCGAAAGCGGGGGTGACGTTGTTACGCGGCCTGCCCCGCTTCGAATCGGCGCAGGTAGCGGCCGGCGATGGCATCGGTGTCCATCACCACCAGCACGTCGGTGGTGTTGAACTCCGCGTCCACCACGGCGCCATCGCCAACCCAGGCGCCGGCGCGCAAATAGCCCTTGAGCAACGGCGGCAGGCCGGCGAACACCCGGCGCGGGTCCGGCTCGGCGGCGGGCGGCACCGCCGGGGCCATGCGGTGCGGCAGCGGCCGCGCCCGCAGCTCCGCGGGCGCCAGGTGGTTGGCGCGCAGATAGGCCAGTTGCGGGGCCAACGCGTCGAGATCGGTGCCGGGCAGGCTGGCGCAACCGAACAGCAGATCGACCCGGTGCTCGACGATATAGGCCGCCAGCCCCTGCCACAGCGCCTGCAGAACGCCCCGGCTGCGCCAACGGGCGTCGATGCACGACCGGCCCAGTTCCAGCACGGTGCCGGGGACAGACAGCAGCGGTGCCAGGTCGAATTCGCCGGCCGAATAGAAGCCGCCCACAGCCTCGGCGGCGTCGCGGCGGATCAGGCGGTAGGTCCCGACCACCGTCCCGTCCACGACGGCCAGCAGGTGGTCGCACACCGGGTCATAGCGGTCGTGGTCGCGCCCGGAAGCAAGGATGGCGGGCGACGGGCGCGCCCCCATCTCCTCGAAGAACACCCGATAGCGCAGGCGCTGGGCGGCGTCGACCTCCTCGGCCGAGCGGGCAAGGCGGACCGTCACCGCCTCGGGCGGGCGCGACGGCAGTGTATAAAGGGCATCGGAGTGCAGGGTCATGGGCAAATACCGCCGCAGGCAGGAACATGCATCTTTGGCCTCACGCCGCTCTCCATGACATGACGACTACTTCCGTCACTAGTCACACTTCTGTAAGCGTTCCGTCAAATGAAGGAAATGTGACTTTGGATTTGTCACGCTTTTGCAATCCTGCCGTTCGGGTTAGACTGTCGACCATGTTCCGCTGGACCATCCCCCTGCTCCTGCTCCTGCTCGCCTCGGCCGCCGCCGCCGAGCCGCCCAGCCTGGCCTGGCCGGTGGACTGCCGGCTGGGCGAGGACTGCTGGATGCTGAATTACCCCGACACCGATCCCGGCCCCGGCGCGCGCGATTTCCGCTGCCGGGCGCGCAGCTACGACGGCCACGACGGCGCCGACATCGCGGTGGCCGACCGCCGCGCCGTCGAGCGCGGCGTCGAGGTACGCGCCGCCGCCCCCGGAGTGGTACTGGGCATGCGCGACGGCGAGCCCGACGGCGCCCATCTGGCCGGTGCCAGGGTCAAGGGCAAGGAATGCGGCAACGGCGTCCACATCCGCCTCGACAACGGCTGGCTGGCCCGCTACTGCCACATGCGCGCCGGCTCGGTGGCGGTGCGCACCGGCCAGCGGGTGGCCGAGGGCGACCGCTTGGGGTTGGTGGGGCTGTCGGGCCTGAGCGAGTTCCCCCATTTGCACCTCGACCTCAAGCGCGACGGCGCGTCGGTCGACCCGTTCACCGGCGCCGACCTGGCCGATGGCTGCGGCCGACCGGCCCATCCACTGTGGCGTGCGTCGCCCGGCTACGAGCCGGGCGCCCTGTATGCCGCCGGCTTCGCCGACCACGTCCCCACCGCCAACGAGATCAAGGCCGATGCCTCATCGCCGGCCACGCTGGGCCGGGACCGCCCGCTGGTACTGTGGGGCGCCGTGCTGGGGGTGGCGGCGGGTGACCGCCTGACCCTGGTGCTGACCGGCCCCGACGGCCGGGTGGTGACGGAGCGCACCGCCGAGATCACCAAGGATCAGGCCTGGCGGTTCGAGGCCACCGGCCACAAGGCGCCGCTCGGCGGCTGGCCGGCTGGAAGCTATCGCGGCGACACCCGCCTGGAGCGCAAGGGCCAGCCGGCCCAGGCGCGCTCGGTCACCGTCCAGCTGCGCTGACTCACTCGTCCGCCAGCGCCGCCGCCAGTTCGTCGAGCAGGGCGAGGACCTCGCGGCTGGCGTCGTTGAGCGAATTGACCTCGGCGATGGCACCCTGGAAATCGCCGGCGGCATGGAGCTCCAGGGCGCGCTTGCCGTGGGCGTGGACACGCTGATGCGGGTCGAGCAGGCGGCCGAAGGCCGGCTGATTGCGCAGGGCGGGATCCTTGACGCCGTCGTACCACTTGCCAAGGCGGCAGGTGTGGTGGTCGGCGAGGCCGTCGGCGGTGAGCTGGTTGCGATCCATGATGCGGTCGACGATGCCGCGCTTGAAGCGGATGTGGTCGTTCTTGGCGATCTGTACCACGGCCGCCGGCGTGCCGGCGCCGGCGAAGCCCTCCACCCGCTTGTCGAGGACGCCGCTGGCCCGGCTCATGGCCTCCAGCGCCATGTCGATCTGGCGGTAATTGCCGGCCGCCACCTCGGCGATGCGGCTGGCCCCGCCCGAGACCTCCTGGGCGACGGCGCTCTGCTGGGTGAGGATGGCGGCGATGTCGCGCATGCGGCCGGTGACGGCGTCGACCTTGACGGCGATGTCGTGCAGCCGCCCCGTCACCTCGACCACCGACTGGTGACCCTCGCGGGCCGCCTCGCGGCTCTGGGCCATGGCCTGGGTGGTGGCGGCCATGTCGGCGCGCAGGGTTCCGATGCGTTCGCGGATGACGTCGGTGGCGCGCGAGGTCTGGTTGGCCAGGCCCTTGACCTCGGCGGCGACCACCGCGAAGCCCTTGCCCGCCTCGCCGGCCCGGGCGGCCTCGATGGTCGCGTTGAGCGCCAGCAGGTTGGTCTGGCTGGCGATGGCCTCGATTTGGTCGACGATCTCGCCGATCTGGCCCGAGGCCTCGGACAGGGCGTCGATCTTGCCGCCCACGTCACCGACGGTGGACAGCATGGTGTTCATCACCTCCTCCACCCGGCTGGCGGCGCCGACGCCGTCGCGGGCCGAGGACTCGGCGTCGCCGGCCTCGCGGGCGGCAACGTCGGCGTTGTCGGCAATGGTGTTGACCGAGCCGACCAGCTGTCCGATAGCGGTGGCGATGGCTTGGTTGTCGGTGGCGGCGCGGCGGATGTCGCCCATCATGCGGGCCAGCACCACACTGGCCTCGTTGCTCTGGATGGCGGCCTCGACGATGCCGACCAGCTGGCCGTGCATGACCTCGTTGAGATTGTCCTGGCGGTCCTGCAGGTCGGCCATGGCCCGGCCCTGCGCCTCCTCCATCCGGCTCAGCTTCTCGGCGTTGCCGCGCAGCACTGCGACCGCGCGCATCATGCTGCCGATCTCGTCGCTTCGGTCGGTGGCGGGCAGGTCGAAATCGAAGTCGCGGCGGCCGATGCGTTCCAGCGCCCCGGTGACCGAGCGGATGGGGCCGGTGACGCCGCGCGCCACTACCAGGCCGAAGGCGGAGGCCAGCACCACCGCGCCGACCGCCACCACCAGAATCATCCGCCGCGCCGCCGCCAGCTGGGCGGCGTAGGGGCTGGCGTCCATGGCGATCTCGACCACGCCCAGCGGTTCGCCGCCGAAGTCCTTGATCTGGCGGCCCAGCACCGCCAGCGGCCGGCCCGCCATCGCGGTTTCCTTGACCACCGCCTCGCCGGCCAGCGCGCGGGCCAGCTCTTCGGTCGCCAGATGGCTGCCGCCGTCCAGCGTCCCGACGGCGGTGAAGCGGCCGCCCTCGGGCAGGTGCAGGGCGACGTCGACCTCATAGGCGCGCTTGAAGCCCTCGAAGAACGGCTTGCCGAAGGACATGCCGAACTCCACCGAGCCCACATGGCCGCCGGCGTCCGCCAGCGGCACGATGCCGCGCACGCCGAGCCCGGCACGGCCGGCCTCAAGGCCGCGGGTGGGGGTGCGGACCTGGTTGGTCCTGGTCACTGTGTGGCGGAAGGCCGACAGGTCGTCGCCGAACTTGTTGGGCGAGTGCACCCGCAGGAACGAGGTCGCCGGCGGGGTGTGGAATTGGAACTGCTCGACCGCGTAACGGTCGCGCAGGGTCTTGAACCCAGGCACGAACAGGGGGGCCAGGCCGTCGCGGTCGCCCGCCGCGACCAGGGCGGGCACCCCGGGCATGCCGGCGACCAGCGCCGCCAGGCTTTCTGCCTGCCGGGCCGAGGCATCGACCGAATCCACCAACTGCTCGAACCGGCCGACCAGCTCGCGCTCGAGGGCATGGCGGATTAGGTTGGTGAAGTACTGATTGACGGCGACACCCACCACGGCGGCGGTGGCCAACGACACGGCCACCAGCCCCAGGCCGAAACGGCCGGCGATTCCTAGACGCATCCGGTCTTGGTCCTTCCCTGAGCGGCCGTGTGCCCGGCCTTATATATCCAAAAGGCCATATACAGCGAACCGCTTGTGCGCAAACAGTCCTAAAGTTATTCAACTTCCATCCCGGCGCCCCGGCGCTACAGTGCGTCCATGTCGCGCGTCGTCATCGCCTTGTGCGCGGCCGAGGTCCTGACCATGGCCGGCGTCTTCGCCTTTCCCGCCCTGCTGCCCGGCTTCGTGGGGGAATGGGGGCTGTCCAACACCGACGCGGGCTGGATCTCGGGGGTGTATTTCGCCGGCTACGCGGTGGCGGTCCCGCTGCTCAGCGCCTCGACCGACCGGGTGGACGCGCGGCTGGTGTGGATCGCCGGCGCGCTGCTGACCGCCGTCTCCGCACTGGGTTTCGCCGCCGCCGCCGAGGGATTTTGGACCGCCATGCTGTTCCGTGCCCTGGGCGGCGCCGGCCTGGCCGGCACCTACATGCCGGGGCTGAAGGCTCTGGTGGACCGGACCCAGGGTCCGTCGCAGCCGCGCTGGATGAGCTGGTACACCGCCAGCTTCTCGCTGGGCACCAGCCTGTCCTTCCTGTTTGCCGCCTGGGTGGCCGGACCGTGGGGCTGGCGGGCGGCTTTCGCCCTGG
>JBFMHS010000087.1:0-42671 GCA_040751765.1 Pseudomonadota bacterium | reverse complement strand
CCGACTTCCGCGCCATGCCCGAGGTCTTCGCCACCGGCTTCATGGTGGGGCTGATGGAATGGGCCTGCATCGAGGCGCTGAAGCCGCATCTGGACCATGGCGAGGGCTCTCTGGGCGTCGGCATCGCCGTCAGCCACACCGCCCCCACCCTGCCCGGCCAGACGGTGACGGTGGCGGTGACATGCCGCACCGTCGACGGCCGCCGGGTGTCGTGGGAGGTGGTGGCCCGCGACGAACTCGACGAGATCGGCCGGGGCACCCACGACCGCGCCGTGGTCGCCTGGGACCGCTTCAACGCCCGCCTGGAGGAGCGGCGGGCGAGGCTCGGCGCGATTTCCGGGGCGTGAGCCGCCCCTTCATCCGGAGATCCGCCCCCAGGGTGTGGTTGATCACCCATTCACGCAGGAAGCGGGCGAAGGCCGCCACCACCTCGCGGTCCACCGGCCGGCGGCGAAGGATGAAATAGGTTCTGGCGAAGTCGGTCAGCCGCTCGACCAGGGCGTCGTGCTCGCGCTTGTGCTCGTCGTACAGCGGATAGTCGGCGGCCCGCTGGATCGCCTCCTCGCGGCTGAAATGATCGATGACGAAGTCCTGGAGCCGGAGCATGGTGGCCCCCAGCACCGCCTCGGATGCCTCTCGCCCCGCCGCCGCCTCGAAGGCGTTGATGACCTCGACCAGGTGCTTGTGGTCGCTGTCGATGTCGGGATGCCCGACACTCATCTCCGGCCGCCACTCGATCATGGCCCCCTCGCCCAGCATCCCCACCCACGCACGATTGTAGGCCCCAGCCACCGCCCGCCCCCACCGGCCAATACGAGCCCCTGCCATGCGTCGAAAGCGTTGGCGGCCGGTCAGCGGGGTCCCGTGAACGGAACGACATTGTCGGGAAGCGCCTCCCCCTCCGCCTTCGGCACGGTGGCCGGGGCGCCGGGATGGCCGAGGCGGGCCAGTTCCTCGGCCATGCGGCCGCGTTCGCGCTCGGCCGCCTTCAGCGCGGTGACGTCGAGGACGACGCCGTCCCATACCCAGCCCTGTTCGGTGGGATAGGGCGAGGCGGCGACGCGCAACCATCGCTCGCCGCCACGCAGCCGGAACTCGAAATTCAACGTCCGATGCCCGGTCATTTGCAGGATCCGCAGCAGCCCGGCCCAGTCCTCGGGCCGGCACAGCTGGCGCAAAACCTTCCACAGCGGCTTGTCGACCATTTCCGTCGGGGCCAGCCCCACCACCTCGCGCAGCTTGCGGCTCGCACACACCACGACCGGCGAGCCGGACCGCCGCTCCTGCACGCGGAAGACCACTCCCGGGGTGTTGTCGGCAACCACCCGCAACCGCTCGGCATTGGTCGTCAGGCGGCGGGCTTCCAGCAAGTCGCCGTGGACGAGGCGCTCCTTCATCAATTGGAGGGAACGTGCGAACCCGCCCAGCTCGTCGTGGGAGTCCAACTCCGGGATCGCCACCAGACGGTCACCATCGGCGAGGCGCCGCACCGCCTTGGCGAGCCGGATCAAGGGCGTGAGGATGGTCCAGCCCAGGCCCAGCATCATGGCGACGGACACCAGCGCCAGGGCCACCATGCCGGTTCCCAGCAGCAGCAGGCGGCCCCGACTGCGATCATCGAGGGCGTCGGCGTCCGCCGCCAGCCGTGCCGCGACCTCGGTCTCCACCGCCCGGAAGGCGTCGATGCGGTGGGTGGTGGCGTCGAACCACTCCTGCGCCGACACCTTGTCGATATCGCCGCTTTCCAGGTTGCGGCGCATCCAGTCCATGGGCATCTCGGCGACGTGGTCGGCGGCCCGGTAGGCGGCGGCCAGGTCGCCGGGCGCCATCGCGATGAAACTCTCGCCCAGCGCCCGCTGCTCCGAGCCCAGATCGCGCACCGACTGGCTCGCCAGTTCGGGCGTGGCCCCCGACAGGATGGCGATGCCGGCGGCGCGTTCACGCCCGGCGATCTCCTTGGCCTGCTGCAACAGGATCTGCGCGAAGGTCAGCTTGGCGAAGTCCGAGGTCAGCACCGTGCGCACCACGTCTGGGGCGACGACCGCCAGGTCCTCGATGGCGGTGGTGTAGAAGTCCACCGTCTCGACGGCGTCGTAGCTGCCCTCGCGCAGGTCGTCGCGCACCTCCTCCACCAGTGACAGGGCGATCAAGGCATTGGTCAGCCGGTCGCGGACACCGCCGTCGGTGATGTCGTCCTCGATATGCGCCACGGCCTCGTGCAGTTCGGCCGCCGCCAGATTGGTGCGGGCGAATTGCGCATCCAGCTCGGCCCGGCCAAGGCGGCGGTCGGTGAGGAAAAGCGTCGCCAGCCCGCGCTCGTGCTGAAGCTCGTGCACCACGTCGCCGATGCGGGTGTTGAGATGGTTCATGCGCGCCATCAGGCGCATGGAGGCCGCGTTGCGCTCCATCTCCCACACCGAGGCCGCCACCACCCCGGCCAGCGCCACCAGGGGCACCAGGGCCAGCAGGGCGATCCGCCAGCGCAGCTTCGGCATGCCCAGGCGCCGACGCTCGGCGCGTTTGCCGGCCAGGAAGCCGGCAAGAGGCATGTCCTGGCGGATGACGTGGTCCAGCAGCCACGCCCGGGCGTAGTCGATCATCTGCCCGATGACCTCGACGTCGTCCGGCTCCAGCGGGTGCACCGAGAAGATGGCGTGCGCGGTGCGATAGTCCGTGGCGCGGGTGTGCACCGCCGGACAGCCTGCCAGCGACAGGCGCCTCTGCTCGTCGTCGAAATGGCGGTCGAAATCGACCAGAAATTGGCGCAGCAGCCGCACGGCGAGACGCACGTTGCCGGCGGCGTAGGCCGCCTGCGCGCGCGCCAGCAGGTCCATCAGGCGCCGGTGCTCGTCGTCGGGAATCTCCCCTCCGACCGCCAAGTCGCCCCGCCACTCGATCGTCGACATCATCGTGCCCCGGTGAAAGGGGTGAAGTGGAAATGTTATAGGCAAGAATGCACGGGGCCAGTGAACGAACAGCCCGCGACTTAACTTTGGTCAAGTTTCCCGATTTGCCCGCATGGTTTGATTGCCGTCCAGGCAGCGGGGAATGCGAATGATGATACACGGTCAAGGATACCCCGGAAATCCCGACGGCGACCCCGTTGCCGCCTGGCTGGCGACGCTCGATCGCTCGGTTTCGCCGTTCGCGGCCGAGGGCGGCCGGACGATCAAGGCCCACGACAAGGGCGACTGGCTGTTCCGCGCCGGCGATCCCGCCAGCCATCTGTTCGTGGTCATGGACGGCGCGGTGGTGCTGCGGAAGGTCAATATCAGCGGCGCGGATCTGGCGGTGGAGTTCGTCACGCGCGGCGGTGCGCTCGGCTACCGCGCCTATGTCGGGGACGGCATCCATGCCCTGAGCGCCCAGTGCTCGACGTCCTGCGTCGTCTGCCGCATCCCCGTCGAGACCATGGCGCAGGCCGGCGACCGGCTGCTGGAAGGCCGGTTCATCGACCATATGGCGGCCGAGCTCACCGCCACCCGCACCCGCATGCTGCAGGTGGCGACGCTGAAGGTCCGCGACCGCCTGCTCATCCTGCTGGCCCGCATTTCCCGCGACTTCACGACCATGAACGACCACCAGACCCTGGTCCTGTCGCCACCGCTCAGCCGCATCGACATGGCGGCGCTGGCGGGGATGACCCCCGAATCGCTGTCGCGCTGCATCCGCGGCATCGAGGAGGAGGGGCTGGCCCACTTCACCCGCCGCCACGTGGTCATCCCGTCGGTCTCGGCGTTCCGGGCCGAGCTGTCGCGGATCGGGATCGAGGAGGGCGTCTGCGCCGTCGAACTGGCGCTGGCCGGCTGAGTTCGGAGGAAGCATGTCGAGGTGCTGCGACACCACCGCGGTCGATTGCGGCAGCTGCGGCCTCATTCCCAAGGCCGCCTGGGACGGCATGCCCGGCGAGCTGCTGACCAAGCTGGCCGAGCGCAAGACCATCCGCCGGCTGGCGCGCGGCGAGCACCTGTTCCACCAGGGGGGGCGCTGCGACGCGCTGTTCCGGGTGCTGTCCGGGGTGGTGATGCTCCAGAAGGGCGACCGCGAGGGCAATGCGCTGATCGTCCAGATGGTCCGCAAGGGCGCCACCATCGGCTACCGGGCCTTCGTGCGCGACGAGCCCCACGAGGTCAGTGCCTTTTGCGCCACCGACGTCGTCGTCTGCCACATCCCGGCTCACCTGGCGCGCTGGGCCTTCCAGCAGAACCGTGAGCTGGAGCGCGGCTTCGCGACCCACTTGGCCCGCGAACTGGACCAGACCGAGAACCAGATCCTCAACATCCTGGCCCTCACCGTCCGCGACCGGGTGCTGGTGCTGCTCGACCAGATGGCCGAGGAATTCGGCACCCCGGTGGGCGACGGCCTGCGTATCGAGACACCCATCCTCAGGACCGATATGGCGGCGATGCTGGGAATCGCCCGCGAGACGATGTCGCGCTGCATCCGCCTGATCGAAAGCGAGGGACTGTTGCGCTTCGACCGCGTCAGCGTCCACGCCCCCTCCGCCGCCCGCTTCCACGAAGCGATCGCCGCCATCCGAGGTACCCAGACGGCCGCCACCCCCGACACCGGCATGGCGGCGGGCTGACGAGCGGCCTGGAGAGATTGGCGCAACCGGTAGGATTCGAACCTACGACCTCTGCCTTCGGAGGGCAGCGCTCTATCCAGCTGAGCTACGGCTGCGCGGGGCTCTGACGAGCGAACGCCTCATATAGCGCAGGACGGCGCGGAAGGCAAAGGGGGAAAGAGCCTTCCGTGGGCAATCCCCGGCGACAGGCCCGCCCATCCTCCGCTACTCTTGCCCCATGACCCCGCTCGATGCCTGCCACGTCATCAGCCTCGCCCGCCGCCCCGAGCGGCGGGAGGCGTTCCTGCGGCGCAACGGGGGCAAGGCCGGGTTCGTGTTCGTCGAGGCGGTGGACGGGCGAGGGATCGAGCCGGGGGCGGCGCCGGCCGGATTCACCCCCGGCGCGGTGGGCTGCGCGCTGTCGCACCGGGCGGCGTGGGAGGCCTGCGCCGAGTCGGGGCGGACACTGGTGGTGATGGAGGACGACGCCTGCCTGGCCGTCAATTTCCGCGCCGAGGCCGAAGCGGCGCTGGACCTCGCCGGGCACTGCGACATCCTGTGGTTCGGCTACAATCTCGACCTGCCTCTGGCTCTGCACCTGGCGCCGGGAGTGCCGGCGGTGGTGCGGCCGGCCGACGCCGTCACCGCCGGGGACGGCTGGCTGGACGCATTCGCCGCCACCCCCGGCGTGGCGGCACCCCGGGCGGCGGTGCTGCGGCCGGCGCTGCTGTGGGGCCTGCTGGCCTACGCGGTGACGCCGGCGGGCGCCGCCAGGCTGCTGGACGGCTGTTTCCCGCTGGGAGTCCGCGACCTGACGGTACCGGGCGGGCAGGCGCCGTCGCGCGGCATCGACGGGGCGGCGATGGCGCTGGTGCAGGCCGGCGCGGTCACGGCCGCCTGCTGCTTCCCGCCCATCGCCATCTCGGCCAACGACCTGTCCGACACCGAAGCCGTCGCCAAGCGCCGCCGCCCTATTGCGCCTTGAGGACCGTCCAGTCGCCGCCGGCCACCTTGGACAGGGCGGCGCGGATGGCGTCGGGGGCGCCCATGATGGACATGAAGCTGTTGGAACCCATCATGGACAGGTCGGGAAAGTCGATGGCGATGCGGAAGCGGGCCGACAGCGCGTAGACCTTGCCGTCCGAGACCAGAAGCTCGTAAGGAAGGTGGGCGGTGGAGCGCAGCGGCTTGAAGTCGATCTCGCGCATGATGTAGGCGTCGTCGCGCTGCTCGTCGCCGTCCTTGCCGGTCATGGCGACGCCGAACACCGTCTCGTCCTTGCCGGGAATGTCGATGCGGTAGACCTTGCGCACCCCCGAGGCCCCGGCGGCCAGATTGCGCTCCACCACCTCCAGCGCCTTGGCGTGGCTGGGATGCTCGGCCAGCAGGTTGGGATCGGTGAAGCGCTCCATCCCGAACATATAGCGGTAGGAGCGCAATTCATCGGCCGGCAGGCCCTCGTCGGGGCCGAACTCCTGCCGGCGGCCGAGGGCGCCTTCCAGTCGCGCCGCCACCGCCGACAGGTCGCCGGCCATGCGGTAGGCGGCCGCCATGTAGCGGGGGTTGGTGTAGCTGACCTGGGTCTCGGCCCCGACCCGCGTCACCGCGACCCGCTGGGCGGCGCCGTAACCACCGAACGGGCTGCGGCCGGCCTCGGCCTTCAGTGTCTCGTCGGTCACCGCCAGGATGGTGGCGCCGGGATAGGGCGAATAGCTGCCGGCCACCTGGAAGCCGGCGGCGCCGAGGCGCTGGGCGACGGCGGCCGCCACCGCCTGCGGCTCGCCGGCCTCGGTCCAGGCCAGGATGAACGGCTTGAGCGGCTGCTGGGCGGCGGACGCGGTGGCGGTGCTGATTGCGGCCAGCCACATCGCCAGTGCGGTGAACACTGTCCTCATTGGTCTCCTCCCTGTGTCGGGGGCCGTCGGGGCGGCCCTTCTCGCGGGCGGAGACTGCAAGAGGCGCGAGCGGCGCGGGTAGTAGGATTGTCCCACAAGACGGAAGGATGGGGCTTGACCGAAGGCAAGGTCCGCAGCCGTCGCCGGGCTATCCTGGCGCCATGACGCCGACATCCCTCCTGTACATGTCCGGAATCGCCATCATGGCGGCGGCCGGGCTGTCCGCCGCCGCCGCGGTGATCACTGGCGCCCTGCTGTGGCTGGGCGTGCCGCTGCCGCTGGACCTGCCGCTGCCGCCCCAGACCCTGGTGGTGGGCGGCATGTTCCTGGCCGTGCCCGTGGTCATGCTGGGCTACGGCATGGTGTGGGCGGCCGGCTGGTTTCGGAACCACCGCTAGCCGGGGAACGCCCGGTCAGCGCCGCCCCTCCTCGCCCCGGCGGCCGCCGATCAGGACACCGGGATTGTCGCGCAGCTGGCGGCTGAATTCGTGGAAGTTCCGGGTGGTGGCCTCCAGGTTGTAGGTGATGGAGTCGATGTTGCGCGACACCGCCTGCAGCGAATAGCGCAGGTCCTTGACCGCCGCCGCCACCTCGTCGCGGTTGCCGGCCACCACCTTGTCCAGCGAGGCCATCACCGAATCCAGGCGCCGGCGGGTGTCCTGCAGGCCGGCGGTCAGCTCGGCGACATTCTCGATGCTCTGCGACATGCGGGCGGCGTTGGCGTCGTTGACCACCCTGGTCTCCAGCCGCCCCGACATCGCCTTGACGTCGGTGGTCACCGCCAGCAGGTTGGCGAGGATTTCTGGCGCCTGGGCCTCGATCATGCCGCCCAGCGCCTCGACTTGGCGGGTGACGGTGCCGAGCAGCGGCTTGAGCGCGTTCTGGTTCAGGTCGGCGACCTGGCCGGCGACCTCGTTCATCACCGCGAAGATGTTGGCGGAAGGGCCGGCGACGATCTGCGAGCCGGGTAGCAGCATCTGGTCGGCGGTGCCGCCCTTGATGTCGATGGCGACGGCAGCGAGCAGCCCCGAGGCGGCGACGCGGGCCACCGAGTCCTTGGGGATGGCCCAGCCCTCGCGCACCGACAGCGACACCTTGAAGCGGGTGTCGTTCTCGCCCCGGATCGGCTCGATGTCCTCGACCTGGCCGACCACGAAGCCCTCGTAGGTGACCTTGGTGCCGTATTTCACGCCGGTGACGTTGGTGAAGACCGCGAAATAGCGGTCGGTGGCGCCGGTGCGGCCGGTCAGCAGCGCGATGCTGACCGCCAGCGCCGCCAGCATGACGATCACGAACGCGCCCACCACGGCGTAGTTGATGCGGGCATCCCTCATGTGCGGTCCTTTTGCTTCTCGCCGAGCAGACGTTTCAGATAGGCGTCGGGATCGATCTCGGCTTCCTCGGTGCGCCGGTTGAGCAGATTCTGGATGCGTTCGTTGGGCGAGGCGCGGATGGCGTCGACGGTGTCCAGCGCCAGCACGTCGCCCTTGTCCAGCACGCAGATGCGATCGGCGATCTTGAAGGCCGAATCGAGGTCGTGGGTCACCACCACGATGCTCATGCCCATGGCGTCGCGCAGCCGCAGGATCAGGTCATCGATGCTGGAGGCCACCACCGGGTCGAGGCCTGCCGAGGGCTCGTCGCAGAACAGCAGCCGGGGGTCCATGACAATCGCCCGCGCCAGGGCGGCACGCTTGATCATGCCGCCCGACAGCTCCGACGGCATCAGGTCCTCGAACCCGGCCAAGCTGACCACCTCCAGCTTGAGACGGGTGACGATGCCGATGGTGGTGTCGTCCAGCGTGGTGTGCTCGCGCAGCGGCAGGGCGATGTTCTCGCCCACCGTCATCGAGCTGAACAGCGCGCCGCCCTGGAACGCCACCCCCATCTTGGTGCGCAGTTCCTGCAATTCCAGCGGCCCGATGGCGTTGATGTCCTTGCCGAGGATGCGCACCGTCCCCGAGGTGGGGGTGAGCAGGCCGAGCAGATGGTTGAGCAGCGTCGTCTTGCCCGAGCCCGAGCCGCCCATGATCACCAGGATTTCACCCTCCCGCACGTCCAGTGAGACGTTCTTGAGGATCTGGCGGTTGCCGTAATGGGTGACGAGGTTGCGCACCTCGATGGAGGGGGAGGTCATCTCGTCACCATGAAGGCGAAGATCATGTCCGTGATGACGATGGCCGAGATGGCGTGGACCACCGAGCGGGTGGTCATGCGTCCGACGCCCTCGGCGCCGCCGGTGACCGAGGCGCCGTTGATCACCCCGACCACGGTGACCAGCACCGCGAAGATGCAGCTCTTGGCCAGGCCGTGCAGCAGGTCGTTGAGCTTGAGCAGGGTGATGACCTCGTCCACATAGGCCGCCAGCGACGTCTGCAACTCGGCCGAGACGTAGAGCCCGGCCGCGAACAGCGCCACCAGGTTCGACCACAGCGTCAACAGCGGAAGCATCAACACCATGGCCACCAGGGCGGGAACCACCAGGAAGCGCACCGGCGAGATGCCCATCACCGTCAGCGAATCGATTTCCTGGTTGATGCGCATGGTCCCCAGCCGGGCCGCCAGCGCCGAGCCCGAGCGCCCCGCCACCAGGATGCCGGTGATCAGGGGCGAGAATTCGCGCACCGTCGACAGCGCGATGCCCAGCGTCACCCGGCTTTCGGCGCCGAAGGTGCGCAGCGTGTAGATGCCCTGGATGGCCAGCATCATGCCGATGGTGGCCGCCAGCATGGTGATGATCGGCACCGCCGCGATGCCGATGTCCATGGCCTGGGCGAAGATGGCCGACAGCCGCACCGGCTGCCGCCGCGACCGCCCCATCACCAGCCAGAACAACGATTCCCCCACCAGCGCCGCCGCGAAGCCGAACTCGGACACCCCGCGGGTGACGTAGCGGCCCAGACGATCGAGGGAATCGACAATGCGCGACACCTCCTTCACCCTCCCAGCGCCGCGTCCACCGAGTCGGCGATGGAGAACACCTTGTCCAGGCGGGCCAGTTGCAGCACCCGCATGGCCGGCGAGCTGACCGCCACCAGGGTCAGGCGGTTGGAATTCCGCCTCGACATCTGGTAGGCCTCGACCAGGCTGGCGACGCCGGAGGAGTCGATATAGGCGACCCGGCTCATGTCGACCAGCACGTCGCGGCGGTCCAGCATCAATTCCATCAGCAGCTTGCGCACCTTGGGGCTGTGTTGGAGGTCGACCTCGCCGTGCAGCTCGACCACCACCGTGCCGTTCACCTCGCGGGTTTCCATGTTCATGGCTCGCCGATCCGTTTCGTCATCTGCAACAGGTTGCCCGCCCCCTCGGGAGGCGGCAGGAACGCCACCTCGTCCATGACGGTGCGGATGAAATGGGTGCCCAGCCCGCCGGGACGCAGGTCGTCGAGCGGACGCGGGCGAATGGCCGCCACGTCCACCGGCGGCGCGAAGTCGATCAGCCGCACCACCAGGGTGCCGGGCCGGCATTCCATCTGGACGCGGATGTCGCCGTCGCCGCCCTTGTAGGCGTGGCGGATGATGTTCTGGCAGGCCTCGTCCACCGCCAGCACGACGTCGTGAACGGTGTCGGGATCGCAGCCGGCGCGGTCCGACGCCTCGGCCACGGCGCGGCGGATGTCGCACAGGCGGTCGGGGCGGGCCGGGAACAGCCGGTCCAGCATCATCGGCGGTCCTCCACCACCACCATGGTGAGGTCGTCCCTGAGCGCCAGGCCGTCACGGGCGACGTCGGCCAGCACCGCCTCCAGCCGCTCGGGACAGGGCAGGCCGGCATGGCGGGCCAGCAGGTCCTCGACCCCCTCGCCGCCCAGCATCGCGCCGGCGGCATCCTTGGCCTCGCTCAGGCCGTCGGTGAACAGATAAAGCGCGCCGCCGTCCAGGTCGACCACACTCTCGGGGCAGCCATCGGTGAACAGCTCGGGCAGCACGCCCAGCGGCGGCATGCCGTCCTCGATGCGCTCGAACCCGCCGGCGCCGGTCATCACCAGCGGCGGCTCGTGGCCGGCATTGGCCAGCAGCACCCGCCCCGAGGCGGTGTCGAGCACGCCGGCGACCATGGTGACGAACATGCCCGAGGCGTTGGTCTCGGCCAATTCCGCGTCGATGGCGGCCAGCAGCGCGCCGGGGCCGTCGATGCGCTTGGCCAGACAGCGGAACAGGCTGGCGGTCTTGGCCATCAGCAGGGCCGCGTTCATGCCCTTGCCCGAAACGTCGCCGATGGCGAAGGCAAGCCGCCCGCCGGGCAGTTCCACCACGTCGAAGAAATCCCCCGACACCACGCGCGCCGCCAGGTTGACGCCATGCACCGGGAAATCGCCGTCGCGGCGGGGCGGCAGCATGGCGCGCTGGATGTCGGCGGCCAGCATTAGCTCGCGCTTGAGCGTCTCCTGCTCGACCATGGCGGCGGCCATGCGGGCGTTGACCATGGCCAGCGCCGCCGAGGCGGCCAGGGTCTGCAACAGCCGGCTGTCGGCGGGGCCGAAACTGCCGCCGCCCTTCTTGTTGAACAATTCGATGGCGCCCAGGCGCTCGTCGTGCACCGACAGCGGCGCGCACAGTATCGAGCGGGTGCGGAAGCCGGTGTCCTGGTCGACCACGGCGGCGAAGTCCGGATCGTCGCGGGTGTCCTTGACCAGTTGCGGGGAGTTGCGGTCCACGGTGCGCCAGACGATGCCCTGGCCCTGAGGCAGCCGCAGGCCGGTGACGTCGGTGGGCCCCCAGCAGGCCCGGCACACCAGATCGCCGGTGAATTGATCCAGGACGAACAGCGACGCCGCCTCGGCCGCCATGCGCACGGCGATGCGCTCGAGGCCCCGGCGCAAGGTCTCCTCGATGTCGCGCGAGCGCGCGAAGTCGGCCGTCATCTCGGCGATCAAGTCGAGATCGTCGGCGAGCGGAGGAGGCAGGTCGGATCGTTTTTCGACGATTTGCATGAAGCCATCATCGACTCCTTCGCGCGAGAGGTCAAAACCCTTCGCGGCCCGGGGACTTGCCGGTGAATTTTTCGTTGCAGCACGGCCACATGCGTTGACTCCCGGTGGCGGCGGACCGATTCATGGCGGCACACCGGCCGCCCCGGGAGAAAGCCATGCACAGCTCGGTCGTCCGCGTCGAAGAGGCCCACCGCACCTTCAGTCCCGACTGGGAGGAGATCGTCGGCCGGCTCGACGTCGCCTTCCAGCCGGTGGTCAACATCCACACTGGCGCCTGCTACGGCTACGAGGCGCTGCTGCGCGGCACCGTCGAGGCGGGTTTCGCCGGCATCGAGGACTTCTTCGACGCCTGCCACGCCGACGGCGTGCTGCCCGACATCGAAATGCTGCTGCGCGAGAAGGCGTTGTCCAAGTTCGTCGGCCTCGAGCACCATCGCCAGGCCAAGCTGTTCATCAACGTCGACAACCGCGGCCTGGACGACAGCGAACTGGTGCGGCGGACCAGCGAGCTGCTGGACCGTTTCGGCCTGGACGAGAACGCGGTGGTCTTCGAGATCTCCGAGCGCCATCCGCTGGGCCAGCCCACCGAGGCCGCCCTGGCGCTGGCGCGGTTCAAGCGCGCCAATTTCCGCCTCGCAATCGACGATTTCGGCACCGGCTTCTCGGGCCTGCAGATGCTGTATTTCACCGAGCCGGACTTCCTGAAGATCGACCGTTTCTTCGTCTCGGACATCGCCAACGACTCGAAGAAAAAACTGTTCCTGGCACAGATCGTCAACATCGCCCACCTGCTCGGCGTCGTGGTGCTGGCCGAGGGCGTCGAAACCGAGCGCGAATACTTCACCTGCAAGGACATCGGGTGCGACCTGATCCAGGGCTATCTGGTCCAGCGCCCCAGCACCGACCTGCGGTGGCTGCTGCCGCGCTATCCCGAGGTCGAGGCGCTGGCCCGGCGGGAACGGCGGGCGCTGGTGTCGGACCAAAAGCTGATCGGCGACCAGGTCGCCGCCGTCGAGCCCATCCGCCTGGGCACCGCCATGGAAACCGTGTTCGAGCGCTTCCGCGCCGACAAGTCGCTGACCTTCTTCCCGGTGGTCGACGAGTCGGACGAGCCGGTGGGGATCGTGCGCGAGAAGGAGCTCAAGGACTACACCTACTCGCTCTACGGCAAGGCGCTGATCTCCAACAAGGCCTATGGGCGCAAGCTCAAGGACTTCGTGATCCGCTGCCCCATGGCCGACATCAACACCAAGGCCGAGAACATCCTGCAGGCCTATTCGTCGGTGGAGAACTCGGAAGGCATCATCATCGTCGACGGCATGAAATACGTCGGCTTCCTGTCGGCCCATTCGCTGCTCAGGGTCATCAACGAGAAGAACCTGGCCGCCGCCCGCGACCAGAACCCGCTGACCAAGCTGCCGGGCAACAACCTGATCCACGAATACGTCTCCGAGACCCTGAGCGCCACCGAGGCCGGCGCGGTGCTGGCCTATTTCGACTTCGACAATTTCAAGCCGTTCAACGACAAATACGGCTTCCGCCTGGGCGACCGCGCCATCCTGCTGTTCGCCGAGACCCTGGGACGCGTGCTGCCGCGCGAATCCTGCTTCGCCGGCCATGTGGGCGGCGACGACTTCTTCGCCGGCTTCCGGGGCATGGAGTTCGACGACGCCCTGCGCCTGTGCCGCGATATGGTCGACAGCTTCCGCCGCGACGTCGAAAGCTTCTACGACGACGACACCCGCCGCACCGGCTTCATCGCCGGCCAGGACCGCCTGGGCAACGCCGTCCGCTTCCCGCTGATGACCGTGTCGGCGGCGGTGGTCCAGCTGCCGCCCGGCCGCCCCGTCCACACCGTCGACGAGGTCAGCGAGCTGATCGCCCACCTCAAGAAGGAGGCCAAGAAGAGCCCCGAGCGCGTCTGCGCCGGGACGCTGGTGCGCTGAGACTGGACCGTTCCTCCCGCCATCGCTAATGTGGCGCCCAAATCCGAAGCGATCCGGTGTGGAATGAAGTATGTGAGCACCCGGGGCAAGGCCCCCGTCCTCGATTTCGACGATGTCCTGCTGGCCGGGCTGGCCCGTGATGGCGGCCTGTACGTGCCCGAGAGCTGGCCCACCTTCTCACCCGACGACATCCGCGCCCTCAGGGGCCTGCGCTACGACGAGCTGGCGGCCCGGGTCATGGCCCCCTTCGTGGCCGGCTGCATGACCGAGGCCGAGCTGGCCGCCATGGTCAAGGACGCCTATCACGGCTTCACCCACCCCGCCGTGGCGCCGCTGCGCCAGATCGGCCACGACCAGTGGGTCTGCGAGCTGTTCCACGGCCCGACCCTGGCGTTCAAGGACTACGCGCTGCAACTGGTCGGCCGGCTGTTCGACCACGTGCTGAAGAAGAAGGGCCAGCGGGTGGTGATCGTCGGCGCCACCTCGGGCGACACCGGCTCGGCGGCCATCGAGGCCTGCCGCGACCGCGAGGCGGTGGACATCGTGATCCTGCATCCCCGGGGACGCACCTCCGAGGTCCAGCGCCGGCAGATGACGACCATCCTGTCGTCCAACGTGCGCAACCTGGCCGTCGAGGGCACCTTCGACGACTGCCAGGACATCGTGAAGGCGCTGTTCAACGACCACGCCTTCCGCGACGAGTTCAACCTGTCGGCGGTCAACTCCATCAACTGGGCCCGGGTGATGGCCCAGATCGCCTATTACTTCGCCGCCGCCGTCGCCCTCGGCGCGCCCGACGTGCCGGTCAGCTTCTCGGTACCAACGGGCAATTTCGGCAACGTCTTCGCCGGCTATTGCGCCTTGCGCATGGGCCTGCCGATCCGCCGCCTGGTGGTCGGGTCCAATCGCAACGACATCCTGACCCGCTTCTTCGAGGGCGGCGTGATGACGGCCGAGGAGGTCGTCCCCACCTTGAGTCCCAGCATGGACATCCAGGTCTCGTCCAATTTCGAGCGCCTGCTGTTCGAATACCTGGGCCGCGAGGGAGACGCCGTGGACCGCCTGCTCACCGAGTTCCGCCAGACCGGCGTGATGGCCATGCCCCAGGGCGCCTTCTCGGCCATGCGCGAGCTGTTCGAGGGCTTCCGCTTCGACGACGAGGCGACGCTGGGGCTGATGCGCACCTTCGCCCGCGTCACCGGCGAGGTGCTGGACCCGCATTCGGCCATCGGCGTCGGCGCCGGCCTGAAGTCGGACGTCAAGACCCCGCTGGTGGCCCTGGCCACCGCCCATCCGGCAAAGTTCCCCGACGCGGTCGAGAAGGCCACCGGAAAGCGGCCCGCCCTGCCCGACCATCTGGCCGACCTGTTCGACCGCCCCGAACGGCTGGACGTCATCGCCAACGACGTGGCCCAGGTGCGCGACTACGTGCGCGCCTTCGCCGGCAGGACCCGCTGATGGGAATCCGCGAGACCCGGCTGGCCTCGGGCCTGCGCGTCGTCACCGATCCCATGGCGACGGTGGAGAGCGCCTCGGTGGGAGTGTGGGTGGACGCCGGCACCCGCCACGAGCCGGCGGCCGTCAACGGCGTGTCGCATCTGCTGGAACACATGGCGTTCAAGGGCACCCGGCGGCGCTCCGCCCGCGACATCGCCGAGGAGATGGACGCGGTGGGCGGCCACCTCAACGCCTACACGGCGCGGGACCACACCGCCTATTACGCCAAGGTGCTCAAGGAGGACGCCGACCTGGCGGTCGACATCGTCGCCGACATCCTGCAGCACTCCACCCTCGACCCCGAGGAGCTGGCCCGCGAGCAGACGGTGGTGGTGCAGGAGATCAGCCAGGCCATCGACACCCCCGACGACATCATCTTCGACCACTTCCAGGCCACCGCCTTCCCCGACCAGCCGCTGGGCCGGCCGGTGCTGGGCACCGAGGATCTGGTCCGCGCCATGACCCGCGACACCGTCGCCGGCTACATGCGCGCCCACTACGCCGCGCCGCGCATGGTGTTGGCCGGCGCCGGCCGGATCGACCACGACCATCTGGTCGAGACCGCCGAGCGCATGTTCGCCGGCCTGCCCACCGACTCGGACTGCGCCACCGAGCGCGCCGCCTATCGTGGCGGCGACTACCGCGAGGAGCGCGACATCGAGCAGGTCAACCTGGTGATCGGCTTCGACGGCGTCGCCTATGACGACCCCGACTACTACACCGCCTCGGTGCTGTCGACCCTGCTGGGCGGCGGCATGAGCTCGCGCCTGTTCCAGGAGGTGCGCGAGAAGCGCGGCCTGGTCTATTCCATCTACTCCTTCACCTCGTCCTATGCCGACGGCGGCCTGTTCGGGGTCTATGCGGGCACCGGCGAGGACGAGGTGGCCGAGTTGATCCCGGTGATGTGCGACGAGATCGTCAAGGTCGCCGCCGGCGTCGACGAGGGCGAGTTGCAGCGCGCCCGCGCCCAGCTCAAGGCGTCGATCCTGATGAGTCTGGAAAGCACCAGTTCGCGTTGCGAACAGCTGGCCCGCCAGATCCTGGTCTACGGCCGTCCCGTCCCCACCGCCGAGGTGGTGGACAAGATCGAGGCGGTCTCCGGCACCGACGTCGCCCGGGTGGCGGCGCGCCTGTTCGCCACCACCCCGACCCTGGCCGCCATCGGCCCGCTGGCCAAGGTGGAGAGCTACGACAAGGTGGCGGCGCGGCTGAAGATGTAGGCGCGTTTTCAATGACTTGCGCACAGACCCGGACGTCTTGCCCCTTCCGCGCGCCATCGGCCTGTGGCAGATTGCCGCCGGGGTTCGACACACGGGGGAATGGCATGTCCGACGACGGCGCCGTCCAGGGTCACGTCCGGCCCGAAGAGGTCTTCGCGCAACTGACCGCGTTCCAGCAGGCGCTGGCCAGCCATGTCGACTGGCTGCGACAGTGGTACGGCGCCCTGGTCAACCATGCCGGGGCCACGCCGGCCGACAGCTGCGCCATTCGCTGTTGGGCCGAGGAGGCCGAGCTGTTCTCGGGCTTCGACGGCTATGCCGAGACCCTGGCGCTGCATGACGAGGTTCACGCCCGCGCCGACGAGATCGCCGCCCGCACCGGCGCCGGCGAGACCGCCACCACCTCGGACTACGAGGCGCTGGTGCAGTCGGTGATCGCCTTCGGTTCGGCCGCCCAGGGGCTGGAGCGCGAGGCGTGGACGCTCCTGGCCACCGTCGATCCGCTGACCGGCCTGTCCAACCGCCAATCCATGCGCGCCCAGCTGATGCGCGAGCGCGACCGCACCATCCGCCTGCGCCAGCCGTGTTGCCTTGCGCTGGTGGATATCGACCATTTCAAGAAGATCAACGACAGCTTCGGCCACGCCCAAGGCGACAAGGTGCTGCGGGCGGTGGCCTCGCTGCTGATGGCGGCGGTGCGCCCCTATGACGCGGTCTACCGCTATGGCGGCGAGGAATTCCTGCTATGCCTGCCCGGCACCGACGCCAAGGGCGGTGCGTTGGTGGCCGAACGCATCCGCAGGGAGATCGCCGAGCTGGCCGTCGCCACCGACGACGGCCGCCCCATCCCGGTCACCGCCACCATCGGCCTGTCGGTGATGGATTCGCGCCACGCCGTCGAGGATACCATCGAACAGGCCGACAAGGCGCTCTACGACGGCAAGCGCCAAGGGCGGAACCAGGTGGTGGTGTACCAGGAGGGGTGAGCCTCCCCCTCACCGCGTTCGCGAACCCTAGCTCTTGCGCGCCACCCAGCCCCCGAAGCACAGGGCCCGGAAGAACGGCCGGGGCGCCGACAGGCCGGCCTCGGCGCACAGTTCCGCCAGGCGGGTCTCGGTCAGCGGGTGGATGTCGCGGTCCACATGGGCGAAGCCGCGCTCGATATCCTCGGGCGGGATGCCGGCGGCGCGTTGCAGGTGGCCCCAGCAGGTGCGCAGGGACGCCTGCCACGGCTCGTCCCAGGCGGGGCCGAACAGGTCGGCCAGGACCAGCGGCGCGCCCGGTTCGAGGCGGGTCGCGATGTCGGACAGCAGCGCCAGCTTGGCCCCGTCGTCAGGCAGGAAGTGCAGCACCAGCAGCAGGGTGGCGGCGTCGAAGGGTTCGAAGAGCGGCAGCGCCTTGACCTCGGACGGATACAGCCGCACCCGGTCGACAAGATGGTGGTCCGCCACCTTGCGCTCGGCCAGGCGCAGCATCTCGGCCGAGGGGTCAACGCCCACCACCTTGACGCCGGGGCAGGCCAGGGCCAGGGCGACGCATTCCGCCCCGGTGCCGGCCCCGGCCACCAGCACCCGGCCCTGGCCGCCAGTGGCCTCGGCGACCATCACGCAGGCCAACTGGTGCAGCGCCTCGTAGCCGGGAATGGCGGCGCGGATGCGATGGTCGTAGGCCTGGGCCTTCTCGGCGTCGAACATCCTGGTCATGGCGTCCCCGTCATTGCATCCCCTCGGGCAGCGCGCCGAGCGAGCGCAACGCCTCCCACATGGCCATGGACGCCGCCATCGCCACGTTCAGCGACCGCACCCCGGGGGCCATGGGCACGCGCACCGACGCGTCGCAGGCGGCGGCCACCTCTGGGGGCACTCCCGCGCTCTCACGCCCGACCATGATGACGTCGCGGTGATCGAAGGAAAACCCATCCAGGCGGATGCCGCCCCGGGTGGTCAGCAGCACCAGCCGCCGCCCTTGGGCGCGGCGGGCGGCGTCGAAGACGGCCCACGAGGAATGGCGGACCAGGTCGACGCGGTCGAGATAGTCCATGCCGGCGCGGCGCATCTTGCGGTCGTCCCACACGAAGCCGCAGGGCTCGATCACGTCGACCCCGAAGGACAGGCAAGCGGACAGCCGCAGAATCGAGCCGGCGTTCTGGGGAATATCGGGCTGATAGAGCGCAAGTCGGGGCAAGTCGGTCTCCGTTGCCATGGAATCACCCCTTTGGGGTGGGACGCGGCCTGCGAGAAGGGATACGGTGGATTAGAGATTCATTAAGTACGTTTACTCGCCTGTTGAATCGGCGGGGCCGATGTGGTTAATAGGGCCGCTTCCGCGGGCCAACAAGAGGTAAAAGTCAATGGCTGATTCGGCACATCTTGCCCAGCCCTCGTCGACGGACGGGCAAACCCGGCGGGACTTCCTGCTGTATGCCACCACCGCCGTCGGCGTGGCCGGCACGGGCCTCGCCCTGTGGCCGTTCGTGCACAGCATGAACCCCGCCGCCGATACTCTGGCGCTGTCCACCACCGACGTGGATCTCGCCGCGCTTCAACCCGGGCAGGCGATCACCGTCGTCTGGCAGGGCAAGCCGGTGTTCGTGCGCCATCGCACCCCCGAGGAGATCGAGAAGGCCGTGGCCGAGGACGCCGCCGACCTGCGCGATCCGCAGAAGGACGCCGACCGCGTCCAGAAGCCGGAATGGCTGATCGTCATCGGCGTGTGCACCCATCTGGGCTGCGTCCCGCTGGGCCAGAAGCCGGCCGATCCCAAGGGTGACTACGCCGGCTGGTTCTGCCCCTGCCACGGCTCGCACTACGACACCTCCGGGCGCATTCGCAAGGGCCCCGCGCCGCTGAACCTGCCGGTGCCGCCCTACGCCTTCACCGGCGACACCACCATCCGGATCGGCTGAGGACACGCGCGATGAGCGGATTGAAAATCAACAACAAGGCGCTCGCCTGGTTCGACCAGCGTTTGCCGATCATCTCGATGATGCATCACAGCGGCGTCGAGTACCCGACCCCGAAGAACCTGAACTACTGGTGGAACTTCGGTTCGCTGGCGGGCTTCGTCCTGGTGGTCATGATCCTGACCGGCATCTTCCTGGTCATGAACTACACCGCGCACACCTCGCTCGCCTTCAATTCGGTCGAGCGCATCATGC
This sequence comes from Pseudomonadota bacterium, assembly GCA_040751765.1. Lineage (GTDB taxonomy): Bacteria > Pseudomonadota > Alphaproteobacteria > Rhodospirillales > Magnetospirillaceae > CALABS01. Next base: position 23,454 of record JBFMHS010000087.1, on the reverse strand, counting down.
GCGACGTGAACTACGGATGGCTGATCCGCTATCTGCACATGAACGGCGCCTCGATGTTCTTCATCCTGGTGTACATCCACATCTTCCGGAACCTGTACTACGGATCGTACAAGGCCCCGCGCGAGGTGCTGTGGTGGGTCGGCATCATCATCTTCCTGTCGATGATGGCCACCGCGTTCATGGGCTACGTGCTGCCCTGGGGCCAGATGTCCTTCTGGGGCGCCACCGTGATCACCAACCTGTTCTCGGCCTTCCCCATCGTGGGCGAGCCGATCGTGACCTGGCTGTGGGGCGGCTTCGCGGTGGACAACCCGACGCTGAACCGCTTCTTCTCGCTGCACTACCTGCTGCCGTTCGTGATCTTCGCGCTGGTGTTCGTCCACGTGTGGGCGCTGCACACCGTGAAGTCCAACAACCCGCTGGGCATCGACATCAAGACCCCGCAGGACAGCATCCCGTTCCATCCCTACTACACGATCAAGGACCTGTTCGGCATCGGGGTGTTCCTGATGTTCTTCCTGGCCTTCGTGTTCTGGGCGCCCAACTTCTTCGGCGAGCCGGACAACTACATCCCGGCCAACCCGATGGTGACCCCGCCGCACATCGTGCCCGAATGGTACTTCCTGCCGTTCTACGCGATCCTGCGCGCGGTTCCCGACAAGCTGGGCGGCGTGCTGCTGATGTTCGGCGCGATCATCGTGCTGTTCTTCCTGCCCTGGCTTGACACCTCGAAGGTCCGCTCGGCCAAGTTCCGCCCGCTGTACAAGCAGCTGTTCTGGGTGTTCTTCGCCGACTGCATCTTCCTGGGCTACCTGGGCGGCAAGCCGGCCGAGGGCTGGTACGTGCCCGCCTCGCAGGCCGCGACCGTGTACTACTTCGCCCACTTCCTGGTGATCATGCCGCTGCTGGGCAAGTTCGAGAAGCCGCGGGCCCTGCCCGCCAGCATCTCGGCCCCCGTGCTCAAGGGCGGCGGGGCGGCCACCGCCGGCGCCCATGCCCAGCCGATGGAGAAGGCGTAATGCGTAAGCTCATCATCTCCGCGCTCGTGGCCGCTGGCCTGGTCGCCGCCTCCGGCGCGGCCCAGGCGGCGGGCGGCGGCGCCCCGCTGCTGACCGAGAAGTGGTCGTGGGAAGGCCTGTTCGGCCGCTACGACCAGGCCCAGCTGCGCCGCGGCTACACCGTGTTCCACGACGTGTGCTCGAACTGCCACTCGCTGTCGCTGGTGGCCTACCGCAACCTCGCCGCGGTCGGCCTGACCGAGGAGGAGATCAAGACGGTCGCGGCCGAGCGTGAAATCGCCGATGCCCCCAATGACGAGGGCATGGTGCTGATGCGTCCGGGCCGCGCGTCGGACAAATACATCTCGCCGTTCCCCAACGACAAGGCGGCGGCGGCGGCCAACATGGGCGCCCTGCCCCCGGACCTGTCGCTGATGGCGAAGGCCCGCCTGGGCGGCCCCAACTACATCTACAGCCTGATGCTGGGCTACAAGGACGAGGTGCCCGAGGGGGCCGAGATCCCCGAAGGGAAGTTCTACAACACCTACTTCCCCGGCCACGCCATCAGCATGCCGCCCCAGGTGATGGACGACCTGGTCTCCTATGCCGACGGCACCGCCGCCACCAAGGAGCAGATCGCCAAGGACATCACCGCGTTCCTGAACTGGGCCGCCGAGCCCGAGCTCGACGAGCGCAAGAGCCTGGGCCTCAAGGTCATGATCTTCCTGGCCGTGTTGACCGCGCTGTTCTACGCGCTCAAGCGCCAGATCTGGAAGGACGTCCACTAAGACGCCTTTCCCCCGGTGCGCCCGCGCCGGGTAGAAAAAGACAAACTGGCCGCCGCCCCTCGGGACGGCGGCCTTTTTGTTTCAGCAAACCCGTTGCCCCGCATCGGGTTTTGCCGTAACACGCCAGGAGCCAGTTCATGGAGACGAGCACATGGCGGAAGACAGCGCGACCCCGGTCCTGGGCATCATCGGCGGCTCGGGGGTCTACGACATCGACGGCTTGGCCGACAAGGAGTGGCGCCGCATCGACAGCCCGTTCGGGGCGCCCTCGGACGAGTTGCTGTTCGGCACGCTGGACGGCCAGCGTCTGGTGTTCCTGCCGCGCCACGGCCGCGGCCACCGCATCCCGCCGTCGGAGCTGAACTACCGCGCCAACATCGACGCCATGAAGCGCGCCGGCGTCACCGAGATCGTGTCGGTGTCGGCCGTGGGCTCGCTGAAGGAGGAACTGCCGCCCGGCACCTTCGTCATCGTCGACCAGTTCGTCGACCGTACCTTCGCACGGACCAAGAGCTTCTTCCAGACCGGCCTGGTGGCCCACGTGTCCATGGCCCACCCGGTGTGCAGCCGCCTGGGCGACGCCATCGAGGCGGCGGCCGCCGACGCCGGCATCGTCGCCGTGCGCGGCGGCACCTATCTGGTCATGGAAGGCCCCCAGTTCAGCACCCAGGCCGAAAGCGAGCTGTACCGCCAGTGGGGATGCGACGTCATCGGCATGACCAACATGCCCGAGGCCAAGTTGGCCCGCGAAGCCGAGATGTGCTACGCCACCGTGGCCATGGTCACCGACTACGACTGCTGGCACCCGGACCACGATGCTGTGACGGTGGAGCAGGTGGTCAAGGTGCTGCTGGCCAACGCCGACCGGGCCCGCGCCCTGGTCAAGGCCATCGCCCCGCGCCTGCGCTACCGCGCCGGCCCTTGCGCCAAGGGCTGCCACACCGCGCTGGACCACGCCATCATCACCCACCCCGACGCCCGCGATCCGGCGGTGGTCAAGACGCTGGACGCAGTGGCGGGACGGGTGTTGCGGGGCTAGGCCTGCCCGCCGCCGTCCTCTTCCGGTTCCTTCCGCGCGGCATGAAGGATCAGGTCGCGGGCGCGTTCGCTGCACGGGTCCGACTGGGCGCAGCCGCGGCCCACGGCACACAGCAGGATGGCGCGCAGTTGGGCGAAGTCCCGGGGGTCACCCAGGTCCTCGAGCCAGCCGCACCATTTCGCCATCGCTCCCGACACCCGCATCCTCCAAAACGCGCGGCGCCTCCCAGATGGGGGCGCCGCTTCAACTTCAAGGTTAGCACCGGCGCCTGGCTTACCGGTGTGCGCAAAAGTGTAACATCCGTTGGCGTAGCTCAGGCCCGGGCCAGGGTCGCCGCCGCCAGGTCGCGCGCCGAGGCCAGCAGCAGCGCCTGGGCCTGGTCACCGCAATCGGCGGCACGCCGGCATCCGGCCTGCCCCGAGCACGACACCGCCCGCCGCGCCACCCGCCAGTCACGATCCCAGGTCGCGGACCACACGCAGTCGGGGCGGCGCGGGGTGGTCAGGCGGGCCGCGTGAAGCAGCTGGTCCAGCACCCGTTCGCCGCATTCCGCCGCCAGGTCGCAGCCGCCGCCGACCGAACACCCCAGCACCACGGACAGGCCGCTCACATCCAGCGAGCGGCAGCCTACGGCATCCCACGGACAAGATTTTCCCGGCATGACATCCCCCCCATCGTTCGGTGATCGACGGCCCTCGGCCGGGGCCTTGCCTTGACCATACGACACGCGCAATTCCGCGTCCCCTGCGCAACCGTATAGGTGTCCGACCACTCCTTGGATTAGGACCCATCCATTGGGACGATGGCGACGGTTGCGCTGGACGGGGGCGGTCGCATAAGGTGCGGCGCACCATGCCAAGGGGGTTTCCCATGAGGATCGACGGCACTCACTACCGTACCATTTGGCTGGCCGAGGACGGCTGGCAGGTCGAGATCATCGACCAGACGCGCCTGCCCCACGAGTTCGTGGTGGTGGCGCTGAAGTCGCTGGACGACGCCGCCCGCGCCATCAAGGAGATGTGGGTGCGCGGCGCGCCGCTGATTGGCGCGACCGCCGCCTATGGCATGGCCCTGGCCGCCCGCGCCGATGCGTCCGAGGCGGGGCTGGAGCGCGCCTATGGGGTGCTGCACGCCACGCGGCCCACCGCCATCAACCTGAAATGGGCGCTGGACGAGATGATGGCGACGCTGCTCCCGCTGCCCGCCGCCGAGCGTCCCGCCGCCGCCTACAGGCGCGCCACCGCAATCGCCGACGAGGACGTGGAACTGTGCTCGGCCATCGGCGACCATGGCCTGGAGGTCATCCGCGCCATCTGGGCGCGCCGCCAGGCCGACGGCGCCGACCGCGTCAACGTGCTGACCCACTGCAATGCCGGCTGGCTGGCCACGGTGGACTGGGGCACCGCCATCGCCCCCATCTACAAGGCCTTCGACGCCGGCATCCCGATCCATGTCTGGGTGGACGAGACCCGGCCGCGCAACCAGGGTGCCTCCCTGACCGCCCGCGAACTGAACTGGCACGGCGTCCCGCACACGGTGATCCCCGACAACACCGGCGGCCACCTGATGCAGCACCGCATGGTCGACCTGTGCATCGTCGGCACCGACCGCACCACCCGCACCGGCGACGTCTGCAACAAGATCGGCACCTATCTCAAGGCGCTGGCCGCCTATGACAACCAGGTGCCGTTCTACGTGGCGCTGCCGAGCCCGACCATTGACTGGACGGTGGCCGACGGGATCAAGGAAATTCCCATCGAGCGGCGCGACCCCGCCGAGGTCACCCACATCGCCGGCAAGGGCGAGGGCGGCCGCGTCGCGACGGTGCAGTTGACCCCCGACGGCAGCCCGGCGGTGAACTACGGCTTCGACGTCACGCCGGCCCGCCTGGTCACCGGCCTGATCACCGAGCGCGGCGTCTGCCCGGCAACCGCCGATGGCCTGAAGGCCCTGTTCCCGGAGCGTGCCTGACCGGCAACCTAGCGCCTGGGCGCCGGCAGGCTTTCGAGATAGACCGCCACCGCCTCGGCATCCTGGCGGTTCAGGCGGTAGGGCGGCATGGGGGGCCGCGCCGGCTCGCCACCAGGTCGCACGCCGGTGGTGAGGAAATCGATCATCTGGCTGCGCGTCCAACCCGGGCGCCCGCCGGCCAACGCCGGCGCCGTGTCCGCCCATCCCGGTACCGGAACCAGGGGCGCGAAGCCGATCGCCGAGCCGTGCAAAGCCTTCGCGCCATCGGGCCGCCCCGTGGCGTCACGCGGGGTATGGCAGTCGGCGCACAGGCCGACGCCCTCGACCAGATAGCGGCCGCGCTCCACCGGCCCGGGTTCGGCGGCCACCGCCCCGCCCGCCATCCCCACCGCCGCCACCCCCGCCAGAACCATCGCCAGCACCCTCGCCATCGCCATCCTCCATCCACGCTGGTGAGGGCGCAGATGGGCCTTGCCGCGGCCAAGTCGACCCCTGGCGTCCGGAGCATGGATTTTGACTTGGGCCGGCCACCGAAATGGCCTATTCATCGGCCGCTGGCCAATCCCCATGCGAGGTTGAGAACGATGAAGTCCCTGTGGTCCGAGTCCGATGCCAAGTCTTTCGTAGCCAAGTACGCCGAGATGGGCGTGGGCGAGGATCTGGCGTTGCGGGTCTACACCACCCGCCTGCTGGGCGGTGATCCCCGGCTGGTGCTGCACGGCGGCGGCAACACCTCGGTCAAGACCAAGGTGACGGACCTGCTGGGCGAGCCCGTGGACGTGCTGTGCGTCAAGGGATCGGGCTGGGACATGGGCAACATCGAGCCGGCCGGCTTGCCTGCCGTGCGCCTGGACAACCTGGTCAAGCTACGCCGGCTGGACCGGCTGTCCGACGAGGACATGGTCAATTTCCAGCGCGGCAACCTGATCGATTCCACCAGCCCCAACCCGTCGGTGGAGACGCTGCTGCACGCCTTCCTGCCGCACAAGTTCATCGACCACACCCATTCCACCGCCGTGCTCAGCCTGACCGACCAGCCCGACGGCGAGGCCATCTGCCGCGAGTTGTACGGCGACCGCATGGGCTACGTGCCCTACATCATGCCCGGCTTCGCCCTGGCCAAGAAGGCCGCCGAGGTTTTCGAGCAGAACCCCAAGGTCGAGGGCCTGATCCTGCTCAAGCACGGCATCTTCACCTTCGGCGCGACCGCCCGCGAGGCCTATGAGCGAATGATCGCCTTCGTCACCAAGGCCGAGGAGCGACTGCAACGGAACCGCAAGCCGGTGTTCAAGGCCGCCGCCCTGCCCGGCCGGCCCGCCCCGGTGGCCGAGATCGCCCCGGTGGTGCGCGGTCTGCTGGCCATCGACCAGGGCGAGGGCGCCTTCAAGCGGTGGGTGCTGGACTTCCGCACGTCGGACGCCATCCGCAACTACGTCGACGGCGAGGAGGTGTCGCGCTACAGCCAGGTCGGCGTCGTCACCCCCGACCACACCATCCGCACCAAGAACTGGCCGGTGGTGCTGCCCGCCCCCGAGGCCGGCAAGGTGGAGGACTGGGCCCACGCCGCCCGGGCGGCGGTGGAGGCCTATGTGGCCCGCTACCACGACTATTTCGCCCGCAACAACGCCCGCGCCGAGCCCCGCAAGACCGAGCTCGACCCCATGCCGCGGGTGGTGCTGGTGCCGGGCGTCGGGCTGTTCGGCGTCGGCGCATCGAAGAAGGATGCCGCCATTGCCTCGGACATCGCCGAGAACACGGTGGAAAGCGTCACCGACGCCGAGGCCGTCGGCACCTACCAGCCGGTGTCGGAAGCCGACATGTTCGACTGCGAATACTGGAGCCTGGAGCAGGCCAAGCTGGGCAAGGGCGCGGAAAAGCCGCTGGCCCGCCAGGTGGCGGTGGTCACCGGCGGCGGGTCCGGCATCGGCGCCGCCATCGCCAGGCAGTTCGCCAAGGAAGGCTGCGAGGTGGCGGTGCTCGACCTCAACGAGGGCGCCGCGCGCCAGACCGCCAGGGACATTGGCGGCAAGGCCATCGGCCTCGCCTGCGACGTCACCGATCCCTCCAGCGTGCGCGCCGCCTTCGATGACGTCTGCGCCGCCTTCGGCGGCATCGACATCGTGGTGTCCAACGCCGGCGCCGCTTGGCAGGGGACCATCGGCGAGGTGGACGACGCGGTCGTGCGCACCAGCTTCGAGCTGAACTTCTTCGGCCATCAGACGGTGGCCCAGAACGCCGTGCGCGTCATGAAGGCCCAGGGCACCGGCGGCTGCCTGCTGTTCAACACCTCGAAGCAGGCGCTGAACCCGGGCAAGAATTTCGGCCCCTACGGCCTGCCCAAGGCGGCGACCCTGTTCCTGATGAAGCAGTACGCGCTGGACCACGGCAAGGACGGCATCCGCTCCAACGCGGTCAACGCCGACCGCATCCGCACCGGCCTGCTGACCGACGAGATGATCGCCAGCCGCTCGAAGGCGCGCGGGGTGTCGGAGAAGGAATACATGGCCGGAAACCTGCTGGGCCGCGAGGTCACGGCGACGGATGTCGCCGAGGCCTTCGTCTACCTGGCCAAGGCCACCAAGACCACCGCCTGCACGCTGACCGTGGACGGCGGCAACATCGAGGCCAGCCTGCGCTAATCCGCGGACGGGTCAACGGGGATGCCGGTCGGCAGCCCGTCGAAACTGGTGGCGTTGCGATCCCGCCAGTATCGGCGGATACCGGCGGGCCCCTTGCCCCCGGCCCAGTCCGGCAGCATCGTCCGCTGCCCTCGCGGCTCCATCAGCGGAACCCCGAAACCGCAGGACGAATTGACACTGTCCACCTCGACGACCATCACCTGACGCTTGCCGGGCAGGTCGGCGAACAGGCCCACCAAATCCGCCCATCCGGCGTCGCCGGCATGGACGGCACGACCGCGACCATAAAGGCGCAGGATTTTCGGCGCCCCGGAGAATGCGCAGAACATCAGGGTGATGCGGTCATCGATGCGCAGATGGGCGGCGGTTTCGTTGCCGCTCCCGGTCAGGTTCAGGAATGCCACGCGGTTGGGCCCGAGCACCCGGAAGGTCCCGTCCAGCCCCTTGGGGCTGAGATTGATCCGCCCCTCGGCCGTGGCGGTGGCGACGAAGAACACGGGCTGCGCCGCCATGAACGCAGCATGGTCATCGCTGATCGCGTCGGAGAACCTGGCCATGCCGCGACCGTATCACAAGCCGCGTGCGGCCAGCACGTGCGACTTGTAGCGCATGTCCTCGCTGACCAGGTGCTCGACCAGGGCGGCGAACAGCCGCTTGACGATGAAGCGCAGTTCGTGGACCGACTGGCTGGTCACCAGCAGCCCCTCGACGGCGGTGACCGCCGCCATCAGCGCCTGATGCTCGGAGCGGTGGATGTCGATGTCGGGGAATCGGATGCGGGCCAACAGCTCCTCCTCGTCGCGGAAGTGGCGGTCGAGCCCGGCGACGAACACGCGGTAAAAGGCGATCACCGCCTCGCGTCCCTCGCCGCCCTCCAGCGCCTCGGACACCCGGTTGACCTCGTCGAAGAATTCGCGGTGCTGCGCATCGATCAGGGCATCCCCCACCGAAAACGAGTCCCGCCAGCGCACACGCATGTCGTCGTGGCTCATGGTCGCCCCCTCCCCAGCCGGGCTGAGGATCGCCCACCCGGAACGCGCGATCTTTGACCGTGGTCAACCGCCCTCGACTCCCCGGCCGGGGCGAGTCTAGACTGGGCGCCGGCAACGATGGGGATCAGGGGAAAGCATGTCGGAGATCGCGGCGACGGAGGCCAGGGCGGTGGGGGCCTATGCCCGCGCCGACGCCTTGGCCGCGCCCGCCGCGCTCCGCCGCGCCGACCCGGTCCGGCCCCGCTTCGACATCGTCGACGCCCCGGCGACCAAGCGCCCGGCCGATCGCCAGCCCGCCCCCAGCCCCCGCGACGCCGCCCCCGGGGACGGCGGCCGCGTTTCGGCCGGCGTCACCGCCGCCCGCCAGGACAGCGGCTTCCTCGCCCAGGCCGTCGCCCAGGCCGGCGAGGATGACCATCCACCCGCCTCGGCGTTCCGGCATGCCGCCGCCGCTTATGGGCGTGACGGCGCCGCCGGCCGGCCGCGCCCCGACGTCGAGGTGCTATCCCCCTTCCCCCGCCTGGCCTCCGGAAGAACCCTGGACCTCTCGGTGTGATCACCTTCCGATTTCGGATGTCCACACTGGTATTACCTGCGCGTCCAGTCCATATACCCCACGTGAAGTAACCGTTCCCGCTTCGGCAACCTGAGGAACCGACGAGCTCACTCCTTGGGGTGGATCGCGCCGGTTGCGCATCAACGCTCGAAATATAAACAGAATAACTAGCGGTGTGCTTATTAGGTTTTGGAAATCAAAGACCTTCATTGTTAGCGCTGCCGATTATTTAGTTGCCTGGGGACCGGAATCCGACTATGCACAGGGAAAAGCAAGCCATGCCTGATACAGCGGACAACGCTCGCCAATTCGCAGACACCCGTCAACTTCAGCCGAACAACATGACGCCAAAGAACGACCCCAAGTCGGCGAGGCCGACCAATCGCGCCAACGACACCGACCGCCACGTCGGCGCCCGCATCCGTGAACGCCGGATCATGCTGGGCCTGTCCCAACAGCAGATGGCCGACCTCATCGGCGTGACCTACCAGCAGGCCCACAAATACGAGCGCGGAATCAACCGCATCTCGGCCGGCCGGCTGTACGAGATCGCCCAGGTGCTTGGCGTTCCGGTCAGCTATTTCTTCGAGGGCCTGGACAACCAGCGCGTCCCCGACCTCACCGCGCGACAGCGCATGTGCCTGGAACTGGCCCGCAACTTCTCCAGCATCTCCAACGAGAAGCACCAGGAAGCGCTGTCCCAGTTGGCCCGCGCGCTGGCGTCGGAAGAGAAATAGGGCGCATCCCGCGACCCGGACCATTGACGAAGGGGCGGCCGATCGGCCGCCCCTTCGTCATTCCGGCAGGCACAACCACTCCTCGCGCACATCCCTGTCCTCTTCCATCTTACTCTTGCCATTCCGCAAGCCAAGCGCAGCGACGGGATCGAGCCGCCCCAGCGCCCACACCGCCGCGCCGCGCACCACCGGGCTGGCGTCATCCAGCCGGGCAATGGCGGTGGCGGCCAGCTCCGGCCGGCCACTGTTGCCGATGGCGATCAGCACGTTGCGGACGAAGCGGTCGCGCCCCACCCGCTTCACCGGCGAGCCGGCGAAAACCTCGCGGAATCCGGCGTCGTCGAGGGCGGCGAGGTCGGTCAGGCGCGGCGCGGTAAGCTCGGCGCGGGGCAGGAAGTCGGGCTCGGCGGTGGCGCGGGCGAACTTGTTCCACGGGCACACCGCCAGGCAATCGTCGCAGCCGTAGATGCGGTTGCCGATCAGCGGCCGCAGCGGGCGCGGGATATGGCCCTTGTGCTCGATGGTCAGGTAGCTGATGCAGCGACGCGGCTCCAGCCGGCCCGGCCCCTCGATGGCGCCCGTGGGGCAGGCGTCTTGGCAGGCGCGACAACTGCCGCAGCACCCTTCGTGGGGCGGATCGGGAGCGATCTCCAGGGTGGTGAAGATCTCGGACAGGAACAGCCACGAGCCGAACTCCCGCGACACCAGATTGGTGTGACGGCCGCGCCAGCCGATGCCGGCGGCCTCGCCCAACGGCTTTTCCATCACCGGCGCGGTGTCGACGAACACCTTGAGGTCGCCACCGAACGTCTCGACCATCCACCGTGCCAGCGCCTTCAGCCGCCGCTTGACCAGGTCGTGGTAGTCCTTGTTGCGGGCGTAGACGCTGACATTGCCGCGCTCGGGCCGGCCCAGCAGCGCCAGCGGGTCGCCGGCGGGGCCGTAATTGGTGCCCAGCACCACCACCGTGCGCACCTCGGGCCACAGCCCGGCGGGCGAGGCTCGGCGCCCGGCGGTCTCGGCCATCCACCCCATCTCGCCATGGCGCCCATCGGCGAGATAGGCGGCCAGGTCCTCGCCCCAGCGCGGGTCGCCCGCCGCCGGCGCGAAGCCGACCACGTCGAAACCGAGGTCGAGGGCCTTTCGGCGGATGGCGTCCTTGATGTCCGCCCGGGCGGCCGGGGATGAGGTCCCTCGCTCCGCTGGGGAAGACATACTTTACCCCCTGCCGCGATAGCCCGGCACCCCCTGGTCGGGCAGCCACAGGCCATCGGGCGGGGTGCCCGACTGCCAGAACACGTCGATGGGGATGCCGCCGCGCGGATACCAGTAGCCACCGATGCGCAGCCATACCGGCTCCAGCGCGTCGACCAGCCGCTTGGCGATGCCCACCGTGCAGGCCTCGTGGAAGGCGCCGTGGTTGCGGAAACTGGCCAGGAACAGCTTCAACGACTTGGACTCGACCAGGGTCTCGTCGGGGACGTAGTCGATGACCAGATGGGCGAAGTCGGGCTGGCCGGTGATCGGGCACAGCGAGGTGAACTCCGGCGCGGAAAAGCGCACCAGATAGGTGGTGCCCGGATGGGGATTGGGCACGGTCTCAAGCACCGCCTCGTCGGGAGAGGCGGGGATGGCCGCCGCGCGGCCCAGCTGGGTCAGGTGTTGATAGTCGGCCATGGCCTCACGCGCTGGTCAGCTTCTTGATGGTGTTGGTGGTGCTCTGGCCCTGGATCAGCTCGGCGAGCACCACCTTGCCGCCCCAACCCATGACCTCCTTGGCGCCCACCACGGTGTCGACGGTGTAGTCGGCGCCCTTGACCAGGACGTCGGGCTTCAAGGCCTCGATCACCCTGAGCGGGGTGTCCTCGGCGAAGATCACCACCAGATCGACGGTGGCCAGCGACGACAGCACGGTCGCCCGTGCCGCCTCGGACTGCACCGGCCGGGCCGGGCCCTTCAGCCGCGCCACCGACGCATCCGAATTCAGCCCGACCACCAGGCGGTCGCAGGCGGCCTTGCTCTGGCCGAGCAGTGACACGTGGCCCGGATGGAGCAGGTCGAAGCAGCCGTTGGTGAAGCCCACCTTCAGGCCCTTGCGCCGCCAGCGCTCGACCACCTCGGCGGCCCCTTCCAGGGGACGGATCTTGGCCTCGCCACTGACCAGATCGTCATGATGCAGCGCCGATACAAGCTCGGAGGCGTAGGCGACCGCCGTGCCCACCTTGGCGACCACGATGCCGGCGGCGACGTTGGCGATGCGGGCGGCGTCCAGCAGCGAGGCGCCGGCGCCGATGGCGGCGGCCAGGGTGGCGATGACGGTGTCGCCGGCGCCCGAGACGTCGAATACCTCGCGGGCCTCGGCCGGCAGGTGGTGGACCTCTCCCGTCCCGGTGACCAGCGTCATGCCGTCCTGGCTGCGGGTGACCAGCACCGACTCGACCTCGCAGGTGTCGATCAGGTGGCGGGCGGCGGCGACGATGGCGTCGTCGCTGTCCACCGGCATCTTGGTGGCCTCGGCCAGTTCCTTGCGGTTGGGGGTCAGCAGCGTGGCGCCGCGATAGCGGGTGTAGTCGGTGCCCTTGGGATCGACGATGACCGGCTTGCCCTGGGCCCGGGCGCGGGCGATCAGCTCGCCGGCCACCGGCGGCGCCAGCACGCCCTTGCCGTAATCCGACAGCACCACCGCCGTCACCGCCGCGATCAGCCGGTCGGCGCGGGTGAGGATCTGGTCCCGCATGGCCTTGGACAGGGCGGCGCGGGTCTCGCGGTCGGAGCGCAGCAGCTGCTGAGACGACGCGAAGAAGCGGGTTTTGATGGTGGTCTGGCGGCCGGGCTCGACCACGATGCAGGGATCGATCTCACAATGCTCGCCGACCAGGCGGGTGATCTCGCGCCCGGCGGCGTCGTCGCCGACCACCGACACAAAGGCCGGCGCGGCGCCCAGGGCGACCAGATTGCGCACCACGTTGCCGGCGCCGCCCAGCATGGCCGCCTCGTGCTCGACCAGCAGCACCGGAATCGGCGCCTCGGGCGAGACGCGGTCGACCGAGCCGTAGACGAACCGGTCGAGCATGGCGTCGCCGACGCACAGCACCGGCGTGCCCTTGAGCGTTTCGACCCGTTCGACGAGCGCGGAAATCTCCGTCATCCTTGCACCTTGGCCATACCCAGTCCGGTGGCATCGGGCTACCGCAACGGCGGCGGGGTTGCAAGACAAAAGGGGGGGGGAGGTCAGCCAGCCACGATGAAGCTTCTGTCACCGCCTTCCAGCACCAGCGCGGTCAGACGGCCGGAGCGGTAGGCGCCGGTGTCGACGCCGATGCGGTTGGGGCGCACCTCGGGGATGGCCGTGGGGGTGTGGCCATGCACCACCACCTTCTCGAATCCCCCCGCCTCGAACAGGAAGTCATCGCGGATCCACAGCAGGTCGGCCGGATCCTGGTCGGCCAGCGCAACCCCGGGCCGGATGCCGGCATGAACGAAGGCGTAGTCGCCTTCCACATGGATCAGCGGCAGCCGCGACAGGAAGCGCAGATGCGCCGGCGGAAGCGCCCGCCCGAATGCCAGCTGGAGGCCGGGCATGTCCGCCTCGGCGCCCTCGGGCAGCGAGCCGGCGTAGGAGCGCACCGTCGCCAGCCCGCCGTTGAGGCACCAGGCCGGCCCGACCGAGGTTTCGGTCAGGAAGCGCAACATGTACTCCTCGTGGTTGCCCTTCAGGCACACCCACTCGGCCCCGGCCAGATTCCCCCCCGGTCCCGCCATCAGGCGCTCCACCACCTGGCGCGAGTCCGGCCCCCGATCCACGTAGTCGCCCAGGAACACCACCACCACCCGCCCGGCCGGCCGCGCCCGCGCGTCGGCACCGATATCGGCGAGCATCCGCTCCAGCAGGTCGGCACGCCCATGGACGTCACCCACGGCGTAGACGCGGGTCCCCTCGGGGACCCGGGCCACGGCCTGGAGGGGAAGGGCGGGCGGCGGATGCATTTCCTTCTAGGCTGTCCAGGGGTCAGGATGTATTTTCATGCTCTGCATCGACTCTGCCTGTTTCGAGGGCCGAGAACAACGCCCGGAAAGGGGCGAGCGCGGGGAGAGGATGAACGCCACCGCTTTCGGAGGACGCCAGCAGGAAGTCGTGACGCCGGAGAGCCTGCTCTTCGACGCCGCCGAACGTGTGGGCCGCATCCGCGAGGGGCGCATCGCCCTGCACCTGCACCTGTCGCGACTGCTGCCGCCCAACCGCGAAGAGGCGAAGATCCGCATCGCCTTCCGCATCTTCGAGCAGATGGTCGACATGTATCGCGGCCAGATGTTCCTGCTGACCAGCTCGGACATCATCCTGATCTGCAAGGACGCGCGGCTGGCCGACCTCGACGCCATCGTCTACAAGCTCCGCGCGCTGTTCTCAAAGGACCCGCTTACCTATACCGAATCGGCGGACGGCGAGGACCGCTTCGTCACCTATTACGACCTGGAATCCGAGTACGACGCCTTCTTCGCCCTGTGCGGCCAGCTGGTCCAGGAGGCCAAGAAGCGCATCGCCGACCAGCGCGCCGCCCCCCAGGTCCAGCCGCTGGACGCCAACAACCTGACCCGGGTGCTCGAGCGTATCGGTGCCACCGATATCGCCGGCGTCGTCCGCCGCCAGCCCTGCATCCGCATCACCCAGAAGATGGCCGCCGAGGTGGCGTTCCAGGAATTCTTCATGTCCATCGCCGACCTGCAGAAGGCGCTGGCCCCGGACGTGAACATCCTGGCCAACCGCTGGCTGTTCCAGCACCTGTCGCAGGTGCTGGACCTGCGCGTGCTGGCGGCGCTCCAGGACGCCGGCTTCCGCAAGATGCCCACCGCCTTCTCGCTGAACCTGAACATGGCGACCATCGAAACGCCGGTGTTCCAGCAGTTCGAGCAGGCCATCCACGGCAAGGCCGACCTGGTAGTCGAGTTCCAGCTGATCGACATCTTCAACAACCTGGAAGGCTTCTTCCGAGCCCGCGACCATCTGAAGCGGCGCGGCCACACCACCGTGCTGGACGGCATGAGCCCCATCACGTTGCAGTTCATGGACGCCGAGCTGTACCAGACCGACTTCGTCAAGGTGAACTGGAGCCCGGACATGGCCGACGACGTCCAGACCGCCGAACTCCAGCAGGCATTGGCGCCGGTGGGTTTCCAAAACGTGATCCTGGCCCGCTGCGATTCCGAGACCGCCATCTCGTGGGGGCTGGCCCAAGGCATCCGCCACTACCAGGGCCGCTTCCTGGATTCCATGATTTCGGCGGTCACCATGGCCCAGTGCGACAAGTCGTCGGTGTGCACCCTGGCGCAGTGCACCCAGCGCCATGGGGTGATCTCGGGCCGCACCCGCGCCGAATGCGGCAATTTCGACATGCTCGACGCCTTCCCGCCGCTGAAGGCGCTGAAATAGACCATGCTGAACTCTCCGCCTCCCGCCCGCACCGCCTCCCAGGAAAGCCTGCTGCTGGATTACCTGCACCGGCTGGAGCGCCACCGCAAGGACCGCCGGGCGGCCCACATCCACCTGTCGGGCCTGCTGGCGACCAACCGCCGCGACCACCACATGCGCATCGCCGCCAACACCTTCGAGGGGCTGGTGAAGATGATGCAGGCCCAGGTGTTCCCCCTGGGCAACTCGGACCTGATGGTCATCTACAAGGCGACCGCCCAGGAGGAAGTCGAATCCAGCATCGTCAAGCTGCGCTTCCTGTTCTCGGACGACCCGCTGGTCATCGAGGACGCCCAGGGCCGCATGGGCACCTTCTGCACTTGGTACGATCTCGAGCGCGAATACGAGGTCCTGCTGACGCTGAGCCAGAAGATGGTCCAGGAGGAGCAGGCGCGCCGCCAGGCCGAGCAGGAGCGCGCCGGCATGGAATTCCGTGCCCAGCAGAGGCCCAAGGGCTCGCCCTTCACCCCCGAGCTGCTGGCGCGGGTCGAGAACGCCCTGGGCCAGGCCGACCTCGCCAACCTGATGCGCCGCCAGGCGGTGTGCGCCATCGTCGGCAAGGCGCCGCCGCAGCCGGTGTTCCACGAGCTGTTCATCTCCATCGCCGACCTGCGCCAGACGCTGATGCCCAGCGTCAACATGAACTCCAGCCCGTGGCTGTTCCAGCAGTTGACCGAGACGCTGGACCGGCGCGTGCTGTCGCTGCTCAACAAGCACGACGACCGCACCCTGGAAGGCGACATCAGCATCAACCTCAACGTCTCCACCATCCTGTCGCCGGAATTCCTGGTGTTCGACGACAACGTCAAGGCCGGCATGCGCGGCACCATCGTGCTGGAGCTGCAGAAGGTGGACATCTTCGCCGACCTGGGTGCCTATCTGTTCGCCCGCGACTTCGCCCACGACCGCGGCTACCGCATCTGCATCGACGGCCTGACCTATTCCCAGCTGCCCTTCGTGGACCGGGAGCGGCTGGGCGCCGACCTGATCAAGCTGGTGTGGGATCCCTCGCTGGCCGAGGAGAAGGAGAAGAAGACCGACGCGCTGAAGCGCATCGGCGTCACCCGCATCATCCTGTGCCGCTGCGACACCCCCTCGGCCATCGAATACGGGCACTCGGCCGGCATCACCCTGTTCCAGGGCCGCCACGTAGAGACCACCCTGCTCAACGACACCCGCCGGCGCGGCATCGCCCGGCGCCGGGTCTAGTCTGGCGCGGCGCCGCGCGGCGCCTTATATCCAGGCGATGGACCACCCCGCCATCCCCCCCGCTATCCAGGTCGAGGACCTTCGCAAGTGCTTCGGCCCGGTGATGGCGGTCGACGGCATCAGCTTCACCGTCGCCTCCGGCTCGGTCACCGCAATGCTGGGCGGCAACGGCGCAGGCAAGACCACCACCATCTCCATGCTGCTGGGCCTCTTGCTGCCGACCTCGGGTACCGTGCGGGTGCTGGGCGAGGACATGGTGGCGCACCGCTACCGGGTGCTGCCGCGGGTCAATTTTTCCAGCCCCTACGTGGAGCTGCCGCTGCGCCTGACGGTGGCCGAGAACCTGACCGTCTACGGCCACCTCTACGGCATCGCCGACGTCAAAGGCCGCATCCGCGCCCTGGCCGAGGAGCTGGAGCTCACCGCCTATCTAGACCGCCCGTCGGGACGGCTGTCGGCTGGCCAGAAGACCCGGCTCGGCCTGGCCAAGGCGCTGCTCAACCAGCCCGAGCTGCTGCTGCTCGACGAACCCACCGCCTCGCTGGACCCCGACACCGCCGACTGGGTGCGCGGCTATTTCGAGTCCTACCGACGCCGCACCGGCGCCACCATTCTGCTGGCCTCGCACAACATGCAGGAGGTGGAGCGCATGTGCGACCAGGTGCTGATGATGAAGGCCGGCAAGGTGGTCGACCAGGGGGCGCCGGCCGAGCTGATCGGCCGCTATGGCCGGGCGACCATGGAGGAAGTGTTCCTGGACATCGCCCGCGACCGCCGCCGCGCCGACAAGGAGGCGGCGCAATGACCCCCTCGCTGCGCCGCGTCGGCGCCATGGTGCTGCGCCATCTCTACATCCTGCGCGGCTCGTGGCCGCGGGTGCTTGAGATGGCCTATTGGCCAGCGGTCAACATGGTGGTGTGGGGCTTCACCAGCCAGTTCTTCATGCAACATTCTGCCTGGGTGGCCCAGGCCGCCGGAGTGCTGATCGGGGCGGTGATCCTTTGGGACGTGATGTTCCGGGGCAATCTGGGCGTGTCGCTGTCCTTCATGGAGGAGATGTGGTCGCGCAACCTGGGCCACCTGTCGGTCAGCCCGCTGAGACCGCACGAGCTGGTGGCGGCCATGCTGACCATGAGCTTCGTCCGCACCATGATCGGGGTGGTGCCGGCGGCGGTGCTGGCGATCCCGCTCTATGGGTTCTCGATCTTCGAGCTGGGGCTGCCGCTGGTCGCCTTCTGGGCCAACCTGATGATCACCGGCTGGGCCATCGGCCTGGGGGTGTCGGCGCTGGTGCTGCGCTTCGGCCTGGGCGCCGAGAGCCTGGCCTGGGTGATGGTGTTCGCGGTGGCGCCGCTGGCCTGCATCTACTACCCGGTTTCGGCCTTGCCCGACTGGTTGCAGACGGTGGCATGGGCGCTGCCGCCGGCCTATGTCTTCGAGGGCATGCGCTCGCTCATGTTCGGCGACGGCTTCGACCTGTCGCTGCTGACCGGGGCGGTGGCGCTGAACGCACTCTATATCCTGGGCACGGCCGCCCTGTTCCTGCACACCCACCACGTGGCGCGCGAGCGGGGGCTGCTGCTGACCCAGGGCGAGTGAGTCTGCTATAGTCCGGGCGAAGGACCCCGAGGACGGACCGTGACCATACCGAGCTTCCCGGCGATGTGGACCGACGTCGTCGACCTGCGCGACTTCTACGACACCAGCCTGGGCCAGATGGCGCGGCGGGTGATCCGTCGTCAGCTGCGCCAGATGTGGCCCGACGTGTCGGGGCTGCGGGTGCTGGGCCTGGGCTTCGCCACGCCGTTCCTGCGCCCGTTCATGGCCGAATCCGAGCGCACCTTGGCCGTCATGCCGGCCAGCCAGGGCGTGCTGCCGTGGCCGCCCGAGGGGCCGGGCCTGACCACCCTGGCCGACGAGGCCGACCTGCCGCTGCCCGACCGCTGCATGGACCGCATCCTGCTGGTCCACGCCCTGGAGTCCACCGAGCAGGTGCGCGGCATGATGCGCGAGATCTGGCGGGTGATGGCCGATGGCGGCCGCCTGGTGGTGGTGGTCCCCAACCGGCGCGGCATCTGGGCGCGGCTGGAGCGCACGCCCTTCGGCAACGGCCGCCCCTACACCACCGGCCAGTTGGCCCGCCTGCTGCGCGACAACATGTTCACGCCCGTCTCGACCACCGGCGCCCTGTTCGTCCCGCCCACCAGTTCGCGCCTGCTGATTCGCTCCGCCCCGGCCATCGAGGAACTGGGCCGCCGCTGGTTCGAGACCTTCGCCGGCGTCAACATCGTCGAGGCCACCAAGCAGATCTACGCCGCCCCGTCCCTGCGCGCCGGCAAGGCCCGCCGCCGGGCCTACGTGCCGGTGGCGCAGGGGTTTCCGAGGGTGGCCCCCTAAGCCCTTACCTACGGCTCAACACGAACACCCCCTGCGCCGCCAGCAGGTTCGCCAGCCAGCCGGTGCCGTCGTAGGGCAGCACGCCGCCGTCGCGGTCCAGCGCGATGCCGCGATCGACGCGGATGCCCAGGTCGCGGCACAGGATCAGGAAGTCGCGGATGGTGCAGAAGTGGATGTTGGGGGTGTCGTACCACTCGAAGGCCAGGGTGTCGGTGACCGGCATGCGGCCCGACAGCGCCAAGTCGAGGCGCACCCGCCAGTGGCCGAAATTGGGGAAGGACACGATCGCGCGGCGCCCGATGCGCAGCATGTTTTCCAGCACCGTCTTGGGCGCGTAGGTGGCCTGGAGCGTCTGGCTGAGGATGACGGTGTCGAAGGCGTCGGCCGGATAGTCCTTGAGGTCGGTGTCGGCGTCGCCCTGGATCACCGACAGCCCCTGCGACACCGCCGCAGACACCCCGGCCATGCTCAGTTCAATGCCGCGCCCGTCGACGTTCTTGTGCTTGCCCAGCCAGGCCAGCAGCATGCCGTCGCCGCAGCCGACGTCCAGCACGCGCGAGCCCGGCTCGACCATGTCGGCGATCAGCTTGAGGTCGACGCGGAGATTGCCGTTGGCCACCGTCATCATCATGCCGGCATCCTCCGGGGCAGCCCGCGATGCTCGGCCGCCCCTTCCAGGAAGCCGGTCAGGGTGGCGTGGAACTCCGGCTCGTCCAGCAGGAAGGCGTCATGGCCCTTGTCGGACTGGATCTCGACGAAGCTGACATTGGCCGCCACCGCGTTCAGCGCGTGGACCACGGCGCGGCTTTCCGAGGTGGGGAACAGCCAGTCCGACGAGAACGACACCACGCAGAAGCGGGTCTTGGTGCCCTTGAAGGCATTGGCCAGCACGCCACCGTTCTCGGCCGCCAAGTCGAAATAGTCCATGGCGCGGGTGATGTAGAGATAGGAATTGGCGTCGAAGCGGTCGACGAAGGTCGAACCCTGGTGGCGCAGATAGCTCTCCACCTGGAAGTCGGGGCCGAAGCCGTAGGACACCACGTCGCGGTCCTGGAGGTTGCGGCCGAACTTGCGGTGCAGCGCCGGCTCCGACAGATAGGTGATGTGCGCTGCCATGCGCGCCACCGCCAGGCCACGATGGGGCCGCTTGCCGTGCTCCAGGTACGTGCCGTCGCACCAGTCGGGATCGGCGATGATCGCCTGGCGGCCGACCTCGTTGAAGGCGATGTTCTGGGCCGAATGGCGGGCGGCGGTGGCGATGGGGATGGCCGAGAACACCCGCTCGGGGAAGCTGGCGCACCATTCCAGAACCTGCATGCCGCCCATGGAGCCGCCGACCACGCAGAACAGTTGGTCAATGCCCAGGTGGTCCACCAGCCGCGCCTGCACCTGCACCATGTCGCCGATGGTGATGACCGGGAACGACTGCCCCCAGGCCTTGCCTGTGGCGGGGTTGATCTCCTTGGGGCCGGTGGTGCCCATGCACCCGCCCAGCACGTTGGAGCAGATCAAAAAGTAGCGGTCGGTGTCGAACACCTTGCCCGGGCCGACCAGATCCTCCCACCAGCCCGGCTTGCCGGTGACCGGGTTGGGGTCGGCCACGTAGTGGTCGCCGGTCAGGGCGTGGCAGATCAGGATGGCGTTGGACTTGTCGGCGTTGAGCCGGCCGTAGGTCTGGTAGGCCACGGTGACCGGCCCCATCTCGACCCCGCAATCCAGGCGGATCGGCCGGTCGAGCCCCAGCTCGACCACATGGCCGCGCGGATCGTGCTGCGATGAAAGGCCGGGAGGCTCGTGAACGGTCATGGCGCGGCGGCATGCCCAGTGGACAAAAGGACACGATTAGCTATGGGCGCGCGCGGGGACTGTCAACGTTTTCTTTGATTTCGGGCGGTACACGCACTACACCTATCCGGCTTTGAACGAGCACAGACCAGCCATGACCCAGGACGATCCTTCCCTCGACCGCCTGCGCCGCGATATCGACCGCATCGACGACCGCATCCACGACCTGATCATGGAGCGCGCCGCGCTGGTCGAGCGCATCGCCGCGGCCAAGGCAGAGGACGGCGTCGCCCTGCGCCCCGGCCGCGAGGCCACTGTCGTCCGCCGCCTTGCCGCCCGCCACTCCGGCCCCTTCCCCGTGGCGGCCCTGGTGCGCATCTGGCGCGAGGTGATGGGCGCCCTGGTCGGCCTGCAACGCCCCTTCTCCATCGCCTGCTACCAGCCCGAGCGCGGTGCCGGCTATATCGAGCTGGCGCGCAACCATTTCGGTGTGTCCTGGCCCATGACGGTGCAGCTATCGCCCGGCCAGGTGGTGCGGCTGGTCGCCGACGGCCAGGCCTCGGTAGGCGTGGTGCCGGTCCCGGCCGCCAGCGAGGCCGAGCCGTGGTGGCTGTCGCTGACCTCGGACGCCGAGAACCTGCCGCGCGTGGTGGCGCGGCTGCCATTCCTGGCCTCGGACCGCCCCGAGCCGCTGGAGGCGCTGGTCATCGCCTGCCGCCCCCACGACGCCACCGGCGACGACCGCACCCTGGTCGCCATCGAGAGCGAGCCCGACATCAGCCGCGACCGCATGCGGGCGCTGCTGGCCGCCGCCGGACTGGAGGCCACCGTCCAGGTCGCCACCCACCGCGCCGAAACCTTCTGGCTGCACCTGGTCGAGGTGGAGGGCCACCTGACCGCCGACGACGCCCGCCTGGCCCAGTTGGCCGCCGGCGGCGACCCCGTGCACCAGACCCGCGTCATCGGCGGCTATGCCGTCCCGCTTCAGCCCTGACGTCTTCCATCGGAGATTCGACCCGTGACCGCTCCCACGCCCCGCCCCGGCATCATGGACATCAAGCCCTATGTGGGCGGTGAATCCGCCCTCGAAGGCCAGGCCCGGGTGATCAAGCTGTCCTCCAACGAGGGCGCGCTGGGTCCCAGCCCCAAGGCCGTCGAGGCGTTCAAGGCCATGGCCGGGGAGATGCACCGCTATCCCGACGGCGGTGCCACCCGGCTGCGCAAGGCTTTGGCGGCGCGCTGGGGCGTCGATGCCGAGCGCATCGTCTGCGGCGCCGGTTCGGACGAGCTGCTGGGCATCCTGTGCCGCGCCTATGCGGGGCCGGGAGACGAGGTGCTGTACTCGGCCCACGGCTTCCTGATGTACGCCATCGCCGCCAAGGCCTGCGGCGCCACCCCGGTGACCGCCCCCGAGGTGGACCTGACCGCCAGCGTCGACAACCTGCTGGCCGCCGTCACCCCGCGCACCCGCATCGTATTCCTGGCCAACCCCAACAACCCCACCGGCACCTACCTGCCGGCCGACGAGGTGAGGCGCCTGCGCGCCGGCCTGCGCGACGACATCCTGCTGGTCATCGACGCCGCCTATGCCGAGTTCGTGTCGAAGAACGACTACTCGGCCGGCATCGAGCTGGTGGATTCCACTCCCAACACGGTGATGTGCCGCACCTTCTCGAAGATTTTCGCGCTGGGCGGCCTGCGCCTGGGCTGGGCCTACTGCCCGGCCGCCATCGCCGACGTGCTGAACCGGGTGCGCAATCCCTTCAACGTCGCCTCCCCCGCCCTGGCCGCCGGCCTGGCCGCGCTGGAGGATACCGGGTTCATGAACCTGTGCCGCGAGCACAACGACTACTGGCTGGCCTGGATGCTGGCCGAGATGCGCAAGCTGGGCCTGGAGGCCACGCCCAGCGTGTGCAACTTCATCCTGGTCCGCTTCGCCGACGCCAGGGCCGCCGACGAGTTCCTGCGTGCCAAGGGCCTGATCGTCCGCGCCATGGGCGGCTACGGCCTGGGCGACTGGCTGCGCATCACCATCGGCACCGGCGAGGAGAACCAGATGGTGGTCGCCGCGCTGGGTGAATTCGTCGCCCAAGGAAAGTAGAGGCATGACCGCCCTGTTCGACACAGTCTGCTTCGTCGGCATCGGCCTGATCAACAGCTCGCTGGCGCGCGCCATGCGCAAGCACGGGCTGGCCGGCCGCATCGTGGCGCTGGACGTGTGCGAGCAGGCCCGCGCGACGGCGCTGCGGCTGGGGGTGGTGGACGCCGTCTCCGCCGATCCCGCCGAGGTGGTCCCGGGCGCGGCGTTGGTGGTGGTGGGCACCCCGGTGGGCGCGGTGGAAGGCGTCGGCCGCGCCATCGGCCCGCATCTGTCGCCCGGCGCCATCGTCACCGACGTCGGCTCGGTGAAGCTTGCGGTGCTGCGCGACCTGACCCCGTTCCTGCCCGAGGGCGTGCATTTCGTCCCCGGCCACCCCATCGCCGGCACCGAGCATTCCGGCCCCGAGAACGGCTTCGCCGAACTGTTCGAGGGCCGCTGGTGCATCCTGACGCCACTGCCCGGCACCGACCAGGGGGCGGTCGACAAGGTGGCCGAGGCGTGGACCCGGGTGGGCTCCATGGTCGAGGTCATGGACCCGCACCACCACGACCGCGTGCTGGCCATTACCTCGCACCTGCCGCACCTGATCGCCTACACCATCGTCGGCACCGCCAACGACCTGGAGGGCCATCTCCAGCAGGAGGTCATCAAGTTCTCGGCCTCGGGCTTCCGCGACTTCACCCGCATCGCGGCGTCCGACCCCATCATGTGGCGCGACATCTTCCTCAACAATCGCGAGGCGGTGCTGGAAGTGATCCAGCGCTTCACCGAGGAC
>JBFMHS010000086.1:0-9747 GCA_040751765.1 Pseudomonadota bacterium | reverse complement strand
TGTGCCGATGCGGGTCATGGCCGGCCTCCGTTAACGGATGATGCTGGTGAGGGTTTCCAGCATCTCCTGCAAGGCGGTGATCACCCTCGCCGAGGCGCCAACCAAATGTACATCTCCCGCATCCTGGCGGTGCAGGAACGTGTGCAGAAGGAACAGCTCCAGGTCACGTCCGAGAAGAAATCGCTGGTCTATTCCGGCATTTCGCGGGACGTCAACCGCCTGCTCAACTTCGAGAACCAGAAGGCGACGGCCAACCGCTTCCTGCAGAACAACATCATGGCCGGCACCAAGCTGGACGCCGCGTCCACGTCCATCGAGGCTGCACGGAAGAACATCACCGATCTCCGCGACCGCCTCGACACCTTCGCCCGCAACATGCCCACCGAAAAGGGCTTCATCGACGAGATCCAGAAATACGCCTGGGAAGCGCTGGTCGAGATGCATTCCTATCTGTCGACCACGGTGGACGGCCAATACATCTTCTCGGGGGGACGGGTTTCAACCTCGCCCGTGAAACTCCCCGCCTCGTCGCTGTCGGAATTCCAGTCCATCTTCGACGGCGAAACCATCAAGACGCCGACCACCCGCGCGGCCGCCCTTCAGGAGGTGTCGCTCAACCGTGACCAGACCGGCGAGGTCACCTTCAATCCGGCCACCGGGACCCTGAGCGCGGCCAACGCCGGTGCTTTCTCGGACGTCCATGCCGGCAGCCAGTTGACCATCGGCGGAGTGGTGCCGTCGCGAACCCTCAACGTCAAGTCGGTGGACAGCACCGGAACCACCCTGAGCTTCGCCCGGTTCACGTCCGAGGTCGCCGCCAGCGCCACCGTCACCAGCGACGACGGCACGCTGGTGTTCGACAACACAAAGACGGGCGCGCTGACCTTCTCGCCGGATGGCGACACCATCACCGCGGCCACCGCGGGCGCTTTCGCCAATCTGCCGGTGGGCACGGTCTTCCGCGTCGCCGGCACCACGGGCAACGACGGCGTCTACACCGTGGCGGCCAAGGACGCCACCAACACCAGCATCACCATCACCAGCGCCTCGCTGGACTTCGCGGTGGCGAATACCGCCGAGACCGCCGGCACGCTGGCTTCGGTGCCGCCGGGTGTCACGGTGGCGCCGGGCGCCTACGGATCGTTGGCCATCTCGTCGAACAGTTCCGACCAGATCACCTTCACCGCCACCACTGGCGGCTCGCTCGCCGGCCTGACGGCGGGGATGACCTTCACGCTGACCGGCTCCGAAGACATCGACGGCGACGGGTCGGCGGAGAACGACGGCACCTACAAGGTGATCAGCAACGACGGCACCACCATGGCGGTCACCCGCGTCGGCGTCGGCAGCGCCAGTTTCCAGACCACCTCGGCGACCTTCACCTCGGAATCCTGGTATCGCGGCGACACCATCGGGCTGAAGCACCGCGTTGACGACAACCGTGAGGTCGATGTGGGCATCTACGCGTCGGACCCGGCATTCGAGAAGGCCATCCGCGCCATGTACCTGATCGCCCAGGGTCAGTTCGGCACCGCCGGGGGACTGGACAACAACATGGAGCGGGTCGATCAGGCGCGCTGGCTCCTCAACGACGCCATCGAGTCGCCGGCGTCCAGTTCGCCTCCGTTCGGCACCGAGGAAACCAGCGACCTTCAGTCGCTGCACTCCCAGATCGGCGTGACACAGAACATCATCAAGTCGAAGAACGAGAAGCACCAGAGCTTCGTCGGCTTCCTCGACAAACGCATCATCGACATGGAAAACGTCAACATGACCGAGGCCATCGCCCTGTTGCTGGACGACCAGCGGGCGCTGGAGGCCGGCTACCAAGCCCTGGCCAAGGTGCGCGAGCAGAGCCTGATGGATTACCTGAGGTGACGAGGAGAGGGGCGGTTCCACCGCTCCTCAATCGTCGTCGACGTCCTCTCCACGCATATGGGCGAACAGCTTGCCCTCGTGCTTGAGAAGCTTCCGCGCCAGCCGGATGCCCTTGTAGTAGTTCTCTCCAGCCACTTCCTCGACCATTTCATCGACGATGGGGGCGGCCGACGGGCAGGCCTCGACGTACTGCCGCAGGTAGTTCGTGAAGAGCTCCACGTATTTGTCCCGCTCTTCCGGGAAGATGTAGGCACACTGCAGACAGAAGTAGACGCGCGAGGCGGGCGTGGTCGCCTCGGCCTCGGTCATGATCTCCTTCTGCTTGAGAATGTTCGACTGGTTGTGGATGCGAAGCTTGGTGCTGGAGCCGGCGTTCTCGATGACCGAGCCGTTGATGATGACCTTCTCTCCCGGCTTCAGGTCGATGATCAGGGGCAACGAAACCTCCCGGATTTTGCGTCGTGGTGCAGGCGGTCCTGCGAACGCGATACGATAGGGATTTGCCCCCATCGCATCAATGCGTTTCGTGCCGGGGCGGCCATCCACCTTGTGGCGCGCTGCTTGAATGTGGTATCAAGGAATATCAGAACGATTCGCCAATTCGCGGCAAACTCACGAGAAGGGTGAGGGCCATGGCCAGCATTGATCTCACCGGCATTCCCCGGTCGGTTGAAAGCTCCATCCAGCAGTTACGGCACGGCCAGCACGAGCCGGCGGCCCGGCAGCAAGAGCTGTCGGTCGCGGATTCCGTGCGGCTGTCGTCGGAAGCGCGCAAGCGCATGGAAGAGATGAACGAGTCCCAGACGGTAGCCGAGGCCTTCCTCAAACACCTTCTCGAGACCCGCACCACCGAAGCCGCACGCGCCGACACCAACAAGGATCCGGCCGAGGAAGATGCCGCCCGCAAGGTCAAGGGCGCCTTCGACCGGGTCATGGTGGACCTGGGCTGGCTGATCGAGGCCATGGGCGTGCCGCCCGAGGAAGCTCCCAAGCTGCGGTCGGTCCTGGCCGCGCGCGCATCGGTGGATTACGCCATCGCGCGGCCGCCGGTGCCCGAGATCGTCATGCGGGCGGCGGCCGAGAACGAGGTCCCCACCCTGTTCGTCCAGGACCTGTCCATCGAGATCCTCAGGGACCGCATCGACAGCGCCTCGGTCCAGCGGGTCGCCGTGACCCGGGCCGACCCGTCCCTCAACCAACAGCTGGCCGATCCCGACGCCCCCCGCGTGGTGGTGATGGCCGACCAGTCGCAGGATGGCACGCTTGGTGCCAGGGACGCCTTCGACGACAACATCAATGCCAGACTGATGCAGCCCCATCCGGAACTCCAGGGCATGCTGATCGTCCGCGAGAACGGGTCGAGCGGCGAGTTGCGGCGCCTGCGCATCGACGTGCTGATGCCGCTGGAGCGCGCCCAGGCCTGATCACCGGCCGCCGCGCTCCAGCCACTCCGCCACCATCGGCAGGCGGTCCCAGCCCCAGAACGGCTCTCCGTCCACGGTGACGAAGGGTGAGCCGAACACGCCTGCGGCGATGGCCGCGTCGGTCTCGTCGCGGCATTTCCCCTTCCACTCCGGGTTCTCGACCGCCGCCAGCAGCTCGGCGGCCGGGATGCCGATCCCCTCGCCCACCCGCGCCACCGCCTCGGCCGGGGTGATGTCGACGTCCTCGGCGAAATAGGCATGGAAGACCGCCCCGGCGAATCGCTTGGCCAGGTCTCCGTCGCGGCCTTCCAGCCACCAGAACGCCCGCGCGGCGGCCAGGGTCGCCACCGGGAAGCGCGAGGGGAAGCGGTAGGGGTAGCCCCGCAGCCGCGCCACGCGGTCCCAGTCGTGGCGGCTGTAGGCGCCCTTGAGCGGCTGCTCGATCAGCGCCTGGTTGCCCGAGGCCTTGAACGCCGGCCCCAGCAGGATCGGCTTCCACGCCACCCGCCGCCCGAACCGCGCCGCCAGCACGTCGATCTCCAGGCTGGCGAAGTAGCCGTAGGGGGACGAGAAGTCGAAGTGAAAGGTGATGGGCGCGACCGTCACCACGGCACCTCGCTGCCGTCGTAATGCAGGAACCGACCGGAGTCGTCCGGCCCGAGGCCGTCGAGCACCCGCTTCATGCCGGCCACGGCGGTGGCGGCGTCCAGCGGCGCCGACGGGCCGCCCATGTCGGTGCGCACCCAGCCGGGGCTGAGCGCGACCACGGTGATGCCCTGGCCGGCGAGGTCGAGGGCCAGGCTCTTGGTGATCATGTCCAGCGCCGCCTTGCTGGCTCGGTAGGCGTAGAAGCCGCCCGAGGTGTTGTCGGCGATGGAGCCCATCTTGGACGACACCGAGGCGATGACCTTCCGCCCCGCCAACTGGCCAGCGAAGGCCTCGGCAAGTTTCAGCGGCGCCAGGGCGTTGATGCGCATCACCCGCAGGAATTCGTCGGGGTCGACCGAGCCGAAGGCCTGGCTGTCGCCGTAGACGCCGGCGTTGTTGAGCAGGACGTCGATGGGAACGCCGGCCAGCGATCCGGCCAGCCGCGCCACGCCCCCCGGGTCGGACACGTCGCAGACATAGACCTCGGCGCCGGCGTCGGAGGCGGCCTTGCCCTTCAGGGGGTCGCGCACGGTGGCCAGGACGCGCCAGCCGTCGGCTGCGTACTGGCGGGCGAATTCCAGGCCGAGGCCGCGATTGGCGCCGGTGATCAGGATGGTGGGCATGGCTGTCCTCCGATAGCGGGCGTGTCGAGCAAGGATTCCTTGCCCGGCCCCGGAAGGCAACCACCGCTTCGGCTCACCCCGCCTTCTTGCGCCCCCCCTTCTTCCGGGGCCCGTCGGGGGCCGGGGAAGCGGGGACCCCGGCTTCGCTTTCCAGCGAGCGCTTCAGCGCGTCCATCAGGTTGACCACGTTGCCGGGGCCGGCCTCCTCGATGATGGGCGGCGCCTCGCCCTCGATCTTGGCCTGGATGATGCTGCGCAGGCCCTCCTGGTAGCGGTCGATGAAGGCGCCCGGCTCGAAATGGCCGGCCTTGCGGCCGACCAGCGCCTCGGCCACCGCCACCTGATCCTCGTCGACCTCTTGCTCCTTGATGTCGCCGAAATACATGCTGGCCTTGCGGATGGCGTCGGCGGAATGCAGCGTGTAGAGGATCATGCCCTTGCCGCGCGGCACGATGGCGACGGGTCGTTCGCGCCCCGACAGCACCACCCGGCCCAGCGCGCCCCGGTGCTCGTGCTCCAGCGCCTCGCGCACCACCGCGAAGGCTTCCTCGGCCAGCCCGCCGTCGGGCACCATGTAGTAGGGCTTGTCGATGTAGAGCGGGTCCAGCTCGGCCACCGGGAAGAACCGCTCCAGGTCCACCGTCTTCCTGGTTTCCAGCCGCACCTTGTCGAAATCTTCCTCGTCGAGGACCACGTAGCGGCCCTTCTCGTACTCGTAGCCCTTGACGATGTCGGTGGCCTCCACCGGCTCGTCGCGGCCTTCGACCACCTTCTTCTCGCGCACGCGCTGGCCCGACTTGCGCTCGATCTGATGGAAGCTCAGCCTGGCCTGGGCGTTCACGGCCGGATACAGCGACACCGCGAAGGTGACCAGCGACAGGCGGACATGGCCTTTCCAATAGGGTCGGGGCATCTCTAGGGTCCTTCGGGCAGCGGCCGCGCCGCCTCGGCGAAGCCCTGCCACGGGTCGCCCGGCAGGGCCGACAGGCGGCGGAACAGGGTCTCGACGGTGAAGTGGTCCGAGCGGATGCCGGCCTCCAGCTCGGCCCAGGTGATGGGCACCGCCACCGGCGCGCCGGCATGGGCGCGGGTGGAATAGGGCGCCACGAAGGTGGCGGCGCGCTGGTTGCGCAGGTAGTCGACGAAGATGCGGCCGCGCCGCCGCGCCTTGGCCATATTGGCGGTGTAGCGGTCGGGCGCGTCGGCGGCCATGGCTTCGGCCATCGCCTTGCAGAACGCCTTGGCCTCGTCCCAGCCGGCGCGCGGCGCCAGCGGCACCGCCACGTGCAGACCCTTGCCGCCGGTGGTCTTGACGAAGCTGTCCAGCCCGGCCGCCAGCAGGCGGCCCCGCATCTCGGCTGCCGCCTCCACCACCCGCCCCCAGGCCAGCCCCTCGTCGGGATCGAGATCGAACACCAGGATGTCGGGGCGGTCGATATCGCGAGCGGTCGAACCCCAGGTGTGGATCTCCAGCGCCCCCATCTGCACCAGCCCCACCAGCCCCTCCACGTCCTCGATGGTCATCAACGTCTCGTCGCGGTCGGGAAAGCGGTGGACGGCCTTGGACATGCCGGCCTTGGGATGGCGCTGGTAGAAGCACTCGCCCTGGCGGCCGTCGGGGCAGCGAACCAGGGTCAGCGGCCGCCCGGCCACATGCGGCAGCATCCACCGGGCGACATCGAGGTAGTAGGACGCCAGCGCCGCCTTGGTCAGACCCTGGCCGGGATACAGCACCTTGCCGGGGCTGGTCAGGCGGAACCCGGCCAGACGGTCGCCGCCGCGCCCATCCGGGCCGGCGTGCTCGCGCACCACCTCGCGCGGGTCCTTGTCCTGGCGCAAACCCTGGTAGGAGAGATGGCGCAACTGCCCGTCGGGGGTCCATTCGGCGAACTCCACCTCGGCCACCAGCCGGGGCTCGACCCAGGTGACGGCGGCGTCGCGGCCGGCGAACGGCGGCACGGCGCCGGCCAGCGGCATCAGCAGCCCAACCAGCCGTTCCGCCTCCCGCTCATCCCAGCCGGTGCCGACGCGGCCGGCGGGAACCAGGCTCCCGCGGCCGTCGTATATGGCCAGCACCAACGCCCCCAGACCGGACCGCTTGCCGGCCGGCGGGGTCCAGCCGGCAACCACGAATTCCTGCCGGCGGGTGCACTTGGCCTTGACCCAGTCGCGGCCGCGCCCGGGCCGGTAGGGGCGGTCGCGGCGCTTGGACACCACGCCTTCCAGGGCGAAGGCGCAGACCTGGCGGCGGAAATCGGGGCCGCGCCCCTCAAGATGGTCGGTAAAGCGCAGCGGCCCATCTGCCGGCGTGCCCACCAGCCGCCGCAGGGCATCCTTGCGGTCGGCCAAAGCGGCTGCGGTCAGGTCGTGGCCGTCCACATAGGCGAGGTCGAACACATGGTAGACCAGCCCCGCGTCGGACCCGCGCGCCAACGCCGCCTGGAGCTCGTGGAAGCGCGACACCCCGTGGCGATCCAGTGCCACCACCTCGCCGTCGAGCCAAGCCTGGCGGCAGGGCAGGGCGGCGCAGGCGGCGGCGATGGCGGGAAACCTGTCGGTCCAGTCGTGGCCGTTGCGGGTGAACAGCCGGCAGCCGCCGGCCTCGACCCTGGCCAGCAGGCGGTAGCCGTCGAACTTGATCTCGTGCAGCCAGTCGCCGCCGGCCGGCGCCTCCTCGGCCAGGGTGGCCAGCATGGGCGCCATGCGGGCGGGCATGGCGGTGGCGCGGGCACTGGCGATCCGCCCGACGCCCGCCGGATCGGCAGCGATCTCGTCCATGCTGCGGCCCGAGGCCACCGATACGTCGCCGCCCGAAGCCTCCGGCGCCTCGCCGTCCTCGTCGTCATGGCCCTTGATCAGCAGCCAGTCACGGCCGCCCTCGCCGCGCATGCGGACCAGATGCCACAGACCGGCCATCCGGGTCCCGTGCAGGCGAAAGCGCAGCTTGCCCTTGGCGTAGCCCTGGGCGGGATCGCCGACCGGCTCCCAGGTACCCCGGTCCCACAGCATCACCGTGCCGCCGCCGTACTGGCCCTGGGGGATGACGCCCTCGAAATCGCCGTATTCCAGTGGGTGGTCCTCGGTCTGGACGGCCAGCCGCTTGTCGCCCGGCTCCGTTCCGGGCTCGCGGGTGACCGCCCAGCTCTTGAGCACTCCGTCCATCTCCAGCCGGAAATCCCAGTGCAGGCGGCGGGCGGCGTGCTTCTGGACGACGAACGCCCCGCCGCCGGCCGCGCCGCCGCCGCCGGCCGGTTCGCGCGTCCGGGTGAAGTCCCGCCTGGCGTGGTACTCCTCGAGGGCCATGCCCGGTCAACGCCGCCACCCCGGCTCGGGTTCCCGACTTTCGGCCCATGCCTCGCCCAAGCGGCAGCTCCCTTATTGCCGAGCGGCTAAGACGCCTGCTCAGGCGGAATGCTCTCTCGGATTCGGTACTGTCGGGGGGCTGGCCGTTGCCAATCCAGGGAAGGAGTATGTGTCCATGAGCGAAAGAAGAAGCGAACTGAAGGCGGTCGCCGCGGGCGAGGACATCGCCGCCAAGGCGTCGGAACGCGACCTGATGCAGATGACCGCGCGGATGATGGACGGATGGAGCCAGGTCCAGGGGCGCCTGATGACCCTGGCCCAGGCCTCGGTCCGCAACAACCTGAGCGCCGCCGAGGAACTGCGCCAGTGCCAGTCGGCCAACGACCTGATGGACTGCCAGATGCGTCTGGCGCGCCAGAACTACGATGAGGCCGTCGACGGCGCCCGCCAGATCGGCGACATCATGGTCCGCATGTCCACCGACGCCATGGGCTATCTCGGCCTGCCGCGCTGACCGGCGGGGAGTGCCGGGGCTTCTCCGGCCTCCTCGACCCGCCCCGCCAAAATCAACGACGGCCACCGGGTCAATGCATGGGGTGCCGACCCGATCCTGATCAAGAAACCAACAAGAATTCGGCGGCGTTGTTGTCGAGCCATTACCTGGATCGACTTTGACGCCGCCTCCCATCGCGTGACTTGACGCCGGGGGGCCTTTCCCACATTGTGCGGCGGTGCCAGACGGCCGGACGGCCGCCCTCCGCTCGCGGGGGGAGGAAAGTCCGGGCTCCACGGAAACACGGTGCCGGATAACGTCCGGCGGGGGCGACCCCAGGGAAAGTGCCACAGAAAGCAAACCGCCCGCCTTGCCTTCGGGACGGCGGGTAAGGGTGAAAGGGTGCGGTAAGAGCGCACCGCGCGACCGGCAACGGAAGCGGCACGGTAAACCCCACCGGGAGCAAGACCAAATAGGGGCGGCGGCTCCCGCGCAAGCGGGACGAAACGCGTTTCCGCGTAGCCGCCCGGGTCGGTCGCGCGAGGCGCCCGGTGACGGGCGTCCCAGATGAATGGCCGTCCCCATGGGAAACCATGGGACAGAACCCGGCTTACAGGCCGTCTGGCACGCTTCTCCCATGAAATCCCATATGCCCCTCGGCCGCCCCGCCGGGCCGGCACGGCGGCCGACTGCCGGAACACGACGCGAACCCCGGCCGGGCACGCACATGAGCGCCCCGGACAAGAATCGCCTTGAATCAATCGGTTGGCGGAGCGTCTTACAGTACTTTGCTAAAAACTTACGGAAATTGCCCCGACAACACGGCCAGCCCAGGTTTTTACTACCAGATTCCATTGACGCCCATGTCATCCCATGATATCCCATAAACACCCACCGAATGCGGCGCCAGGGGCGAAGTGCGTCGATCGAGGGGATCGGGGACGGGTAATCGGGACAGGCGGACGAGGATGGGACTCTTCCTCTCCACATTCGTGAACAAGGTCGACAAAAAGGGCCGCGTGTCGGTCCCGGCGACCTTCCGCGCGTCCCTGTCCCACCTGCCCTTCCAGGGCATCGTCGCCTACCGCTCCTTCACCTCGCCCTCCATCGAGGGCTGCGGCATCGACTTCATGGAGCGGCTGTCCGACAGCGCCCAGGAGTTCGACGCCTTCTCGGCCGAGGCCGAGGACATCACCGCCCTGATCTTCGCCGACGCCCGCCAGCTGGCCTGGGACCCCGAGGGCCGCATCGTCCTGCCCGAGGACATCATCGCCCACGCCGGCATCTCCGAGACCTGCGCCTTCGTCGGCAAGGGCAAGACCTTCCAGATCTGGGAGCCCGCCGCCTACAAGGCCATGGAGGCCGAGCTGCGCGCCCG
>JBFMHS010000085.1:0-4790 GCA_040751765.1 Pseudomonadota bacterium | reverse complement strand
AGGGGGCGCGGGACCTGGCCGCCGTCGGCCCCGGGCGCCGCCGTGCCGACGACCCGGATGACGCGGCCGCCACCATCCTCGACCAGCAGGTCGTGCGGCTGGGCGGGGTCCACCAGGGTGGCGCCGGCGGCGGCGAGGTAGCGTCCCGCCGCCTCGGCCTCGGCCGGGTGGATCAGGGCCACGGCGGTGCGCGCGCCGGCAAGACGTGTCGGCGGGGGCTCGGCCGGCGCCCCGGTTTCGTCGAGCGGCAAGGTGGCGAAGAAGGTCGAGCCCTCGCCGGGCCGGCTCTCGACCCCGATGGAGCCGCCCATCAGGTCGACGAGGTGGCGGCAGATGGACAGGCCCAGGCCGGTGCCGCCGAACCGGCGCGTCGTGGTCTCGTCGGCCTGCGAGAAGGGGCGGAAGAGGCGGTCCTGCGCCTCGGCCGAAATGCCGACGCCGGTGTCGATGACCGCCAGGCGCACCGTGCAGGTGCCGGCGCTTTGCGCCTCTGCCTCGACACGGATCACCACGCCTCCCGAGGAGGTGAACTTGATGGCGTTGCCGACCAGGTTGAACAGGATCTGGCGCAGCCTGACCGGATCGCCCAGCAGCGCCGGCGGCAGGGCGGGATCGACGACGGTGACCAGGTCCAGGGCCTTCTTGAAGGCGGTCGGCGCCAACACCTCGGCCACACTCTCCACCAGCTCGGACAGCGAGATCGGCACCTTCTCGAGCTGCATCTTGCCGGCCTCGATCTTGGAGAAGTCGAGGATGTCGTTGATGATGGTGAGCAGTGCCGCCGCCGATTCCCTGACCACCGCCACCATGTCGCGCTGCTCGGGATCCAGGTTGGTGCGCTGGAGAAGTTCCAGCATGCCCTGGACGCCGGTCATGGGTGTGCGGATCTCGTGGCTCATGGTTGCGAGGAACTGGCTCTTGGCCTGGTTGGCGGCCTCCAGCTTCTCGGTCGCCTGCACCAGTTCGCTGGTGCGCTCGGCGACGCGCTGCTCCAACTGCTCGTAGAGCACCGAGTTCTCCAGCGACACCGCCGCCTGGGCAGCAAGGATCTCCAGCATCTCCAGGCGGTCGCGGGTGAAGGCATCGCTGGTCAGGGTGTTTTCCAGATAGACGATGCCGACCATCTGGCCCTGGTGGATGATGGGGGCGCACAGCACCGACTTGGGGTTGGCGGCCTTGATGTAGGTGTCGTGCCAGAATCGCTGGTCGGCGACGGGGTCGTTGAGCACCACGCTGTCGCCCAGCCGGATCACGTACTGGATCACCGACAGCGGCAGCTCCGCCGGATCGAGCGGCTGGCCGCCGACGATGTCGACCCCGGGCTGGCCGGCCCGCCCCACCGCCTCGACCACCGGCTTGCCCTGGTCCAGGCGGACGAAGGCGCCCCGCTCGGCGCCGGCGTTCTCGATCATGATCTCGACAAGCTTGCGCAAAAGGGTGCGCAGCTTGATTTCCCCCGATAGGGCGCGGGTCGCCTTGATCACCGTCTCGATGTCCAGGTGCGATTGCAGCCGCGACCGCGACGTCGACGACCCCGAGCCGGCCTGGAAACTGCCCCGGCTCGTGGAGGCGCGGGACGGGGGCAGGGAGACCGTGCCCGACTTGTCGATGCGCTCATCGCGGGCGTTCTTGCTCCCCAGGGCGGGGAATTCGTCCATCAGGCGGCCGGCGATGCCGTGCGCCCCCCACATCTGGTAGCCGTAGACGGCGGCGCGCAGATGGGCCATGGCAGCGGTTTCGGCCTTGCGTTCGCCGTAGAAGCGGCCGGCCAGCTCGTTGGCCAGGGCCTCGTTCTGGATGTATCCCTCGTCGTTGGCGGCGCGGATGGCCGCCGCGTAGAGGGCCGCCGCCTTCCAGCCGTCGCCCTTGCACCGCGCCAGCTCGGCGCGCAGCAGCAGGGCCTTGTGGCCGAAATTCGCCGGGTTGAGGCTGGCCCAGCCCTGGAGCCGGCGGGCCAGCCGCCGCGCCTTGCGCAGATGAACACGCCCGCCGCCGGCGCGGAAGGCGGCGCACAGCACCAGGGCGTGGTAGAAGTGGTGTTCCGCCGTGTGCAGCATGGCGACGGAGTATTTGAGATAGGTCTCCGACACCCGCGCCGCCTTCAGCGCCTCGTCGTGCAGGCCCCATAGGTAGAGGCTCTGCATCTTGTTGACGAAGTAGAAGTGGGCGAAGTGCTGCGAGGTGAAGCGCGACAACTCGGCCACGAAAGCCGTCTCGTCGAAGTCGTCGTCGTCGAAGCTGGCCGGGGCCTTGGTTTCGCCCTCCAGGTTGCGCACCGTCTGGAGCACCGAACGGATGGTCCCCGCCGCCTCGGCGCTCTTGATACGCTCCATGAAGGCCAGGTAGTCCTCGCCGTGCTTGCGCACGTCGGCCAGGCGGACGCCCCGAATGAACTGGCTTTCGACCATGGTGCAGGCGGCGCAGGACAGGTGGAAGAAGTCGCCCGTCTGCAGCCCGCTCTCGTAGGCGGCGCGGTAATAGGCCTCGGTGCCGCGCGCCGGCTCCACCCAGACATTGGTGAAATAGGCCGAGACGAAGTTGACCTCGCTTCGCAGCTTGGCGTTGTCGAAGCGGTCGTTCATGGCCAGGGCCAGGCGGCCGAAGTCGTAGCCGGCCTTGCGGTCGCCCATGACGCCGCCGAGGAAGATGCCGCCGAACACCAGCCAGGCCACCGCGTTGTCTTCCATGGTGCCATGGGTGAGGCTGATGTTGACCGCCTTGACCGCGCTGGCGATGCATAGCTCGGGGCGGACCTGGTAGGCGGCCTTCAGCAGGGCGCCGATCAGCCGCATGGCGGTGGTCAGTCGCTCGTCGCGGCACAGCGGAAGGTCCGCCAGGGCGGCGATGGAGCGGCCGCGCAGCTTCCACTTCACCTTGGCGAGGTCCAGCAGGAACAGCGGCGGGATGAAGCTGGCCGGCAGCGATACCCCGAACATCCGCAACGCCTCGCGGCCGGTGTCGTAGGCGCGGCGGAACTGGCCGGTGTTGGTGTAGAAGTGGACCATTCGCTCGTAGACATAGGCGCGGTCGCCATCGCCGCGTGCCTGGACCAGCGCCTGGCGGTACAGCGCCTCGGCGGCCTCGCCGTTGCCGTTGAGGTACTCGCACTCGCCCTGCTCGACCAGAATCCAGAAACGCAGGTCGGCCTCGGGCAGATCGCCGAGGAAATCGCGGGCGGCGGTGATGTATTTCAGCGCCGGCTCGTAGGCGATGGAGTTCTTCGCCTTCACCGCCGCCTGGATGTTCAGCCGCGCCAGCCGGACCCTCAGTGTGGGGTCGGTGGCGAGCGGGATGGCCAGGTTGAAGTGGTTGACGATGCCGAAGATCTTCTCGCCGAGGCGCGCCTCGGCGGTGTCGCGCAGCAGCAGTTGGCCGGCCTTGAAGTGGATGCGGGCGCGCTCGTCCTCGTCCAGCATGTCGTAGGCCGCCTGCTGGATGCGGTCGTGCAGGAAGCGGTAGCGGACGGTGAAGTCGCCGGCCTTGGCCTTCTCGGCGCCGCCGTAGAAGCGGTACTCGTTGTCGATGGGGGTGATCAGGTCGGCCTTCAGCGCGACCATCACGTTGCCGGCGATGGCGTCCCAGCTCTCCTCGCCCACCACCGACAGGTCGTAGAGGCTGAACTGGTTGCCGATGCAGGCGGCCAGTTGCAGCAGCTGCTGGGTCGTGACCGGGAATTCCTTGATCTTGGCGACCATCAGCTCGGCGACGTTCTCGCTGATGCCCATGGCGCCGATGCGGTCCAGGTTCCAGGTCCACATGCCGGTGCCGGCGTCGTGGGCGATCAGGCCGGCCGTGTGCAGCGATTTCAGGAACTGGCCGATGAAGAACGGGTTGCCGTCTGTCTTGCGGGCCACCAGTTCGGCCAGCGGCCGGGCCTCGGCCACCGGGCGGCCGACGGTGTCGGCGACCATGGCCTCGACGGCGTCGGGCGGCAGGTGGCTCAGATGGATTTCCTCGACCCGCACCCCCGCCGTCTTCATGCGCCCCAACGACAGCGAAAGGGGATGCGCGCCGTCCACCTCGTTGCTGCGGTAGGCGCCCAGGATCAGGAGGTGGCGGCACAGGCGGTCGGCGGCCAGGGTCTCCAGCAGGTTCAGCGAGGCGTTGTCGGCCCATTGCAGGTCGTCGAGGAACAGCACCAGCGGGTGGCGGGCCGATGCGAAGGTCTGGATGAAGTTGGTGAAGGTGAAATTGAAGCGGTTCTGCGCTTCCTGCGGCGCCAGGCTGGGCACGGCCGGCTGGGTGCCGATGATGCGCTCGAGTTCGGGCAGCACCTCGACGACCACCTGGCCGTTGCCGCCCAACGACTCCAGCAGGCGGTCGCGCCACAGGGCGATGTTGTCCTCGCTCTGGGCCAGGATCTGGTGCAGCAGGCTCTGGAACGCCTGGATCAGGGACGAATAGGGGATGTTGCGGCGGTACTGGTCGAACTTGCCCGAGATGAAGAAGCCCGACCGCTCGGCGATGGGGCGGTGAATCTCGTTGACCAGGGTCGACTTGCCGATGCCGGAATAGCCGGTGACCACCACCACGCCCGGCCGGCCGTCGCAGGTCTCCTGATAGGCCTGGATCAGCCGGTCCACCTCGGCGGCGCGGCCGTACAGGCGGGCCGGGATGGTGAAGCGGTCCGAGGGATCGTGGCGGCCGGGGATGAAGCCGGCCGGCGCCCCGGCGATGCAGGTGTCGAGGTCGCGGACGATGCCGATGGCGCTGCGGTAGCGGTTGTCGGCATTCTTCTCCATCAGCTTGCGGACCACCGCCGAGACCGCCTCGGGGATGGCCGGGTCGGC
>JBFMHS010000084.1:0-8527 GCA_040751765.1 Pseudomonadota bacterium | reverse complement strand
CCGGTGCGCATCGGCAACGACGTGTGGATCGGGGCGGCGGCGATGATCCTGGACGGGGTGACCATCGGCGACGGCGCGGTGGTGGCGGCGGGCGCGGTGGTCACCAGGGAGGTGCCGCCTTATGCCATTGTCGGGGGAAACCCGGCCAAGGTCATTCGGTACCGCTTCCCGCCGGAAATCGTCGAGGAATTGCAGCGGATTGCCTGGTGGGACTGGCCCGACAGGCGGATCAAGGACTTCGAGCCATTCTTCTACGGCCCGATCCAGTCGTTCCTTGAGGCCGCTCGGCGGACTTGACCGTCCGCCGCGGGGCCGACGCTCCTCGGCAGGGCTTGCCAAAGGCCCGGTGGGGGGCCAGAATCGGCGCGGGGACAATACATAGGGGCCGTTCATGGCCGATCGCGACCGCGACCGTTTCGTGGCGCTGGCCTTCTGCCGCGCCGATCTTTTGTTCGAACTGGACGACGACCTCGACGTGGTGTTCGCCGCCGGCGCCACGCCGGTGCTGCTGGGGCAGTCCCCCGACAGCCTGGTGCACAGGCCGTTCCTCGACCTGGTGGCCGAGGAGGACCGCCTGCTGGCCGGAGAGATGCTGGCGGCCGCCCGTTCGGCGGGGCGCATCGACGACGTGGTGGTGCGGCTGAACGGCGCCAACAATCGCCGTCCCAACGTGGCCCTGGCCGGCTACCGGGTGCCCGATTTCGACAACCATTTCTTTCTGGCGGTCAAGCTGGAGCCGGTCTACCAGTCCGAACCGCCGGCGCCGGCCGAGATCGCCCACGATCCCGACAGCGGCCTGATGGACGAGGCCGCCTTCGCCACCGTCGCCGCCGAGCGCGCCCTGGCCTACAGCCGGGCCGGCGGCCGCGCGCAGCTGACCGTGGTCAAGGTGGAGAAGCTGGATGAACTGGCCCGGACGCTGGGCGCCACCGACCGCAAGCGGCTGATGGGCGCGGTGGCCGATATCCTCGCCCGCAACTCGCTGGGCGGCGGCACCGCCGGGCGGGTCTCCACCGAGGGCTTCTCGTACCTGCACCGTGACGACGTCGACACCGACGAGGTGAACATGTCGATCACCGAGGCGGCCAAGCGGCTGTTCCAGAATGCCGACATCCGCCCCGAGGCGCACACTTTGGACGCCGACGGCGCCGGCATGTCCGAGCATCAGGTCGCCAAGGCCATCGCCCATACCATCCGCCGCTTCTCCGAGGAAGGCGGGCTCGACCGCAAGAAAAGCATTTCGCAGGTCCTCCACGGCATGGTCTCGGACACCATCGACAGCGTCGCCTATATCCGCAAGGTGGTTGCCGGGCGCGACTTCGACTTGGTGTTCATGCCGGTCTGCGACATGCGGCTGGAGCGGGTCCACCATTTCGAGGCCCTGACCCGCTTCCGCGACGCCAAGGCGGGCACCTCGCCCTACCACCTGTTCTGCCTGGCCGAGGAGGTGGGCATCGTCCACGAACTGGACATGGCGGTGTGCGAGGCAACCTTGCGCGCCGTCCAGGCCCATGTCCGCAAGAACGGCCTGATGCCGGCGGTGGCCATCAACCTGTCGGGCCTGTCGCTGGCCAATCCGCAGTTCGTCGAGGGGCTGAAGAAGCTGCTGGCCCGCGCCGGCGTCCAGCCGCGCAAGATCATGTTCGAGCTGACCGAATCCGCACGCATCGAGACCCTGGCCGAGGTCAACGCGGTGATCCAGCAGTTCCGCGACCGCGGTTTCCGCTTCGCGCTGGACGATTTCGGCTCGGGCGCCGCCAGCTTCGACTACCTCAACGGCCTCGACGTCGACATCGTGAAGTTCGACGGTCCGGTGGTGAAGCGGGCCTGCGCCAGCCAGAAGGGCTCGGACCTCCTGGCCTCCATGGCCAAGATGTGCGCCTCCATGGGCGTGCGCAGCTGCGCCGAGCGGGTCGAGGACAAGCGCATGGCCGGCCGCGTCTACCAGTGCGGCGTCGATTTCGGTCAGGGCTGGTATTTCGGCAAGCCCGAGGCCGACCCCTTCGTCTTCGCCGACCGCTTCATGGGCGGGTGAGGCGTTCGCATCGCCCTTGCCGGGCGCGGCCCTCCGGCCGTCGGATCAGCGTTGGCCGGTATTACGGCGCCGGCAGCAGGCCCAGGGCCGGTTGGCGCCACACCAGCGGGTCGAGGGCGCCGCAGGACGGGCAGGCGACCGACCAGTGGTCGGCGGACTTGCCGCAGGCGGCGCACATCCAGGCCGGCTCGGGGGCGGCGGTGGCGGCCTTGGCCAGCCACGCCTGCGCGGCCTGCTCGTCTTTCCGCTCCTCGCGCTCCAGTTTGGCCAGCAGGATGTAGATGCCGGCGGTGGGGCGCAGCTCGGCGGCCTTTTCCAGGTGGGTGCGGGCGTGGCCCCACAGGGTGGCGGCCATGGCGGCTTCGGCCAGCGCCACATGGCCGTCGGCGGCATCGGGGTTCAGCTTGACCAGCTTCTCCAGGCGCTTGACCCGCTGCAGCGGCGTCTCGGCCGGGGCCAAGCCGACATGGGCCTCGACCAGGGCCGGGTGCGGAGCGGCGCGCCAGGTGTTCTCGATCACCGCGGCGGCCTTGCGGTCCTTGCCGGCGCGGTGCAGTCGCTCGGCCGCCTCGACCGCCGCCTCCACCAGCATGGGGTCGGCCTGGTGGGCCTTGATCGCGAGGCGTAGCGCCTCGGCGGGCTCGGCGGCGCGGGCGCGCTCCAACAGCACCAGCGCCTGGCGGTGCAGCAGTTCGGCGCCGTTCATGGTGCCCTTGCGCTTGACCTCGGCAAGGGTGGCTTCGGCCTCGGCCCACTGGCCGGCGCGGGCCTGCAACTCGAACAGGGTGGCGGCCAGGTCTTCGGCGCCGGGGCGCAGCGCCCAGGCGCGGCGGGCGTAATCCAGCGCCCCGTCGCGGTCGCCGGCCTTGAGCGCCAGCGCCATCAGACCCTTGAGCCCCAGATAGGCGGTTTCGGGCCGCGCCAGCATGTCCTCGAACCGGCGCCGCGCCTCGGTCTCGTCGCCGGTCAACTCGGCGGCCTGGGCGGTCAGCAGGCCGGTCAGGCTGCGGTCGGCCAACAGCTTGTCGGCTCGCTTGGCCAGCTTCCGGGCTTGGCGGGTGTCGCCCGAGGCCACGGCGGCGAGGCCGTCGGTGAGTGCCCGGTAACCCTCGCGGCGGCGGCGCTCGCGGCGCGCCCGCAGGAACCGGCCCGGCGAGCGCAGCACCGCCGACAGCATTCTGACGAGCCCCAGCACGGCCGCCACGGTCGCCACCAGGATCAGCAGCGCCACCGGCACGGTGGTGTCGATCCGCCAGCCCTGCCAGCGGACCATCACCTCGCCCGGCCGGTCGGCCAGCCAGACCGACACCGCCACCAGCACGGCGGTGAGGAGGATGAACAGGGCGAGGCGCTTCATGCGGCGGTCCCCTTCGTCACTGCCGGGGGCCGATGGCGGCCACCACGGCGGCCGTCAGGGTACTCAGGGCCTTGTCGGCGGCCAGCCGGGCGCGGGCGTCGTCCAGCCACGGCGCCACCGTCTCGGCGGCGGCGCCGTCCAGGGTCTCGGCCTGGGCGATCGCCCCGGCCAGGTCGCCGCGCCGGAGCGCCGCCTGGGCGCGGGCGACCACGGCGGCGGGCGAGGTTCCGGCGGCGTCGCCGTCCTCGCGCCGCACCGTCAGCAGCGAGCCCAGCCGGTTGACGGTGTCGCGCCACCACGACTGGCCTTGGGGCATCAGGTCCGAGCGCACCAGCGCCGGCGCCAACGCGTTGAACCGCTCGGCCAGCACCATGCGGGTGGGGATGCCGGCGGCGGCGCGCGGCTTCAGGGCCTCGACCGCCGCCGCCATCTCGGCGTCCTGGGGCGCCAGGACGCGCACGGCACGCAGCTCGGCCTCGAAGGGCAGGGCATGGTTGACCGCCTCGCGCAGCTGGCCGGTGGCCAGCAGCAGGGCGGCGGCGCTGGTGCGGCGCGACTGAATGTCGCGCAGCTCGGCCTCCACCTTGTCCAGGCGGTCGGCCAGGCGCAGCACGGCGGCAGCGTCGGCGGTGGTCTTGCGGGTTTCGGCCAGGGCGGCGGACAGCGATTGCACCTCGCGGACCAGCGCCTCGGGAATCTGCGGCCGGGCCTCCAGGGCCGCCACCGCCTGCTCCAAGCGGTCCAGTCGGTCGGTGGTCGCGGGGTCGGTGGCGGGGGGCTC
Source organism: Pseudomonadota bacterium (assembly GCA_040751765.1). Taxonomy (GTDB): domain Bacteria; phylum Pseudomonadota; class Alphaproteobacteria; order Rhodospirillales; family Magnetospirillaceae; genus CALABS01. The sequence continues at coordinate 4,354 of JBFMHS010000084.1, read as the reverse complement.
GGGCTCGGCCACCGGTGAAGCGGGTTCCGGTGAAGCGGGTTCCGGGGAAGCGGGTTCCGGGGAAGCGGGTTCCGGGGCCGCGGATTCCGGCGCGGGGGTCGGTGCCGGCTGGGGCTGGGGCGGGGCGACCACGGGCGGGGCGACCATGTCCTTCCACTGCGGCCAGGTGGCGACGCCCAGGGCGGCCAGGGCGGCGATGGTGCCCACGGCGACGATGGCGCCCCACGGCGCGCCGCTCTTGCGCTCCTTGGCCGGCGCCGTCTCGGCCGGCGTCTCCGGCGCGGCTTCGGGCGCGGCTTCGGGCGCCACTTCGGGGGCGGTGGGGTCGGGCTGCTTGGCCTCGTCGCTGTGGGTCATGGTTCCCCTCGGGACTTCAGGTCTTCGTCGAGCGCCGCCAGCAGCGCGGCCTGGGTAGGGGCGGCGGCGGCACGGACGGCGCGCCACGGCAGGGATGCCAGCTCCCGCGCCACGGCGGGGCTCAGCGCATAGGCAATGACGGTGGCGCAGGCGTCGGACAGCCCGGCCGCCGTCACCAGCCTAGCAAAGGTGGCCGCCGTGCGGGGAGAGAAAAAGAGTGCGATATCCACCTCTTGGGCGCGCAGGGCGGCAGCCAGGGCGTCGGAGACGGTCTTGGCGGTGACGGCCTCGTAGAGGGCCAGGCGGCGGACCGCGAACCCGCTTTCGGCCAGCCGCCCGGACAGGTCGCCCGCGACCACCGTGCCGGCGGCATGCAGGAAGCCGCCCCGGGCCGGGTCGCAGCGCGCCGCCACCAGCGCGGCCAGGGTGTCGACGTCGCCGCCGGCGCTCTCCACCCGCAGGTAGCCCAGTGCCCGGGCCTCGCGTGCCGAGGCGTCGCCCACCGCCCATACCGGCAGGTCGCGGTCGGGCAGCGCCCGGGCCAGGGCGCGGACGCCGTTGGCCGAGGTGGCGAGGATGCCCTGGATGCCGGTGGTGTCCACCTCGACCCCGGTGACGGGGCGGATGTCGAGCAGCGGCTCGACCATCACCGCCAGGCCGCGCGCCGACAGCTCGGCCGCCACGCCCTCGGAATCCTCGCGCGGGCGGGTGACCAGGGCCGTCCGCACCGGCCTATGCCTTGAAGTCGAAGAAGCCCGGACCCGCCACCTTGACCAGTTCCTCGGCGGCGTCCTTGCCCATGGCCTCGGCGTCGTCGGGATGCCCCTCGCGCCGGGTGGCATGGATGGTCTTGCCGTCGGGGCTGACGATCAGGCCACGGAACCGCAGCACCTCCTTCTCGGGGGCGCCCATCTCGGCCAGGCCGGCGATGGGGGTGCGGCACGAGCCGTCGAGCCGGGCCAGGAAGGCGCGCTCGGCCTTGACGCGGACCATGGTCTCGCCGTCGTTGAGCAGCGACAGGTAGTGGTGGGCCTGGTAGTCGCCGTCGCGGCAGGTGATGCCGACCGCGCCCTGGGCCACCGCCGGCAGCATGTCCTCGGTGGACAGGGCGCTGGTGATGTGCTCGGCCATGTCCAGGCGGTTGAGGCCCGCCACCGCCAGCAGGGTGGCGTCCACCACCTGCTCGGACAGCTTGCGCAGGCGGCTCTGGACGTTGCCCCGGAAGTTCACCACCTTGAGGTCGGGGCGGCGATGCAGGATCTGGGCGCCGCGCCGCAGCGACGAGGTGCCGATCACCGCTCCCGCGGGCAGCTCGGCCAAAGTCTTGGCCTTCAGGCAGATGAAGGCGTCGCGCACGTCCTCGCGCGGGAGCACGCAGGGCAGCACGATGCCGTCGGGCAGCACGGTGGGGACGTCCTTCATGGAGTGGACCGCCAGGTCGATGCGGCCGTCCATCATGGACTCGTCCAGTTCCTTGGTGAACAGGCCCTTGCCGCCGATCTCGGCCAGCGGCCGGTCCAGCACCATGTCGCCGGTGGTCTTGATGACCACCACCTCGATGGCGTTGGGGGCGGCGAGTTCCGGCCATGCCGCCCTCAGGCGGTCGCGGACCTCGTGGGTCTGGGCGAGGGCGAGCGGCGACCCGCGGGTGCCGATGCGAAGGATGGGTTTGGACGTCATGGTCTGGCTGTTGTAGGAAAAGCCGAGCGATCTGGGAAGGGATTTTCGGTGCTGGTACTGGGGATCGAGACGAGTTGCGACGAAACCGCCGCCGCCGTGGTGCGCGGCGACCGCTCCATCCTGGCCGACGTGGTGCTGTCGCAGCTGGAGGAACACCGCCCCTATGGCGGCATCGTCCCCGAGATCGCCGCCCGCTCGCATCTCGAGCACGTCGACCGGCTGGTCGCCGAGGCCATGGCACGGGCCGGCGTGTCCTTCGCCGATCTCGACGCCGTGGCCGCCACCGGCGGGCCGGGGCTGATCGGCGGGGTGATGGTCGGCGTGATGACCGCCAAGGCCATCGCCCTGGCCGCCGGCAAGCCGTTCCTGGCCGTCAACCACCTGGAGGGTCACGCGCTCACGGCGCGGCTGACCCACGGCATCGACTTCCCCTATCTGCTGCTGTTGGCCTCGGGCGGGCACTGCCAGCTGCTGGCGGTGTTGGGCGTCGGCGACTACCGCAGGCTGGGCACCACCATCGACGACGCCGCCGGCGAGGCCTTCGACAAGGTCGCCAAGATGGTCGGCCTCGGCTATCCGGGCGGGCCGCTGGTGGAGAAGGCGGCCACCCGGGGCGATGCCGCCCGCTTCGCGCTGCCCCGGCCGATGAAGGGCAAGCCCGGCTGCGACTTCAGCTTCTCGGGGCTCAAGAACGCGGTGCGGCTGCTGGTGGAGGAGCTGCCCCGGCCGCTCGCCGACCGGGACGTGGCCGACGTCTGTGCCGGCTTCCAGGCGGCGGTGGCCGACTCGATCGCCGACCGCGCGCGGCGCGCCATCCGGACCATGACCGAGCGCTGGCCGGCGACCCGCCACCTTGTGGTGGCCGGCGGCGTCGCCGCCAACACCGCGCTGCGCGACACACTGGTGCGGGTGGCGGAGGAAGGCGGGCTGGAGTTCCTGGCGCCACCGCTGAAACTGTGCACCGACAACGCCGCCATGATCGCCTGGGCCGGCATCGAGCGCTTCGCCAAGGGGGAGACCGATCGGCTGGATTTCGCCCCGCGCCCGCGCTGGCCGCTGGACCCCACCGCCCCCAAGGCGCGGGGGGCGGGGGTCAAGGCGTGAGCGCCCGCTACCCCTGGCTGGTCGCCGAGCTGCCGGCCCTGCCCGAGGATTGGCAGGCGGCGTTCGACGAGGCCATGGCCGACGTCGCCCGGCTGCACCTGCCGCCCAAATTCCGGGTCACACGCATCCACGAGGCCGTGGGCACGCTGCGGTTCGACTGGATCAACGCCGGCGACGCCGAGGACGAGCTGCGCCGCATCGCCCTCAAACTGGCCATCCGCACCGACAGCTGGCAGATCGATCCGTCGGACGTGAGTTTCTGAAGACGCCGCCACCCCCGCGCAGGCGGGGGTCCATGGCGCCGCCTTCCAATGGTGGGCACCCTGGATTCCCGCCTTCGCGAGAATGACGGGTGGGGGATCAGCCTTCGTACACCGGATCGTTGGCCGACCCCTTCATCAGGTCGATGCCGCGCCGGCAATCGGCCTTGGCCTTGTAACCCTCGCTGCTGACGGCGATCTTTTCGGCGTTCTTGGCATAGTATGTCCAACGCCACTCGCCCTTGGCGTCCGTGTACATCTTGTAGCAGGGGTAGGTCATAGCTTTTTCCTCATGCGTTTAGGGAGAGGCTGGCCCATTGAATGGCGAACCAACCTTGGATAGCATAGCTGCGCATAAATCTCCCCGCATGTCCGATATGAACATGGAAAACGGATATGACTTCCTACAGGGCTCCGGGCACCATCGAGTTCACCCTTTCGAAGGTCCTTGGTGAACTGTCCCCGGAGGACGTTGAACGGGCTACTGGCAAGAAGCACGATTCCATCGCCCGCAAGTCGAACCCTGATCAGAACCGTCCGTTGTCGTTTGCCGAGGCAGTCGCTTTGGATGCGATGCTGAAGTCAAAAGGCGGCCGAACCCAGTTTGCGCCACTCCTTGAGGAAATGACCGACCGCAAGGTGAAGGAACTCGCCGGTTTGCGGCCGATCCCGAATGAGCCGTTGGCAAGCAAGATCATCAGACTGAATGTCGAGGTCGGTCACCTTGCCGAGGAAGTGGAGCGTGCCCAGGCGATGGACAGCCCCGGCGGACGGTCAATCACACCCCACGAGTGGCGCGATCTTCTGTGTGCCGCCGAGAACGTGAAAGCGGTGGTCAACTACCTGATGGACATCGCGCGCGCGCGTTCGCGCTGAACGTCTTTCGCCCGACGCTGCCCCCGTCGGGCTGCCGGGTTGACGCCCCACCCCCCTCCATGCCTCAATCGCCGTCC
>JBFMHS010000083.1:0-2481 GCA_040751765.1 Pseudomonadota bacterium | reverse complement strand
GGCTGCTCGGCGGAGGCCGGCGTGCTGGTCGGCGCCCATCTCCAGGAAATGATCAAGAACGCCTTTGGTGACGCGGGCTCGAACCTTTATGTCAGCTTCGTGTTCGTTGTGACCCTGGCCATCGTGGGCAGCTTCGTGCTGCGCGACGCCATTCGCCAGTACAAGGCGGGGCCGGCCGGCCAGGACGAGAAGGCGGGCAAGCTGGCGCAGTGGGTGCAGTCGGTCAACATTCCTTACACCATGGTCTATTTCAAGAGCATCAACGCCCGGGTGTCGGTGCTGTTCACGGTGCCCATGGGCTTCGCCACCGGCTTGTTGGCGGCGACCATCGCGGTGGGCGGCTTCATCGGCGTGCCGTCGATGATGTACGTCCTTGGCGTGCCCAGCCTGATGGCCTCGGCCACCGAGCTGGTGATCGCCTTCGTCATGGGCCTGGGCGGCACGATCAAGTTCGCCATCGGCGGCTTCGTGGACATCCGGCTGGCGATGATCATCCTGGCCGGCTCGCTGTTCGGCATCCAGATCGGCGCCATCGGCACCACCTACGTCAAGCCCTACATGATCAAGCTGGTCATGGGCCTGATCATGGTGACGGTGCTGTTCAGCCGGCTGTTCGTCATTCCCGTCTACATGAGCAAGCTGGGCATGGGCATCACGCTCGAAGATGGTACCATCGAGGTGCTGCGCTCGGTCAGCTTCTGGATCATGGTCTTCGCCCTGGTGATGGGCGCGGTGGTGATCCTGAAGGCGCTGTGGACCGGCATGCGCGAGGACAAGGAGCTGCAGCCGGCGTGACCGCCGGCCAGCAGGTCCCAAGCAAGGGAGGGGCGACATGGATCAGCTGTCTCCGATCGGCCGGCTCCAGCGCGTGCTGGTCGCCACCGACGGCTCCGAATACAGCGTTGGCGCCGTGCAGGTGGCCATCGCCATGTGCGTCAAGGGGGGGGCCAGCCTGACGGCTATGACGGCGGTCATCTCCGCCGGCGACCTCGACGGCACCGTCGCGGCCGATGCCCAGGCGGAACTGGAGGCCCGCGCCTCGGCTGTGGTCGACGAGGTTCAGGCCCAGGCCATGCGCAGTGGCATCGAATGCGACAAGGTGGTCCGTTTCGGCGATGATCCCTATCAAGAGATCCTGGCCGAGTCCGAGCACGTCAACGCCGACATGATCGTGGTCGGCCGCCGAGGCAAGCGCGGCTTGGCCCGGCTGATGCTGGGCGACGCCACGCTGAAGGTGATCGGCAACGCCAAGTGCAGCGTCATGGTGGTCCCCAAGGCCGCCGGCATGTGGACCAAGCGGGTGCTGCTGGCTACCGACGGCTCGCGCTCGGCGGACGCCGCCGCCGTGCTGGCCGCCCGCATCTCGCAGTGCTGCGGCACCCCCATCACCGTGCTGTCGGTGGAGGTGCCCAGCCACTCGCCGCAGCGCCAGGCCGAGGCTTGGCCGACGGTGAAGCGCGTGGCCGAGTTCCTCGCCAACGAGGGAGCCACCGTCGACGCGGTGGTCGAGCGCGGCGAGCCTCACCACGTGATCATCGACACCGCCCGGGCCAAGGGCGCCGACCTGATCGTCATGGGCAGCCACGGCCGCACCGGCCTGGGCCGCCTGCTGCTGGGCAGCAATTCCGAGCGGGTCATCGGCCAGGCCACCTGCCCGGTGCTGGTGGTCAAGGGGACCTGACCCGGCCGCCGCCCGAACCCATTGAGGGGCCTCTTCCGGACCCACTGCACCGTGGGCGCCGGAAGAGGCCCTTCCGCTTCGCGTCTGGGTGACAATGCGGCGCGCGGATGCTATCCATCGTCCGTGCCCACCGACCCCATCCTTACCCCCACCGCACCCGCGATCGTCATCGGCGGCGGCCCCGCCGGGCTGATGGCGGCCGAGGTGCTGGCCGAGGCCGGCCTCGCCGTCGAGGTCTACGACGCCATGCCGTCGCCGGCGCGCAAGTTCCTGCTGGCCGGCAAGGGCGGCATGAACATCACCCACTCCGAGCCCCTGCCCGCCTTCATCGCCCGCTATGGAGCCCGCGCCGACATCTTCGCGCGTCTGCTGGCCGGGTTCGGCCCCGACCAACTGCGCGACTGGTGCCGGGGACTGGGCATCGACACCTTCGTCGGCACCTCCGGCCGGGTGTTCCCCACCGACTTCAAGGCGGCGCCGCTGCTGCGGGCGTGGTTGCGGCGGTTGCGGGCGGCCGGGGTCAGGCTGCACGCCCGCCACCGCTGGCTGGGATGGGACGCGGCGGGCCGCGCCCGCTTCGCCACCCCGGCCGGAGAGGTGACCGTCGCCGCACCGGCCACCGTCCTGGCCCTGGGCGGCGCAAGCTGGCCGCGACTGGGCTCGGATGGTGGCTGGGTGCCGTTGCTGACGGCGCGCGGCATCGCGGTGGCGCCGCTGAAGCCCGCCAATTGCGGCTTTGACTTCGGCTGGAGCGAGGTGTTCCGCGCCCGATTCGCCGGCGCCCCGGTGAAGCCGGTGGT
>JBFMHS010000082.1:0-7286 GCA_040751765.1 Pseudomonadota bacterium | reverse complement strand
CGCGCAGGACCAGGGGGCGGTCGGACACCGCCTGAAGCGCCTCCAGCGTCTCGGACAACCGCGGCCCAGTCGCGCCCGGCGGCGGCTCCGGTCGAGGTCGACGAGCTGGGGGCGCAGCTCGATCCCCGTTTCACCTTCGGCAATTTCGTGGTCGGCAAGCCCAACGAGTTCGCCTACGCCGCCGCCCGCCGGGTGGCCGAGGCGCAGGCGGTGTCGTTCAATCCGCTGTTCCTCTACGGCGGCGTCGGCCTGGGCAAGACGCATCTCATGCACGCCATCGCCTGGCACATCAAGGAGCACAATCCGGCCCGCCGGGTGCTCTACCTGTCGGCCGAGAAGTTCATGTATCGCTTCATCCGGGCGCTGCGCAGCCAGGACACCATGTCCTTCAAGGAGCAGTTCCGGTCGGTGGACGTGCTGATGGTCGACGACGTCCAGTTCATCGCCGGCAAGGACGCCACCCAGGAGGAGTTCTTCCACACCTTCAACGCGTTGGTCGACCAGGGTCGCCAGATCGTCATTTCCGCCGACAAGTCGCCCAGCGACCTCGAGGGCATGGAGGATCGGCTGCGCTCGCGCCTGAATTCCGGGCTGGTCGCCGACATCCACGCCACCACCTACGAACTGCGCCTGGGCATCCTGCAGCACAAGTCCGAGCAGATGGGCGTCGCCGTGCCGCCCAAGGTGATGGAGTTCCTGGCCCACAAGATCGCCAGCAACGTCCGCGAACTGGAGGGCGCGCTGAACCGCGTCGTCGCTCATTCCCAACTGGTCGGCCGCGCCATCACCCTGGAAAGCACCCAGGAGGTGCTGCACGACCTGCTCAAGGCCTCGGACCGCCGCATCACCATCGAGGAGATCCAGAAGCGGGTGGCCGAGCACTTCAACATCAAGCTCGCCGAAATGAGCTCGGCGCGGCGCTCGCGCCAGGTGGCACGGCCGCGCCAGGTCGCCATGTACCTGGCCAAGCAGCTGACCAGCCGGTCCCTGCCCGAGATCGGCCGCAAGTTCGGCGGCCGCGACCACACCACGGTGATGCACGCGGTCAAAAAGGTCGAGGAGCTCAAGGGCGCCGACCAGTCCTTCTCCGAGGACGTGGAACTGCTCAAGCGCATGCTGCAGGGCTAAGGGCGGCCATCCCGGCCGCCTTCGGCGCCTCCCCCGACGCGCGTCGGCGCGCCGGGAGGAATCCGCTTTGTGCCCCAAACGCTTGTGATATACTGCCGGACCCCGCCGACAGGTGGGGAAAACCGGAGCTGAACGGACCAACCGCGACCCGCCATGAAGCTGACCATCGAGCGCGCCCAGCTGCTGAAGTCCCTGGCCCACGTGCAAAGCGTCGTCGAACGCCGCAACACGATCCCCATCCTGTCCAACGTCAAGCTCGAGGGGCGGCCGGGTTCGCTGTCGCTCAACGCCACCGACATGGACCTGGACATCGTCGAGACGGTGCCCGCCGACGTCGTCCGTCCCGGCGCGACCACGGCTCCGGCCCACACCTTCTACGAGATCGTGCGCAAGCTGCCCGAGGGCAGCCAGGTCGAGATCGAGTACCTGAGCGAGGACGGCCAGCTGACGCTGCGCTCGGGCCGCTCGAAGTTCTCGCTGGCCTGCCTGCCGGTCGAGGACTTCCCGGTGCTGTCGGGCGGCGAGCTGCCGCACAGCTTCGTGCTGACCGCCGCCGAGCTCAAGACCCTGATCGACCGCACCCGCTTCGCCATCTCCACCGAGGAGACGCGCTACTACCTCAACGGCATCTACCTGCACGCCGCCACCGGCGCCGCAGGCGACGTGCTGCGGTCGGTGGCCACCGACGGCCACCGCCTGGCCCGGGTCGAGGTGACGCTGCCCGAGGGCGCCGCCGGCATGCCGGGGGTGATCGTGCCGCGCAAGACCGTCAACGAAATCCGCAAGCTGATCGACGAGACCGACGGCGACATCACCGTGTCGCTGTCCGAAACCAAGCTGCGCTTCGCCTTCGGCGATGCGGTGCTGACCTCGAAGCTGATCGACGGCACCTTCCCCGACTACGAGCGGGTGATCCCGGCCGACAACGACAAGGCGCTCGACGTCGACGTGAAGTCCTTCGCCAGCGCCGTCGACCGTGTTTCCGCCATTTCCACCGAGAAGAGCCGCGCCATCAAGCTCAGCCTTGAGAAGGGGACGGTGACGCTGTCCGCCTCCAGTCCCGAGAACGGCAGCGCCGTCGAGGAGGTTGAGGGCCGCTACGACTCGGCGCCGCTGGAGATTGGCTTCAACTCGCGCTACCTGCTGGACATCCTGGCCCAGGTGGAAAGCGACACCGCCCGCTTCGCCATGGCCGACGCCGCGAGCCCGACCGTGGTGCGCGACGCCGCCGAGGGTGGGGCAGTCTACGTCCTGATGCCGATGCGGGTGTGACCGCCGGCGGGGAGGGGTCTCTCGGCGTGGGCGCGGCCCGGCTGGCGGTCCGCCGCCTGACGCTGACCGACTTCCGGTGCTACGCCCGCCTCAGGATGGAGGCGGATTCGCGGCCGGTGGTGCTGACGGGGCCGAATGGCGCCGGCAAGACCAATCTCCTCGAAGCGCTGTCCTTCCTGACGCCCGGCCGCGGCATGCGGCGCGCCCGCCTCGACGAGGTCGCCCGCCACGGGGCCGGTCCCGGGGCTCCCTGGGCGGTGGCGGCGGTGCTGGACGGACCCGGCGGGGCGAGGGACGTGGGAACCGGCCGGGAGGTCGGGTCGGAACGGCGCACGGTGCGCATCGACGGCGAGGCGGCCAAGCCGGGCGACCTCGCCGACATCGCCTCGGCGCTGTGGCTTACGCCGGCCATGGACCGGCTGTTCATCGAGGGCGCGGGGGGGCGCCGCCGCTTCCTCGACCGCTTGGTGCTGGGCCTGGACGCCGGCCACGCCTCCCGCGCCGCCCGCTACGAGCACGCCATGCGCGAGCGGACGCGGCTGTTGAGGGCGGGGGGCGCCGATCCGGGCTGGCTGGCGGCGCTGGAGGAGGCCATGGCCCGCGAGGGCGTCGCCCTGGCAATGGCCCGGCGCGATACCGTGGCGGCGCTGGACGAGGCCTGCCGCGACGCCCACGGGCCGTTTCCGGCCGCAAGGCTGGACCTGGCCGGCGAGGTCGAGGGGTGGGTGGCGGCACTGCCGCCGCCCGAGGCGGAGGACAAGCTGCGCGTGGCGCTCAGATTCGCGCGCGCGCGCGACGAGGCCGCCGGGGCGGCCACAATCGGTCCGCACCGCGCCGACCTGTCGGTGCGCCACGCGGGCAAGGACATGCCGGCCGGGCAATGCTCGACCGGCGAGCAGAAGGCGGTCCTGGTGTCCATCGTCCTGGCCCAGGCCCGCGTGCGGACGGCACGAAGGGGCGTCGCGCCCCTGCTGCTGCTGGACGAGGTGGTGGCGCATCTGGACGCGACCAGGCGCGCCGCGTTGTTCGACCAGCTCGCCGGGCTCACCGCCCAGAGCTGGATGACCGGGACCGACGAGCAGCTGTTCGATGGTTTCGGCGACAGGGCCCAGTTTTTCCGGGTGACGGACGCCTCCGTCAGTCCGGCGTGAACGAGCGAAAGGGGATAGGGACGCAGATGAACGCAGGTGAACGCGGATAAGGGTATTTTGCTTTTTCTATCCGTCTCCATCTGTGTTCATCTGTGTTTCCTCCCTGATGCAAGGAAGGTTTTGAGACGATGACCGATCCCGTGAACACCGCCGCCGCCGAATACGGTGCCGATTCCATCAAGGTGTTGCGCGGCCTGGATGCCGTGCGCAAGCGGCCGGGCATGTATATCGGCGACACCGACGATGGCTCGGGCCTGCATCACATGGTCTATGAGGTGGTGGACAACGCCATCGACGAGGCGCTGGCCGGCCACGCCGACCGCGTCACCGTCACCCTGAACGGCGACGGCAGCTGCACGGTGTTCGACAACGGCCGCGGCATCCCCACCGACATCCACAAGGAAGAGGGCGTGTCGGCGGCCGAGGTCATCATGACCCAGCTGCATGCCGGCGGTAAGTTCGACCAGAACTCCTACAAGGTGTCGGGCGGCCTGCACGGGGTGGGCGTGTCGGTGGTCAACGCGCTGTCCGAGTTCCTGGACCTGCGCATCTGGCGCGCCGGCAAGGAGCATTTCATGCGCTTCCGCCACGGCGAGGCCGAGGCGCCGCTGGCGGTGGTGGGCGATTCCCAGGGCCGTACCGGCACCGAGGTGACCTTCCTGCCGTCCAGCCAGACCTTCACCAAGACCGAGTTCGATTTCGCCACCCTGGAACACCGCCTGCGCGAGCTGGCCTTCCTCAATTCCGGCGTCCACCTGACGCTGACCGATGCCCGCCACGGCGACCCGGTCAGCGTCGACCTGCACTACGAAGGCGGCATCGAGGCCTTCGTCCAGTACCTGGACCGCTCCAAGAACGCCTTGCACACGCCGCCCCTGGCCATGAAGGGTGAGAAGGACGGGATCACCGTCGAGGTGGCCATGGAATGGACCGACAGCTACCACGAGACCCAGCTGTGCTTCACCAACAACATCCCCCAGCGTGACGGCGGCACCCACCTGGCCGGCTTCCGTGCCGCGCTGACCCGCACCCTGAACGCCTATGCCAGTGATTCCGGCATCGCCAAGAAGGAGAAGGTGGCGCTGTCGGGCGACGACATGCGCGAGGGCCTGACCTGCGTGCTGTCGGTCAAGGTGCCCGACCCCAAGTTCAGCAGCCAGACCAAGGACAAGCTGGTCAGCTCCGAGGTCCGCCCGGTGGTCGAGAACATCGTCGCCGAGAAGCTGGCCGAGTGGTTCGAGGAGCACCCCGCCGAGGCCCGCAAGGTGGTGACCAAGGTGGTCGAGGCCGCCGCCGCCCGCGAGGCGGCGCGCAAGGCCCGCGAGCTGACCCGGCGCAAGGGCGTGCTCGACATCGCCACCCTGCCCGGCAAGCTGGCCGACTGCCAGGAACGCGACCCGGCGCTGTCGGAACTGTTCATCGTCGAGGGCGATTCGGCCGGCGGCTCCGCCAAGCAAGGGCGCAACCGCGCCAACCAGGCCATCCTGCCGCTGAAGGGCAAGATCCTCAACGTCGAGCGGGCTCGCTTCGACAAGATGCTGTCCTCGGCCGAGATCGGCACGCTGATCGCCGCCATGGGCACCGGCATCGGCCGCGAGGACTTCAACATCGGCAAGATCCGCTACCACAAGATCATCATCATGACCGACGCGGATGTCGACGGCTCGCACATCCGCACGCTTTTGTTGACCTTCTTCTTCCGCCAGATGCCCGAGATCATCGAGAAGGGCTATCTGTACATCGCCCAGCCGCCGCTGTATCGCGCCAAGCGCGGCAATTCCGAGGTCTACCTCAAGGACGAGCGGGCCATGGAGGAATACCTGATCGACGGCGGCCTGTCGGACGCGGTGCTCAAGCTCGCCTCGGGCGCCCAGGTGGCCGGGGCCGAGCTCCGGGCGCTGACCGAGCAGGCGCGCGGCGTGCGCAACCTGCTGGGGCCGCTGACCCGCCGCCTGCCCATGAAAATCGTCGAGCAGGCGGCGATCGCCGGCGCGCTTCGCCAGGGGCTGTTGACCGACGCCGAGGCCGGCCGCGCCATGGCCACCACCGTGGCCGCCCGCCTCGACGCCCTGGAGGGCGAACTGGGCCGGGGCTGGAGCGGCGAATGGGTGGAAGGCGACGGTTGGGTGTTCAAGCGCACCCTCAGGGGCGTCACCGAGACCCACGCGCTGGACGCCGCCATCCTGCGCTCGGCCGAGGCCCGCAAGCTGGACGACATGGCCGCCACCCTGCGCGACACCTACGACCGCGCCGCCACCCTGACCGCCAAGGACAAGGACACCGCCATCAACGGCCCGGTGGCCTTGGTCGGCGCAGTGATGGACCAGGGCAAGAAGGGCATCGCCATCCAGCGCTACAAGGGCCTGGGCGAGATGAACCCCGAACAGCTGTGGGAAACCACGCTGGACCCCGAGGCCCGCTCGCTGCTCCAGGTCAAGGTCGCCCACGCCGACGATGCCGAGGAGGTGTTCTCCACCCTGATGGGCGACGTCGTCGAACCCCGCCGCGACTTCATCCAGACCAACGCCCTGAAAGTGGCCAACTTGGACGTGTAACAGGTATGTCTGTCGGGTGTCGGGTGACGCATCACCTGCAAACGTGACCCGAAACGCGCGAAATTTGGACGGATAATGCGCAAAGGCCGCCCCGCGAGGGACGGCCTTTGCATAACGTGGCCATTGGCCGCTTGCGTGTCAGCTTGGTAGCCCATACTCTCCTTTAAGGTTGCGCTCTTAAGGGCTAGGATGAGGACCGAAACGTTGTTCGTCGAACATGGAAAAAAGCCTACGGAGGTTAGCCTTAGCGACCTCCTCCTCGACAAGGATAATCCGAGATTCGGGTTTCAGGACAACGCTGCAGTCAGCCAGGACGTTATCCTGGACAGGATCGTGGAGAAGTTTGGAGTCGACGACGTACTAAGCTCTCTGGCGGTCAACGGCTATTTTTCCGCCGAACCCATGGTTTGCCGCAGATTAGAGAACTCCGAAAAAGCGGTCGTTGTAGAAGGGAATAGACGCTTGGCCGCATGCTTGATCCTAACCGGAGACAGCAGAGCGAAGAGCCAGGCGACACGGACCCGCGATTTTCGGGCAGTTTGGGAGGAACATGGGCGCAGGCAAATTGATCCTGCGCCAGTAATTATATTCGAAGCTCACGAGCAAGAACAGGCGATCCTCTCTTACCTCGGGGTGCGCCACATCGCCTCTTCTCAGCCCTGGGACTCCTATGCCAAAGCAGCGTGGGTAGCTCAGGTGATCGAAAAAAATGGCCTCTCGATCAAAGAAGTTTCCTTGATGATCGGCGACCAACATAGGACAGTTGGTCGTCTTCTAGAGGGTTATTATTTCATTCGCCAACTTATCGATGAGGGGGTGTTCCGCCCTGAGGATAGCATCCGAAAGGGACGGGGGAGCGTCACCGAATATCCTTTTTCCTGGGTGTATACGATTCTTGGATATTCGCCGGTAAGACAGTTCCTGGGGCTGGGAGATCAGTCCCCAGAGCAACGCCCTGTTAAGCCTGAAAGGCTTGCTAAGGCAGCCCTGCTGACCAGTTCAATGTTTGGTGTCCGATCAAAGGGGCAGAGCGCCGCGGTTGAGGATTCGCGGGAGCTTGGTGACCTTGCCTCTGCGGTCGCAAACCCGGAAAAAGTGACGCTGCTTGAACAAGGGAAAACACTCAGGGAAATCAAGGTCCTTACCCAGCCTCTGGAAGAGCGCCTCAGGACAGGGCTTG
>JBFMHS010000081.1:0-5914 GCA_040751765.1 Pseudomonadota bacterium | reverse complement strand
GGAGGAGGAGACAATGATGAGGAGGGCCAAGCCCATCCTGGCCGCCACGGCCATCGCCCTGTCACTCGCCGCGTGCCAATGGATGGGCGGGGACGAGCAGCAGGCGAGCAACCGCCCCACCGGCACCATGGGTCCGAGCGGCGGCGCGCCCCCCACCACCCCCACCGCCCAGCAATATCCCGGCATGGCCTCGGCCCAGCAGACGCAGTCGGTGTCATCCGACTTCCTGCAACGGGTCCAGAAACGGCTGGGCGATCGCGGCTACGACGTCGGCCCCATCGACGGTGTCTGGGGCGATTCCACCCAGACCGCCCTACGCAACTTCCAGCGCGACCAGGGCCTGCGGCAGAGCGGTCAGCTGGACCGCCAGACCATCGCCGCCCTGGGCATCCAACCGCAGGGGCAGCAGGCGATGCAGGAACAGCAGCAGCAGCAGCGGATGCAGCCCCAACGCCAGCAGCAGCCTTACCAGCCCATGCAGCAGCGCGGGCAGCAGCAGGGCATGATGCAGCAGCAGTCCCTGTCGCCCGACGTGGTGCGCAACATCCAGCAGAGCCTGCAGGACCGCGGCTACCAGGTCGGCCAAGTCGACGGCATGTGGGGGCGCCAGACCGCCCAGGCGCTGAGGAATTTCCAGCAGGACCAGGACATGCGGGCCTCGGGGCGCATCGACCGGCAGACCCTGGCCGCCCTGGGCATCGGCCAGCAGCAGATGGGCCAGACCCCGCAGCAGGGCACCGATCTCCAGCAGCGCCAGCGCATGCAGCAGGACCAGTTGGGCGAGATGCCGGCGGTGGAACCGGAAGCCGAGGAAGGCCTGGGCCTGTTCGAGCCCGAGCCGGATATCGGGCCTGCCGAATCACCACAGCTGGGCCAGGAGCCCGAACCCGATTTCGGGCCGGCGGAGCGGCCGACGGATCAGGCGGAACCCGACATCGGGCCGGCGGAGTAGGTGTCGGCGGGATTGGTCACCCCGAGCGCGGCGAGGAGGCGCATCCGCACCGCCCCCTGCGCTCGGGATGGTGCATCACGCTGCCTGGTAGCCCGCCTGGCGGGCGAACTGGGCGGTGACGAAGTCCATGGTGTTGCGGTGGTTCATCAACCAGGCCGGCAACTCGCGGCGGAAATAGTCGTCGAGCACTTGGCCACCCTCGATGCGGGCCAGGACGTCAGCCAACTCGCCGAGCATCCGCTCGTGCTCGCCAGCGTGGCAGCCATGGGCGAAGAAACCGGTGGCTTTCATCATTTCTTCCTCGCGGGCGAAGTGCTCGCGACAGTGATCGATGAAGTGGCGCAGGGTCGCCACCCTGTCCTCGCCGCCGACCTCGGCCAGCCGGTTGATCAGCGCCGCCGCCTCGGCGTGGTCGTCGTCCATGAAGCCGACACCCACGTTCAGCCCCTCGTGCCATTCCAATACCGCCATCGCACACGCCCTTTCATCCAGCCCCGCTGGTTGGCCCCACCCCAAGGCCATTAGACTTTGCTAATTTATACGGAGGTTATACCCGCGTCGTTGATTTTGAGCAAGTGAGATACCTGATTGGAGACAGGCCACGCCCTGTCAAAATTGCATAGCTACCAATCTAATCCACCAGTTGCGCGAAGTTTCGCACGTTGCTCACCAGAATGGTGAGCAGGCGGGCGACGAAGGGATCGACCCCGCGAAGCTTGGATTCCACCAGGGTCTTGGGCAGGACGATGACCGTGACCTGGTCGCGGGCCTTGGCGGTGGCCATGCGGGGGGCACCGTCGATCAGCGCCATCTCGCCGAAGATGGCGTTGTCGGTCAGCACCGCGATCAGCTTCTCGCCGCGCCACAGATCCACGGTCCCCTTCTGGATGACATAGGCCACCGCGCCGTGCTGGCCCTCCTTGAAGATGACCTCGCCGGGGGCGAAGACGCGGCGGTCGAGCACGGGCTGATCATGCATTTGTGGGCAGCTCTCACGGGTTTGACCTCCAGCCAGGGTACTCCTCTCCGCTGCGCGGACGGAAGCGGTCTGCTACGCTGCCCGGAAACCACGGAGGGAGGGGCAACCATGCGAACGGCGACGGCCCTGGCGGCCATCCTGCTGACCCTGCCGGCCCAGGCGGCGGATTACGCGATCGTCGACACCGGCCAGAGCCGGTGCTACGACGCCTCCGGCCCGGCGTCCTGCCCGCCGCCCGGCGGCCGGTTTTTCGGCCAGGATGCCCAGTACACCGGCGCCCAGCCACGCTACCGCGACAACGGCGACGGAACCGTCAGTGACCTGGTGACCGGGCTGATGTGGGAAAAAGGCTTCCGCCGCGGGGTGAGCTTCGCCGATGCCCCCGCCGACGCCGTCCGCGCCCGTACCGGCGGCCACTCGGACTGGCGCGTGCCGACCACCAAGGAACTGTATTCCCTGATCCACTTCGATGGCGCCACCGGCTCGGCCGGGCCGGGCACGACCGGAGCGCCCGCCGATGCCAGGCCCTACCTGGATACCCGCGCCTTCGATTTCGAGTATCCCGCCCAGGGCCGATTCATCGACGCCCAGTACGTCACCGCCACCGCCTATGGCGGCCGGGTGATGAACGGCCAGCGGGCGTTCTTCGGGGTCAATTTCGCCGATGGCCGCATCAAGGGATATCCACAGGACGGCGGCCCGGCGCGTCGCGGCTGGTATGCCCGCTACGTACGCGGAAATCCGGCCTACGGCCGCAACGATCTGGTCGACAACCGCGATGGCACGATCACCGACCGTGCCACCGGCCTGACCTGGACCAAGGCCGACAGCGGCCGGGGCCTGGACTGGGAGGGCGCGCTGGCCTGGTGCGAGGGGCTTGTCCTGGCAGGCCGCTCCGACTGGCGGCTCCCCAACGCCAAGGAACTGCACAGCATCGTCGACTACTCCCGCTCGCCCGACGCCACCGGCTCGGCGGCCATCGACCCGGTGTTCGCCATCGGCGAGATTCACGACGACGAGGGCCGGCGGGACTGGCCGTTCTTTTGGACCTCCACCAGCCATCTGGACGGCCGCCGGCCGGGGGATTTCGCCGTCTACATCGCCTTCGGACGTGCCCAGGGCCACATGCGCCGGGGTGGCGGACAGGGCATGGGTCCGCCCGGCATGATGGGCGGCGGCCCGAGGATGGGACCACCGGGCATGGGGCCATCGGGAATGGGCGGGCCGGAGTCGGTCCTCGGCACCACCGGCATGACCCTGATGGACGTGCACGGGGCCGGCGCCCAGCGGTCGAGCCCCAAGGCCGGCGACGAATCACGCCTGCCCAAGGGGGCCGGCCCGCAGGGGGACGTGCTGAGGATTTACAATTACGCCAGGTGCGTGCGGGGCTGAAGCAGGGCCCGGCGGGCCAGGGCGTGAGCCTTGTCCCAGCTGTCACGGGCGTCGTCGCAATAGCGTCCGCCGGCCGAGTGAAGGACGCCCACGGCCAGCGTGTAGGCGGCGCCGGGATCACCCTCCTCCAGCATGCGGTTGGCGATGGCGAGTTCCACGGCTTCGCTGGTGCCCATCATGGCCGTCGATCCTTCTGACCTCTGGTTTCCCTGCCGTCCATGCTACCCCCGCCCGGGTTACGGAGTCGTTTAAGCTTTCGTGGCGGAGCCCCTCTTCCGCGGCGGCGGTTTACCCCTATATCGTGGGCACCATGACCGACGACATCATCCTTCCCTGCCCCCATTGCGACCGCCCCAACCGGGTGCCGCTGGCCCGCCTGGGCCAGGGCGGCAAATGCGGGGCATGCAAGCAGCCGCTGTTCACCGGCCGGCCGCTGGCCCTGTCCACCGCCCGCTTCGACGCCCACGCCAACGCCGCGCTACCGCTGCTGGCGGACTTCTGGGCGGCGTGGTGCGGCCCTTGCCGCGCCATGGCGCCGGTATTCGAGGCCGCCGCCCGCGATCTCGAACCGCGCCTGCGCCTGGCCAAGGTGGACACCGACGCCGAGCCGGCGCTGGCCCAGCGCCACCGCATCCAGAGCATCCCCACGCTGATCCTGTTCCGCCAGGGCCGCGAACTGGCCCGCGTCAGCGGCGCCCTGCCGGCCGGCGAGCTGCGGCGGTGGGTGGCGACGGTGCTGGGCGACTGACACCCGGCTTGCTCCGGCGCGGGATCGCGGGTAGCTTCCGCCCGCCCCCGCCGGAGTCACCATGGAAGCCCTGTTCGTCTCCACCGCCGTGGTCGCCGTCGCCGAGATCGGCGACAAGACTCAGCTGCTCGCCCTGTGCCTGGCGGCGCGGTTCCGCCGCCCGGTCCCGATCATCCTCGGCATCCTGGTCGCCACCGTCGCCAACCATGCCCTCGCCGCCTGGCTGGGCGTCGCCATCGCCGGCTGGCTTGGCGCCGACGTGCTGCGGTGGATCCTGGGCCTGTCGTTCATCGCCATGGCGGCCTGGATGCTGGTCCCCGACAAGGCCGACGACGACGCGGCCTGCGACACCCGCTACGGGCCGTTCCTGGCCACCCTGATCGCCTTCTTCCTGCTGGAAATCGGCGACAAGACCCAGGTTGCCACGGTGGCCCTGTCGGCCCGTTTCAACGACCTGCTGCTGGTGACGACCGGGACCACGATCGGCATGATGCTGGCCAACGTGCCCGCCGTACTGGCCGGCGAGGCCGCCGCCACCCGGGTGTCGTTGCGCCTGGTCCACGCCGTCGCCGCCGTGGTCTTCGCCGCCCTTGGCGTCCTGGCGCTGCTGAATGTGGGCGACGCCTTCGCGTCGTGATTCAGAACGGCTCGACCTCGCCGCGCATCGCCCTGGTCACCGACGAGGCCGGCGCCGGGCGCAGCAGCCCGCCCTTTTTGGCAGGGCCCGCGCGAAGGAGGATGCCCCGTTGGGGATAGTCTTCATTCTCCGGCCCGACGGCATACCTTCATGGGAGTACCGCCGCCGACATCGGGCCGACGACGGAAGGTGAAGGATCCCTCCCATGCTGCAGATGCTCCGCTCCGCCGCCGCCTCCTTCCATGGCACCGCCGCCCCGGCCGCCCGCTCCGGCAAGCATCCCGAGTTCACCGTCCTTCGGGACGGCCGCCCCTTCCTGATCGTCAACGCCCCGTCGATCGAGCACGCCCAGTTCATCGTCGCCGGCTTTCCCGCCGGCCACGCCTGGATGATCGTGGAGCGGTGATCTACCCCGCCGCCAGCCGCGCCAGCGCCACCGCCCCCTCGCGCGAGCGGGCACCGCAGACGAAGCGGGCCGGATGGCAGAAGGTGGCGTCGGCGACGCCGGTCAGCGCCGCCAGGGCGCCGTCGCGGAGCCCCGCCCAGGCGTCGGGTAGCGGGCGGCGCTGGTCGAACGAGCCGCGCGCCGGCGGCACCGCGCTGCATGTCCAGGCCTCGCCGGCCGGCCGCACCACGTAGAGGGCGGCATCGAGGCCCAGCGCGAACACCGCGTCCTCCCACGGCACCCGGCTGTCCAGGACGATGACGCGGGGGTCCTCGGTGCGCCGCGCCGCCTCGGCCACGGTGGCCTCGGCCAGCACGGCGGCATGGGCGTGGGCGCAGGCCCGCGCCAGCACCAGCCCCGCCAGCTCGGAGGCGCGGCGGAAGGCGGTGTCCTCGTCGGGCCCGTCCTCGGCGAAGGTGGGGTTGAAGGTTTCCAACACCGCCGAGAAATGCCCCGGCACCGGGGTCATGGCGCCGTTGTCCATCAGGTCGACGTCGCGGATCAGCGTCCGGTCGACCATCGCGGCAATGCGCGCCACCGCGTCCGGGGCGGCGGCAGGCACCATCGCCCGCACGGCGTCCTCACCAAAGTCGCGCCACACCAGCCCGGCCGAGCTGAACGGCTCGTCCGGCGCCCGCAGGGGCTTGTCGCGCATGTGGTGGTCGTAGCGGCGGGCGGCGGGGTCGAAACTCCCGCCGACGTCGAACACCACGTCGGCTGCGGCGCCGTCGAGTTGGCGCGCACCCGCGACGCCGCCGTCC
>JBFMHS010000080.1:0-3547 GCA_040751765.1 Pseudomonadota bacterium | reverse complement strand
GCCGGCGGCGCCGTCCTGCCGATCTCCGACTTGATCGTGGATGTTCAGCAGCACCGCCCGCATGTCGGTGTCGCGCTCGGCCAGACGGGCGGCCAGGCGGCGGATTTCGTCGCGGTCCACCGCGCACCCCGCTGCCTGTGCCTCGACCAGTTCGAGCAGGCGTCGCATCTCGGCCGAGGGCATGGCGTTCACGCGGCGCGGACGCCGTCCATGCCCATGCGCCGGCGGAGCAGATCCATGCTGGCACGGATGCCGGGAAGCTCCTCGGCCAGTCTCTTCGCCAACTGGTCCGCCTGGTGGCGGTCGATCTCGCGACCTTCGGCCTCCGCCTCGATCATGTCCGCCAACTGGCGGATGTCGTCCCAGTGCCTGACCATGGCCGACCTCCTTGCGTCCCCGCGATGGCGACCATCATAGCGTCGGGCATGGGACGTGAGAATCGGGGCCGGACCCTAGGCCGGGTGACGAGTTGTGACGAGGTCCTCAGCCGTTGTGGGTGGGCACGTGCCAGATCTCGTCGGCGTATTCCTGCACCGTGCGGTCCGACGAGAACTTGCCCATGCGCGCGACGTTGAGGATGGCGCGCCGCGTCCACTCCTCTGGATCGCGGTAGAGCGCGTCCACCCGCTCCTGGGCGGCCAGATAGCGCGGGAAATCGGCGGTCAGCAGGTAGAAGTCGCCGCCAGTGGTCAACAGGTCGACGATCGGCTTGAAGCGGTCGGGCTGGTCGGGCGAAAAATAGCCGTTGCCCACCAGATCCAGCGCCTTCTTCAGTTCCTCGTTGGCGTTGATCGCCTCCCAGGGGTCGTAGCCGTCCACATGCGCGCGGGCGACCTCGGCGGCGGTCAGGCCGAACAGGAACATGTTTTCCTCGCCAACCTCCTCGCAGATTTCCACGTTGGCGCCGTCCCAGGTGCCGATGGTCAGCGCGCCGTTCATGGACATCTTCATGTTGCCGGTGCCCGAGGCCTCGGTGCCGGCGGTGGAGATCTGTTCGGACAGCTCGGCGGCCGGCATCACCAGTTCGGCGGTGGAGACGTTGTAGTTGGGGACGAACACCACCTTGAGCTTGGCCCCCACCAGCGGGTCGTTGTTGACCACGTCGGCGACGTCGTTGATCAGCTTGATGATCAGCTTGGCGACGACGTAGCCGGGCGCCGCCTTGCCGCCGATGATCACCGTGCGCGGCACCACGTCCAGGGTCGGGTTGGAGCGGATGCGCTGGTAGCGGGTGATGACGTGCAGGATGTTCAAAAGCTGGCGCTTGTATTCGTGGATGCGCTTGATCTGGACGTCGAACAACGAGTCCACCTCGACGTCCACCCCCAGCCGCTGGCCGATCACTTCGGCCAGATGGCGCTTGTTGGCGCGCTTGACCTCGGCAAACTTCTTACGGAAGGCCGGATCGTCGGCATGGGGCTCAAGCTCCCGGAGGCGGTCGAGATGGGTGGCCCAGCCCTCGCCGATGGTGTCG
This sequence comes from Pseudomonadota bacterium, assembly GCA_040751765.1. Lineage (GTDB taxonomy): Bacteria > Pseudomonadota > Alphaproteobacteria > Rhodospirillales > Magnetospirillaceae > CALABS01. Next base: position 2,073 of record JBFMHS010000080.1, on the reverse strand, counting down.
GTGATCAGCCTGGACAGGCCGGGATTGGACAGCATCAGCCAACGCCGCGGCGTGACGCCGTTGGTCTTGTTGTTGATCTTGCCCGGGCTCAGGTGCTCGAAGTCCGAGAAGATGGTGCTCTTCATCAGGCCGGTGTGGATGGCGGCGACGCCGTTGACCTTGTGGCTGCCGACCACCGCCAGATGGGCCATGCGGATGCGCTGCTCGCCTTCCTCGCCGACGATCGAAACGCGGCGCAGCAGCTCCACGTCGCCGGGATGCTTGTGGCGGACTTCCTGCAGGAATTCATGATTGATCTGGAACACGATCTCCAGATGGCGCGGCAGGATGCGCCCGAACAGCTCCACCGGCCAGGTCTCCAGCGCCTCGGGCAGCAGGGTGTGGTTGGTGTAGGCGCAGCAGCGGCGGGTCAGGCGCCAAGCGCGGTCCCACTCCAGCTGGTGCTCGTCGACCAGCACCCGCATCAGCTCGGCGACCACCAGGGCGGGATGGGTGTCGTTGAGCTGCATGGCGACGCGGTCGGGCAACAGGTCCCAGTCGTTGTTGGCCTTGCGGAAGCGGGCCAGAATGTCCTGGATCGAGGCGGCGACGAAGAAGTATTCCTGCTTGAACCGCAGCTCCTTGCCGCGCGAGGTGATGTCCGACGGATACAGCACCTTGGACAGGGTCTCGGACTCGTTCTTGTCACGCACGGCCTCGATATAGTTGCCGGCGTTGAAGTACTTGAGGTCGAACTCACGGGTCGACTTGGCCGACCACAGGCGTAGATTGTTGACGGTGCGGCCCGAATAGCCGGGGATCGGGATGTCGTAGGCCATGGCCATGACTTCCTCGGTGTCGATCCATTGGGCGCGGGTCTGGCCGAGCACGTCCTTGTAATGGATGACGCGGCCGCCGAAACGCACCGGATAGATCACGCCCGGGCGCGGGAATTCCCACGGATTGCCGTAGCGCAGCCAGTTCTCGGGGCTTTCCACCTGCCAGCCGTTCTCGACGTGCTGGGTGAACATGCCGTAGTCGTAGCGGATGCCATAGCCGAAGCCGGCGACGCCCAGGGTCGCCATCGAATCCAGCAGGCAAGCCGCCAGCCGGCCCAGGCCGCCGTTGCCCAGCGCCGCCTCGACCTCCCAGCCGACGATCTCGTCGAAATCCAGGCCCAGTTCGTTGATGGCCTGCTTGAAGGTATCGTAGATGCCGAGATTGATCATGGAGTTCGACAGCGTGCGGCCGATCAGGAACTCCATGGACAGGTAATAGACCCGCTTGGTCTCTTCCGCGTAATAGCGGTTGAGCGTCGGCATCCAGCGTTCGCTGAGGCGGTCTCGCACCGTGTAGGCGGCGGCCATGAACCAGTCGCGGGCGGTCGCGTTGATCGGCTCCTTGCCGACCGAATACAGCAGGTGGCTCGCCAGGCTGTATTTGATGCTCTCGACGTCGTCGTCCAGCAGCCTCACGATGGGGGGGCCGACTCGGCGCATACTCATTCCTTCCCGCCAAACAACCATGCCTTAAGGGAGTCACCCGGAACCCCCCTTCAGGTCAAGGCGTTTCATGCGCGAAAGAGAGGTACCGCCCCCATCCCCGCCAGCCCAGACGGCGTTTCCCCACCCGCGCGAGCGGGAACGGCGACCGATACGCACAGTTTCATTGCGACGACGCTTCCAGCACCGCCAGCGGAAAGCGGGCGAACAGGTCGGGCACCGGGAACACCGGCGTGCCCCTGCGCGCCACCGGTTCGATGGTGACGCCGGTGAAAAGATCGCGAAACCCACCGCCGGAGCGCCGTGGCGCTTCCACCACCACCCCGCGCCAGGCCGGACCCAGCGGGGGGGCCTCCTGGCCGTCGGGCCACAGCCGTGCCGCCTTCAGCGGCACCGTCACCACCACCACGCCGTCGCCATCCTGGCGGGCGAAGGCCAGCAGGTTGGCCGCCCTCGGCCCGCGCGCCGGCAGCGGGCGATAGGCCCCCTCGGCGAACAGGCCCGGCCGGCGGCGGCGCAGGTCGAGCACGCGGCGGATCATCTCCTGCTTGACCGCCCCTGACCGCCATCCGGGCCGCGACGCCGGCAGCGG
>JBFMHS010000008.1:0-2118 GCA_040751765.1 Pseudomonadota bacterium | reverse complement strand
GCGGAAGGCGATGTCCCACCAGCGTACCGGCCGGTCCAGGCGGCCGTCGCGGGCCACGGCGTGGTGGGCGGCGGGGAATTTGCGGATGCCGGCCACCATGGTCAGCGGCGCCGGAACGTAGCGCAGGGTCAGGTAGGCCTCGACGGCGGCCGGGTCCAGCCGCCGGTCGATTCCCGGCAGGGCCAGCAGCGACTTCAGCTCCGAGGCGAAGGCCAGGCCGGCGGGGGTCTCGGCGATGTAGAGCGGTTTGATGCCCATGCGGTCGCGGGCCAGAAGCAAGCTGCGGTCGAGGCAATCCCACAGCGCCAGCGCGAACATGCCGATGGTCCGCGACAGGAAGCCGGGTCCCTCGAGAACCAGGCCGGCCAGCAAGACCTCGGTGTCCGACCGGGTGCGGAAGACCCAGCCTTTGGCTTCCAGGTCGGGCCGCAGTTCGGGGTAATTGTAGATCTCGCCGTTGAAAACGATGACGTGCCGTCCGTCCGGCGACGCCATGGGCTGGGTCCCGGTCTCGAGGTCGATGATAGCCAGCCGCGCATGGCCCAGCTGCAGCCCGGCCGCCGGATCGGTCCACGTCCCCTGGCCATCGGGGCCGCGATGCCGCATGGCGGCGATCATGGGGTCGATCTGGCCGGGGGTGAACCCGGGTCCCAGTAGGCCGGCGATTCCGCACATGGGCTAGTCCAGCTCCGACATCTGGAAGAAGCGGGAACTGGCCATGTAGCGGGCCTTCCGCCCCTTGCGGCGGATCAGAATGTGGACCAGGGCGCCGCGTAGCAGCCGGTTGGCCCAGGCGCTGCGGCCGAGGGTCAGGTTAAATAGCCTCAGCGCAATTAGCCGCGGCGTGGTCATCAGCATGGCGCAATTCCCGGTAGGCCAAAAAGTAGTCGGCGGCCAGGGCGTGGCAGTAGCGGTCATCCATCCAGGTCGGCCGCAGCACCGTCCGGGCGTCGATACCGGCCAGCACGCGCTCTAGCAAGCCGTTTCCCAGCATTGCCAATCCGTGGGGATAGAGATACTGGGTGTTGCGGCTGTTGCCGGCGGGGTCCATGGCCCCGTCGGCGGCGATGCGCGGGGCGATGGCCTGGCCGCCCCTGCGCAACGCCTCCGCCAGCTCGCGGTCCGCGGGATTCAGCCGTGCTAGGCTCGCCATCACCGACAGGGTGATGGTCTGGTAGCCGGCGTCCAGTCCGCCGTATTCCGGCAACGTGCCGTCCGGCCACTGCGAATCGAGGAAGGCACGGCGCCTTCTGGCTGCCTGGCCGGCAGCGGCGTCATCGCCGGTCAGCCGCGCATAGCCCTCCAGGGCCAGCCATGACGCCGCCATCTGGTTGCCCACTTCGGGGTTTTGGTTGACGCCCAGCCAAGCAAAGGTGGTGCGCGCCTCGGCCAGCTCGTCCCGCCACTCGGCCGCCCCGCCCAACAGGCGGACGGTCTCGACGAAGCCGGCGGCGGTGAAGGAGGTGCCGCAGAAGCTGCGCTCGTTGGGATAGACCTCGGTGACCGACCCGTCGGAATTGCGGCAGCGCAGCCAGAACCGCCACACCATCCGCGCCCAGTCAGCCATCCGCTGGCGGCCGGCGAAGGGATTGCCCGGGGCCGGGGTGTCGTAGGCCAGCGCGAACAGCAGCCCCATTTCCTGGAACCGCGCGTTGGCCACGTCGAGGATGCGATAGTGCCAGTAATTGCGGTCGCAGCAGCCGGCGGACGGCGAGCCCGGGTCGCGGTCGCACAGGCCCAGGGCGCGCGGGACCGTCTCGACGGCAAGGGCCAGCAACCGTTCCATGGCGGCGGTCAGCTCTGCTTTTGGCTGGTGGCGAAGCTGAACACGTTCAGGCCGCCGATCACCGCGTTGCGCAGCATGTTGCGGTTCCGGATGCGCCCGAGCATGCGGAGGATGTACGACGGGCGCAGATAGAAGCGGCGGTAGAACCGCTTGACGGTCTTCTTGAGGTCTGCCGAATCCACCGAACAGTAAAGGTGGTTGAAGGCGCCCTCGACATGCAGCCGCTCCATGGACGCCGCGTCGGCACCGTCGCCGATGGTGGGATCGGCCTTCTGCACCTCGCGGAACAGGGGCGTTCCGGGATAGGGGGTGCAGATGCCGAAGGTCGCCGT
>JBFMHS010000079.1:0-9754 GCA_040751765.1 Pseudomonadota bacterium | reverse complement strand
GAGCTGGTGGCCCGCATCCGTGCCATGCTGCGCCGGGTGCAGCCGGTGCCACAGAAGGGGCTGCTCCAGTACGGCGACATCACCATGGACCTCGCCGCCCACAAGGTGGTCCGGGGCGACCGCCCTGTGCATCTGGGCCCAACCGAGTTCCGCCTGCTGCAGTTCTTCATGCAGCATCCCGGCAACGTGTTCTCGCGCGAGGAATTGCTCAACGCGGTGTGGGGTCCCGACATCTACGTAGAGCCGCGCACCGTGGACGTCCACATCCGCCGCCTGCGCAAGGCACTGAACGGCGACAACGACCTCGACATCATCCGCACCGTCCGCGCCGCCGGCTACGCCCTGGACGCCGGCGAGGCCGCCTGACGGTGGCCGGCCGGCTGGTCGCGGTGGTCGGTCCCTCGGGGGCCGGCAAGGATACCGTGATCGATGGCGCCCGCCGTCGTCTGGCCGGCGACCCCGCCATCGTCTTCGTGCGCCGGGTGGTGACCCGCCCGGCCGGCGCCGGCGGCGAGGACCACATCCCCGCCACCACCGCGGAATTTTGCGCCATCAAGGCGGCCGGCGGCTTCCTGCTCGACTGGGAGGCCCACGGCATCCGCTACGGTATCCCCGCCTCGGTGGCCGAAGATGTCGCCAGGGGCCTGGTCTGCGTCGCCAACCTGTCCCGCGCCGCCGTCGCCCATGCCCGCCGGCTGCTCCCCACCACCGTCGTCGAGATCACCGCCCCCATCCCGGTCCTGGCCGAACGCCTGGCCCGGCGCGGCCGCGAGAGCGCGGCCGACATCACCGAGCGCCTGGAGCGGGCCGGCGCCGTCGCCATTGATGCCGACACGGTGATCGTCAACGACGGCGCCATCGAGGACGCGGTGGCCGCGTTGGTGACGACCCTGCACGCCTAGTGCACAATATTTAAACACCACCCCTTTTGAAGCCCATTTTTTACGCACTTCGCCCGCCCCAGCCGCAGCGCCCCCGCTCCATCACTTTGATTCGAAACCACTTTTCCAAACGGCACGGCTCTTGCTGACACACCCCCAGGTTCATCCAAGGGGGTCCCATGAAGTACATCATCGCCATCATCAAGCCGTTCAAGCTGGACGAGGTGCGCGATGCCCTCTCCGCCGCCGGCATCCAGGGCATGACCGTCACCGAGTGCAAGGGCTTCGGCCGCCAGAAGGGGCAGACCGAGATCTATCGCGGCGCCGAGTACGTCGCCAATTTCGTGCCCAAGGTGAAGCTGGAACTGGCGGTCGACGCCGCCGTCGCCGACAAGGCCGTCGAGGCCATCATGACCGCCGCCCGCACCGGCAAGATGGGCGACGGCAAGATCTTCGTCACCGATGTCTCCAACGTCGTCCGCATCCGCACGGGCGAGACCAACCACGACGCGCTCTGATAGGGGAACCGCCGTCATGAAGACCACGATTCGCAAGCTTCGCGACACGGCCGCCCTGGCCGGCGCGTCCATGTTCGCCGCCGGCGCCGCGCTGGCCCAGGAGGCCGCCGAGGCGGCGGCCGAGGCCGCCCCGGCCGCCCCCGAGCTGTCGGCCGGCGACACCGCCTGGATGCTGACCGCCTCCATCCTGGTGCTGATGATGCTGGTGCCCGGCCTGGCCCTGTTCTACGGCGGCCTGGTGCGCAAGAAGAACGTGCTGGCCGTGCTGATGCAGGCCATGTTCGGCGCCGGCCTGATGTTCACCCTGTGGGTGGTGGCCGGCTACAGCCTGGCCTTCACCGAGGGCAACGCCTTCATCGGCGGACTCGACAAGCTGATGCTGGCCGGCATCGCCCCCGACGGACTCTCGGGCACCATCCCCGAATTCGTCTTCGTGATGTTCCAGGGCACCTTCGCCATGCTGACCCCGGTCATCATCCTGGGCGGCCCGGCCGACCGCATGAAGTATTCGTCGGCCATGGTGTTCCTGACCCTGTGGCTGTTCCTGGTCTATGTGCCGGTCTGCCACATGGTGTGGGGCCCGGGCGGCATGATGCTGGACGACGGCGTGCTCGACTTCGCCGGCGGCACCGTGGTGCACATCAACTCGGGTCTGGCCGGCCTGATCGCCGCCATCCTGGTCGGCAAGCGCGCCGGCATCGGCAACGAGAACATGGCCCCGCACAATCTGGTGCTGACCATGGTCGGCGCGGCCCTGCTGTGGGTGGGCTGGTTCGGCTTCAACGCCGGCTCGGCGCTGACCGCCGGCGCCACCGCCGGCTTGGCGATGATCAACACCCAGATCACCACCGCCGCCGCCGTGGTGTCGTGGTCGGTCGCCGAGTGGATCATCCGCGGCAAGCCCTCGCTGCTGGGCGCGGCCTCGGGCGCCGTCGCCGGCCTGGTGGTCATCACCCCGGCCTGCGCCTTCGTGTCGCCCTCGGGCGCCCTGGTCATGGGCCTGCTGGCCGGCCCGATCTGCTACTGGGGCGTCTCCGGCCTCAAGAAGGCCTTCGGCTATGACGACGCGCTGGACGCCTTCGGCGTGCACGGCGTGGGTGGCATCGCCGGCGCCCTGCTGACCGGCGTGTTCGCCTCCGAGGCGGTCGGCGGCAAGGCCGGCCTGCTGGACGGCAACGTCAACCAGCTGCTGCTCCAGGCCGAGGGCGTGCTGGTCACCATCGCGTGGTGCGGCGTCGTGACCCTGGTGCTGCTCAAGGTCATCGACATGACCATGGGCCTGCGCGTCTCGAAGGAAGTCGAGACCGAGGGCCTGGACCTCGCCCTGCACGGCGAGACCGTCCACAGCTAAGCGGGAATACCCGTCATACGCTTGGGGAGCGCCGGGCCACGTGCCCGGCGCTTTCCGTTTTGCGCTATGGTACCGGCCATGACCACCGGGCTCGTCATCCTCCTCTCCCTGCTTCTGCTCGCCGCCCTGCTGGCCCCCGCCGGGTTGCGGCGGCTGTTCCGGCCCAGCCGCGCGCCGGGGACGTCGCCGGACGAGTTGGGGCTGGCGGCCGAGGACGTTTCCTTCGCCACCGTGCGAGGCAAGCGTCTCTCGGCGTGGTTCATCGCCCCCGACCCGGCGCCGGGGCCGGCCGTGGTGGTGCTGCACGGCTGGGGCAGTTCGGCTGCCGAGCTGCTGCCGCTGGCGGCGCCACTGCACCGGGCCGGGCTGGGGGTGCTGCTGCTGGACGCCCGCTGCCACGGCCGCAGCGACGACGACGACTTCGCCTCCATGCCCCGCTTCGCCGAGGACCTCGACCATGCGCTCGACTGGCTGAAGGCGCGGCCCGAGGTGGACCCGACGCGGACCGCCGCCATCGGCCATTCGGTGGGCGGCGCGGCGGTCATCCTGGCGGCATCGCGGCGCGACGACCTGCGGGCGGCGGTGGCGGTGGCTGCCTTCGCCCATCCGCGCTGGATGATGCGCCGCTGGCTGGGGGCCTTCCGCATTCCCTACCCCATCCTCGGGTGGTGGGTGCTGCGCCATGTCGAGCGCGCCATCGGCCACCGCTACGACGACATCGCGGCCGTCACCGTCGTCGATCGGATCCGCTGCCCGCTGCTGCTGGCCCACGGCACCGACGATCCGCAGGTGCCCTTCGCCGACGCCCGCGCCATCTTGGCCGCGCGCGGCGGCGCGTCGGTGGAGCTGCTGCCCATCGACGGATTCGGCCACGGCGAGCCCGAAGGCGTCCCCCGGTTGGTCCCCGGCCTGATGGACTTCCTGTCCCGCGCGCTGTAGCCCGTGTCAAAAATGGGACAGGCCGCCCCTACCCCCATTTCGGTAATGACTTCGGCCGATCCCCCGGTCCAGCATACCCCCTCAGGGAAGCAGGTGCACGGGAGACCACCTCGATGGTCGACGTCGTCGGGTTCACGGACCACGAAGAAGCGGTGATCAAGGGCATGATGGCCCGGTTCGGCGCCGACAACCACCGCCTGGGCGAACTGCTGGCGGTCGCCAAGGCCGACATGCCGGGCTACAACGGCAAGGTCGTGCCCCGCATCGTCGGCGGGCACCACATCGAGATGACCATGCTGCTGTCGTCCTGCGCGCCGTTCACCGTGGCGCACGAGCTGGCCCATGTCTCCGACATCTCCTGCCGGCGGCAGGAAACCAAGGACAACCTGAGCCTGCGCATGCCCACCGGCTGGCACCTCGCCCACCGCATGTCCGCCGAGTACTACGCCAACCGCGTCGCCTGCGACTACTCCACCGAGGCGCAGATCTTCGAGGCGTTCAAGAACGACCACACCGGCTTCGCCGCCGCCGCCCACCAGGAGGACTGGTCGTCGCTGCTGATCCATTACGCGCTGATGCTGGGCATCTTCCACGGCCTCGAGCGCATGGACATGGACCCGGTGCGCCTGCTCAAGACCACCCATCTGCCCGAGGGGGTGATGCGTGGCCTCGAGCACTTCCGCGACCAGGCGACCGCCTTCTTCGACGGACACGCCACCAGCCGCGCGGTGCCGGCCTAACCCGTCTTCGGAGCAAGATGGCTGCCGAGGTAGTCCAGCACCCGTTCCCGCGTCTCGGCGTCCAATTCCGGCATTCCCTGCTCGGCGACCATCCAGTCGAGCAGGGAATCCCACCGCTCGCGGGACAGCCGTTGCTGGGTCACCAGCCGGATGGAGTGGCAGCCCGAGCAGATGCCTTCGACCACCTCGCGGCCCTCGCCGGGGGGCAACGCCGCCTCCTGTTCCCCGGCGCCGCCACCCGGGGCGACGAGGAACGGGCTCGGAGCCTGGGCCGAGGCGGCGCCGGCGGCGAGAACCAGCACCGCCGCCAGCCTCATTTGGGCGCCTCGGAAACCTGGCCGCGGAAGTCGGGCACCCGCACGGCGATGCGATGCATGGCGTTGTTAAGGTAGCCCTTGGGGTTCCAGGCCACCGCGAAAGGCTGGCTGAGCCCCTGGTCATCGGTGGCCCGCGCCCAGATCTCGTAATAGCCGCGCGACGGGAAATCCACCCGCGCCCGCCAGCGCTGCCAGGAATAGGGATTGGGTGGCGGATCCAGCTCGGCCTCGGCCCAGGTGGCGCCGAAATCCTTGGAGATATCCACCCGCCGCACCGACCGGTCGCCGGCCCAGGCCGAACCGCGCACCTCCAGCATGGTGTTGTCCTGGGGCAGCTCGAAGCCGCTCTGGGGCCAGGTGATGACCGATTTGACCGGCATGGACTGGATGATGACGAAGTCCTCCTCGGCGACCTTCTCGCCGGGCGCCACGGGATAGGCCGGCACGCGGTAGGATGTGCCGGTCATCTTGGCGCCGTCGTGGACCTGGTCGCGCACCCACACGCGCTCCAACCATTTCTGCGACCCCGATCCCGGCCATCCGGGAGCGACGATGCGCACTGGGAAGCCGTTCAGCGCCGGGATCGGCTCGCCGTTCATCTCGAAGGCGACGATGGTGTGCGGGTCCATGGCCTTCCAGATGGGCAGGCCGCGCGATATGGCGTCCTTGGCCGGATCGCCGGACAGGTGCGCATCCATGCCGTAGTGGCCGGTGTACTTGGCGGTTTCCCTCAGCCCGGCGGCGCGCAAGATGTCGCGCAGCGGCACGCCGGTCCAGCGGGCGTTGCCCACCGCGCCGACCGTCCACTGGTTGCCGCTGGCCGGCGGGTTGAAGCCGGCGCGGCCGTTGCCGCCGCATTCCAGTTGCAGGGCCAAAGTCACCGGCTTGAACTTGGTGCGCAGGTCGTCGAGCGTGATGGTCAGCGGGCGCTCCACCTCGCCGTCGATGGTCATCTTCCAGCCGCGCGGGTCCATCTTGACCGCCATCTCGGGGACCAGCCCGTTGTTGCGCACGAAGTGGCGCGCATTGGGGGTGATCAGGTCGTCAAGCAGATGGGCCGGGGTCTCGGCGTTGATGGGACGGTCGTTGAGGACCGTCAGCCCTTCCTTGCCCCGGATGACGAAGGGCTTGGTTTCCTCGGCCAGGGCCGCCGGGATCAGGCCGGCCGGCATCGAGCGGTGGAATGGGATGGCGCCGCCAACCACGGCGCCCATTGCCGCCAGCCCCGCCCCCTTGAGGAAGCCCCGCCGCCCGGCATCGGTCTCGCGGCCGAAGATCAGGCGGTCGGCCCGCTCGGGGTCGGCCTGGTACATCTCGCACAGTCCACGTTCGGTCCTGGACATCGACACCTCCCTGCGACCGTTCGGCCGCTCCGTTCGCCTGGAGGTGGGATTGGTTCCACGGTCACGAAAGCGGAGAGGAGGGATTACCCCCCGAAGGGTATGAGGTCGTTGCCGAATTGTGACCGGAGGCCTATGCTACCGCCCGGCGCCCGACGGGGGAGGCCGGAGAGGGGGAGTCATGACTTTGCATTCGAAGGTGACCGCGTTCTTCGCGGTCATCGCCATCTGCTTGGTCACCATGCTGGTGGCGATCAGCCTGTACGCGTTCCGCAGCTTTTCCATCGCATCGTCGTCGGACCACATCCGCACCGCCGCCGAGATCGTGCGGGTCCATCTGACCGAATCGATGATCAACGGCGTGATCGACAAGCGCGAGAGCTTCCTCAAGCGCCTGATGGAGGTTCAGGGGCTGGAGACGGCGCGGGTGGTGCGCTCGCCGCTGGTCGAGCAGCAATTCGGCCAAGGCCTCAACCAGGAGGCCCCCTCCGACGAGATCGAGACCCAGGTACTGCGCGACGGCAAGCCGATCTACCAGATCGTCGAGACCGAGGACGACACCCTGATCCGGGGCACCATCCCGTTCATCGCCACCACCCGCGGCTCGCCCAACTGCCTGGAGTGCCACCAGGTCCAGGAGGGCATGGTGCTGGGCGCGGTGACCATGATGGTCTCCATCGGCTCGCTGAAGGCCAAGGCCATGTTGACGGTCGCCGGCGTCGCCGGCACCGTGGCGCTGTTCTCGGCGCTGGCCCTGGTGATGATCCGGCGCATGATCGGCCCGATCGCGCTGACCGCCAACAATGTCGAGGACGCGGTGCAGCGAGCGCTGCGCGGCGACTTCAAGGGCCAGGTCAAGCAGCTCACCAAGGACGAGATCGGCCAGATCGCCGCCGACATGAACCGCCTGCTGACCTTCCTCGACGACGGCCTGACGCGCATCGGCGACAACGTGGCGCGGCTGACCAACCGCACGCCGGCTCCCGACGAGAACCAGCTCAATGCCACCATCGACATGGTCGACGGCCTGACCCGGGCCGCCCATTTCAAGCAGGCAATCGAGGAGGACGAGACCAAGCGCGAGATTCACCAGCGCCTGGCCAAGACCTTGGAGGGGGAATTCGGCATCCGCGAATTTTCGCTGTACGAGATGGTGCCCAACAAGAACCAGATGGTGCCGTTGTTCGTCGACGGCGTCATCGACGCCGCCTGCCGCTGGTGTGATCCCCAGATCCTGGTCCGCAGCGAGGGGTGCCGCGCGCGGCGCACCGGCCACACCGTCGACGGCGTGACCAACCCGGGCATCTGTTACGCGTTCCAGCCCCCCGAGGGCACCGATGGCCGCAAGCATGTCTGCCTGCCCATCATCCAGTCGGGGTCGGTGGGCAACGTGCTGCAGATCGTCACCACGCCCGAGAGCGAGCAGAAGGTGGTCGGCCAGCTGCCCTATGTCAGCGTCTACCTGCGCGAGGCGGCGCCGGTGCTGGAGACCAAGCGGCTGATGGAGACCCTGCGGGAATCCAGCCTGCGCGATCCCATGACCGGCCTGAACAACCGCCGCTTCCTCGAGGAATACGTCGACACCCTGGTCGCCAACGTCCAGCGCCGCAAGGCGCCGCTGGCGATCATGATGCTCGACCTCGACTACTTCAAGATGGTCAACGACACCTACGGCCACGATGCCGGCGACGCCGTCATCAAGGCGCTGGCCAAGGTGTTGCGGCAGACGGTGCGCGCCTCGGACCTGGTGATCCGCTTCGGCGGCGAGGAGTTCCTGGTGATCCTGCTGGACACCCCGCCCGAGAACGCCGACGCGGTGGCCGAGAAGATCCGCGCCTCGGTCGAGGCGCTGGAGATCAAGGCCGGCGGCGTGGTGCTGAAGAAGACCATCTCCATCGGCATCGCCGACTTCCCCACCGACAGCGACACCTTCTGGCAGGCGGTGAAGTTCGCCGACGTGGCGCTCTACCAGGCCAAGGAGCAGGGCCGCAACCGCGTTATCCGCTTCGACCCGGCCATGTGGGGCGACGACAAGAAGTACTGAGCGCCGGCTCTTGCCACTTTCCCCGCCCTACCCCATTCTGCCTGGAACAGAATGGGGTAGGGAGACGCCCGATGAACGCCGCCGATTTCCCCCAGGACTTCGTGTGGGGGGTGTCCACCGCCGCCTATCAGATCGAGGGCGCCGCCGCCGAGGACGGGCGCGGGGCCTGCATCTGGGACATACACGCCCGCATCCCAGGGCGCACCAACAACGGCGACACCGGCGAGGTGGCCTGCGACCACTACCACCGCTGGCCCGGGGACCTGGCGCTGATGAAGGATCTGGGCGTCGGCGCCTATCGCTTTTCGGTGGCATGGCCCCGGCTGCTGCCGCGCGGGCTGGGGGCGGTGAACGCCGCGGGCCTCGACTTCTACGACCGACTGGTGGACGCGCTGCTGGCGGCCGGCATCGAACCCTGGCTGTGCCTGTACCACTGGGACCTGCCCCAGGCCCTGCACGAGCGCGGCGGCTGGACCAACCGCGACGTGGCGGGATGGTTCGCCGATTACACCACCGTGGTGGCCCGCCGGTTGGGCGATCGCGTGCGCCGCTTCGCCACCTTCAACGAGCCCAACGTCTCGACCCTGTTCGGCTATGCCCACAAGAAATGGTGCGCGCCGGGCATCGAGGACCGGGGCCAGTACCTGCGCGCCGTCCATCACCTGAACCTGGCCCACGGTGCCGCAGTCGACGTGCTGCGTGCCCATGTCCGCGACGCCAGCATCGGCATCATCCACAACCGCCAGGCCGTCCATCCCGAGAGCGACACCGAGGCCGACATCCGCGCCGCCCGGGTGCTGGACGCCCACTGGAACCTGGTCTACGCCGACCCCCAGATCCTCGGCGCCTATCCCGCGATCGTCGCCGCCGAGTTCGAGCCGGTGGCACGGGCCGGCGACATGGCGCGCATCTGCCGGCCGCTGGACTGGTTCGGCATGAACCACTACGGCCCCATCTGGGCCAAGGCCGATCCCGACACGCCCATGGGCTTCGGCTGGGGCGAGGACCGGGACGCCAGGCCGCATCCGGCAATCGGGTGGCCGATCTATCCCGAGGCCTTCACCGACGAGCTGCTGCTGGTCCACCAACGCTACCGCCTGCCGGTGGTGGTAACCGAGAACGGCTGCGGGCGCGGTGCCGACGAGGAGAAGCCCGATGCCGACGGCCGCGTCGCCGACCCCTATCGCATCGCCTACCTTGAGCTGTACACGGCGGCGATGAAGGCGGCCATGGACCAAGGCGCCGACGTGCGCGGCTACTTCGTGTGGTCGCTGTTGGACAATTACGAATGGGGCTCGGGCTACGGCAACCGGTTCGGCATCGTCCATGTGGATTTCGCCACCCAGGCCCGGACCCTCAAGGACTCCGGCAAATGGTATGCGCGGTTTCTGAAGAACCGCTGAGCCTGTGCACATTTATACTTTGGTTACAAGTCATTTCATTCTTTAGTATTGGCCTGCCCGCCCCTTTGGTGGTAAACCCCCCGTCAAGAAAAATTGGCTCTTCGACGCAGCAAGTGGAATTCCAGAAGTCACGTAGGCTGTAATCGGCTACCCTTTTTCGGCATTACCGACGAAGGGGTGGACGATGGACGCGAAGAATGTTTTGGCACTTGGGCTGGGAG
>JBFMHS010000078.1:0-8426 GCA_040751765.1 Pseudomonadota bacterium | reverse complement strand
ATTCCGGTCGCACGGTGGAGGTCGTCGACACCGACGCCGAGGGCCGGCTGGTGCTGGCCGACGCCCTGGCCTGGGCTTGCCGCAACCTCGCCCCCGCCACCATTGTCGACGCCGCCACCTTGACCGGGGCGGTGGTGCGCACCTTGGGCCGCCATCGCGCCGGGCTCTATACTCCCGACGACAGGCTGTGCCGGCGTCTGATGGCGCTGGGCGAGGCCGAGGACGAGGCGTTGTGGCGGCTGCCGCTGACCACCGCCTGCGACGAGGACCTCAAGTCCGATGTCGCCGATCTCCGCAATTGCGCCTGGGGCAAGGTCCCCGACAACGACGATGCCGCCCGCTTCCTCCAGCACTTCGTCGCGGGCAAGGCGCGGTGGGCGCATCTCGACATCTCCGGGGTGTCCGAGGCCGAGGAGGACCTCCCGCTCGGCCCCAAGGGCGCCACCGGCTTCGGGGTGCGGCTGTTCGACGCGCTGGCGGGCGGGAACAGGGGCGCGTAAAGTCACGGCCATGACCCAGATCGGCTTCTACCATCTCTTGAAGATGCCCCTCGACCAGGCGCTGCCGCGCCTGCTGGACAAGGCCATGGCCGCCGGCCACAAGGTGGTGGTGATGGCCGGCAGCCGCGAGCGGGTGGAGCATCTCAACGACCGGCTATGGACCTTCGAGGCCGATTCCTGGCTGCCCCACGGCTCGGCCGCCGACGGTGAGGCCGACCTGCAACCCATCTGGCTGACCGATGCCGACGAGAACCCCAACGGCGCCGGCGTGCTGGTGCTGTGCGACGGCGTGGTGTCGGACAAGGTCGCCGACTACGCCCGCGTCCTCGACCTGTTCGACGGCAATGATGACGCGGCCGTCGCCGCCGCCCGCGAGCGTTGGAAGACCTGGAAGGCCGCCGGCCACCAACTGGTCTATTACCAGCAGACCGAACGCGGCGGCTGGGAGGAGAAGGCGCGAAGCTGATCCCGGCGAACCCGCCGGTGGAAAAGGGTGTTCACCCTCTGGTGACGGAAACCAGAGGAGAAGCGCCATGCCGGTCTATGGAAGCCATGGGATGGAGCCTTTGGGCGGCCGCTGGGCGGTCCTGGGCAAGGGCATCGTCGCCGGGTTCGTCGCCACGGTGGCGCTGTCGGTGGTGCTGGTGATCAAGCAACTGTCGGGGTTCCTGCCCGAGCTGAACATCATCGAGCTGCTGACGGTGGCGGCAGGCATGCCCGGCGAGGCGTGGGTCGGCTGGACCCTGCATTTCCTGATCGGGACGCTGGCCTGGGGCATCCTGTTCGTCTATCTGCGGCCGCTGATGCCGGGCCGGAGCCGCACTCTTCAGGCGGTGTGGTTCGGGGCGCTGGCGTGGCTGCTGATGATGATCGTGTTCATGCCAGCGGCCGAGGCGGGGCTGTTCGGCCAGCGGCTCGACGGGTTGATGGTCGCGGTCACGACCCTGGTGTTGCATCTGTTCTACGGCTGGGTCCTGGGAGCCACGTTCTCGGCCATGACCCGCGACGAGGCGCTGCCCGCCTCGACGCCGCTGGACAGCCGCCGCTGAGCCAGCGGCACCACCACGGCGAAGGCGGAGCCCTTGCCGACCACCGAGCGCAGTTCCAGCTCGTGGCCCATCAGTGCGGCCATGCGTCGGACCACAGCCAGCCCCAGCCCCAATCCGCGCGAGGTGGCGCCGCCCTTGTCGCCAAGGCGCACGAAATCGTCGAAGACCGCCACCTGCTGGTCGGGCGGGATGCCGGGGCCGGTGTCCACCACCTGGATCGCCAGGCAGTCGCCGCGCCGGCGGCAGCCGAGCAGCACGCCGCCGCTCTCGGTGTAGCGCAGCGCGTTGACCAGCAGGTTGCGCAGCATGCGTTCCAGCAGCACCGGGTCGCTGGCCACCCAGGCGTCCGACGCGACCATGCCCAGGCGCAACCCCTTGCGCGCCGCCTCGGGTTCGGTCTGGTCAACCAGGGTCGCCAGCAGCGTCGCCACCGGGAACTCGGCGGGGCGGGGCTCGACCCGGCCGGCCTCCAGCGTCGAGGCGTCCAGGAGCGTGGACAGCAGTGCCTGGGTGGCGTCCACGCTCTGGCGCAGCTTGTCGAGGATGGGGAAGTGGGGCGACCCGGCCATGCGCGCCGACAATGCCTCGACGAACATGCCCGCCGCCTGCAGGGGCTGGCGAAGGTCATGGCTGGCGGCGGCCAGATAGCGGGTCTTGCTTTCGTTGGCGCGCCGCGCTTCCTCGGCCTGGAAGCGGGCTTCCTCGGTGCGCTCGCGGATTCGCTCCTCCAAGCCGTGCATCAGCGTCGCCTCGCGGCGCAGCCCGGCGAAGGCGATGTTGCCCACGATCGCCAGCACTCCGCCGACGCCGACCAGCAGGACCCCAGCGATAGCCACCGACCGCCACCAGCCCGCCAGTGCGTCGTCCATGGCGACCGAACACAGGACCACGACACCGAACGAGTCGAGGCGGCGGTAGGCGGCGATCCGCTCGACCCCGTCCAGCGGCGAGACGGCGTGCAGGATGCCGTGCGGCCGTGTGGTGGCGGCGGTCAGCGTGGGGCCACCGGCCACCGAGGCGTCGATCCAGCGTCCCGGCTCGGGCTGGCGCATCACCACCTGTCCGTCCTGGCGAAAGATGGTCAGGGCCGAACGGGAGCCCAGTCCCAGCGAGTGGTAGAAATCGGTGAAATAGGGCACGTCGAACCCCGCCACCGCCACCCCGATCAGCCCCCCCCCTTCGTCCTCAATGCGCTTGCTGAGGTGGAAGGCCTGGAGGTCGCGCGATTTGGCGGTGACCATGGGGCCCACCACCAGGCCCTGGCGCTGCGCCTTGTGGGCATGGAAATAGAAGCGGTCGGTGACGTCGTTGGGCTGCATGGGGAAGGCGATCGTTCCCAGCGCGACACGTCCCCGTGCATCGACGATCCACAGCGTTCCCGGTTCCGGCAGGCCGCGGCTGAGGGTCTTGAGTTCGTGCCAAGCGGCCTTCGACCGCGCCAGCTCGGCGATGGGGTGGCGCTCGCCGAGATCCACCACCCGGTCGATGATGAACTCGGTGGCGCGGAAGGTGCGCACCACATGCTCCTCCAGCAGGCGGGCGCCGACGGCGGCGCGCTCTTCCGCAGCCCGGATGCTTTCGGCCCGCAGATGCAGCAGGAACCACGCGGTGCCGGCGATCGCCAGGAATGCGGTCAGTCCGACCAGGGCCTGGAGTGCGCGACGCAGGCTGGCCCGGGCTTCGACGCTCGGTTCCTCGGCAATGGGCGGGCGGGGCATGGTGGCGTGGCTCAACGGCCGTCCTCGCTGACGAAGTGCGCCAGCAGGCTATACCAACCATTGGTTTGTGGGAAGATCAGCCTTGGGCTGCCTCGAGCGCCTCGTGGGCATCCAGCCACTCCGCCTCGGCCTCGGCGACGGACTTTTCCAGGTCGCCCAGCTCCATCTGCGCCTGGGTGACCTTGTCGGCCGGTCCCTCGTACAGCTTCGGGTCGGCCAGCCGCGCCTCGACGGCGGCCTTCTTCTCCATCAGCTTTTCCAGCCGCTTCTCGGCGTCCTGGGCCTTCTTGCGCAAGGGCGCCAACTGGGCGCGGATCTCGGCGGCGGCGCGGCGTTCGTCCTTGCGGCTGGCGCCGGCGGGCTTGTCGGCGGCGCCGTCGCCGCGCCGGGCTTCGCGGGCGCGCTCCAGCAGATAGGCGCGATAGGCGGCCATGTCGCCGTCGAAGGGCTGGACGCGGCCGTCGGCGACCAGCCACAGGCGGTCGGCCACCAGTTCGACCAGGTGTGGGTCATGGCTGACCAGCACCACCGCGCCCTCGAAGGCGTTGAGCGCCGCCACCAGCGCCTCGCGTGCGTCGATGTCCAGGTGGTTGGTCGGCTCGTCCAGGATGATCAGGTGCGGCGCGTCGCGGGTCATCAGCGCGAACAGCAGCCGCGCCTTCTCGCCGCCCGACAGGCTCTCGACCTTGACGTCGGCGCGCTCCTGCTCGAAGCCGAAGCGGCCGAGATGGGCGCGGACCTTGGATTCCGGCAGGTCCTTCATCACCTCGGCCATGTGGTCGTAGGCGGTGCGCGACGGTACCAGTTCGTCGGTCTGGTGCTGGGCGAAATAGCCGACCTTGAGCTTGGGCGGCTTGCGCAACTCTCCCGCCATCAGGGCCAGCCGGCCCGACAGCACCTTGGCCAGCGTCGACTTGCCGTTGCCATTGGCGCCCAGGAGCGCGATGCGGTCGTCCATGTCGATGCGCAGGCCCAGGCCCTTGAGGACGGGGCGGCCGTCATAGCCGGCGACGCCGTTCTCGATGGCCAGGATGGGCGGTGACAAGCGGTCGGGGTCGGGGAAGTCGAAGACCATGGCGCGGTCCTCGACCACCGGCACCACCGGCTCCATCCGTTCCAGCATCTTGATGCGGCTTTGCGCCTGGGCGGCCTTGGTGGCCTTGGCGCGGAAGCGGTCGATGAAGGCCTGGATCTTGCGCCGCTGTTCCATCTGCTTGGAATAGGCCTTGGCGGCCAGGTCCATCTTCTCGCGCCGCACTCGCTCGAAGGCGTCGTAGTTGCCGCCATAGGCCACCAGCTTGCCCTGGTCCAGGTGGACAATGCGCTGGCAGACCTCGTTGAGCAGCTCGCGGTCGTGGCTGATGACGATCAGGGTTCCGGGATAGGAGGCCAGATAGGCCTGCAGCCACAGTGTGGCTTCCAGGTCCAGGTGGTTGGTGGGTTCGTCCAGCAGCAGCAGGTCGGGGGTGGAGAACAGCGCCGCCGCCAGCGCCACGCGCATGCGCCAGCCGCCCGAGAAGGACGAGACCGGGCGCGCCTGCGCCTCGGCGTCGAAGCCAAGGCCAGACAGGATCGCCGCCGCCCGCGCCGGGGCGGTATGGGCGTCTATGGCGGTCAGCCGCTCGTGGATCTCGGCGATGCGGTGCCCGTCGGAGCAGGTCTCCTCCTCGGCCAGCAGGGCGGCGCGCTCGGCATCGGCGGCCAGCACGCAGTCGATCAGGGAGGTGTCGCCCTCCGGCGCTTCCTGGGCCACCCGGCCCAGCCGGGCACGGGCGCGCAGCGAGACCGAGCCGCCGTCCGGGTGCAGCTCGCCCAGGATCAGCTTGAACAGGGTCGACTTGCCGGCACCGTTGCGGCCGACCAGGCCGACGCGCTGGCCGGCGGCCACGTGGACCGTGGCCTGGTCGAACAGGGTTCGGCCGCCGAAGCGGAAGACGAGGTCGTTGACGTGAAGCATGGGGCCGCCTGTCTAGCACGGCGCAGGGGCGAGTGCCACCCCTGCCCAAACACCCAGTTGCCACCCGACGTGGTTGGCGTTATAACCCCGCGTCCCCCGAGCGGCGGCCGCGCGGGGGCTTCGCGCGTGCGCCCCGCCCTGGTTTCTTCGTCCGAGAGGCGCCGCGAGCAACCGCCGAAAGGAATTCGACCACATGGCTAACCAACGCACCCTGTCGATCATCAAGCCGGACGCGACCCGCCGCAACCTGACCGGCAAGATCAACGCCCGCTTCGAGGAAAACGGCCTGCGTATCGTCGCCCAGAAGCGCGTCCGCCTGACCAAGGAGCAGGCCGAGGGCTTCTACGCGGTCCACAAGGAGCGCTCGTTCTTCAACGACCTCGTCAGCTTCATGATCTCCGGCCCGGTGGTGGTCCAGGTCCTGGAGGGCGACAACGCCGTCGCCAAGAACCGCGAGATCATGGGCGCCACCAATCCGGCCAACGCCGCCCCCGGCACCATCCGCGCCGACTTCGCGGAGTCGGTCGAGGCCAATTCGGTCCACGGCTCGGACAGCCCCGAGAATGCCGCCATCGAGATCGCCTTCTTCTTCTCGCAGTGCGAGATCGTCGGCTGATCCCAGGCGCCGCGACCTGATCGAACGCCCCCGCCGCCCGGCGGGGGCGTTTTCATTTGGCCGCGTCCTCGTCGACCGCCTCGCGGGCGGCTTCGCGGGCGACGCCGATGAAATGGGCCAGCATCGGCAGGTTCAACGCCTGGGCATCGGCACGCAGATAGTCCAGGCAGGCCTCGATGCCGCGAATTCGGTCGGCGCGGCTTTGGCTGGCGGGAAACGGGATGACGGTCACGGCAGCTCCGTTCGCGGTCCAATAACCGCGAAGTCTGGCCCGGACGTGGGCCCGGCGGGAACCTGCAAGAAGTTTCAGGGGGTCAGCAGGCCCAGCGTGATGGCGCGCACCACCGCCTGGCTGCGCGACGACGCCCCAAGCTTGGCCTTGGCGTTCTCGGCGTGGAAGACGACGGTGCGTTCGGCGACGTGCAGGATCTGGGCGATCTCCCAGCCGGTCTTGCCGCGCGACGCCCACAGCAGCACCTCGCGCTCCCGCGGGGTCAGGCGGACGGGGAGGGGAGCCGGAGCGGGTGTGCCGGCGGGGGCGGCGCGCTCGACGGCGTCGTGATAGTACAGGCTCATCAACTGGATGCGGTGCCGCTCGGCAGTCGCCTTGGGCGTCAGCAGGGCAGGGTCGGCCACCGCCATGCTCATCAGCGAGAAGCCGTCGGCACGGTGGATGGGCACGCTCATGCCGTCGTGGATCCCGAACTCGGCGGCCTCGTCGAACACCGTGTGGGCGCGGGCCGGGGTGCCGGGGTGGTCCAGCAGCGGCCGCCAGTGGAAGGGCAGGGGAGAGCGGCGGCCCTGCACCGGAACCACGTCGACCTCGACATAGCCCTGCTGGATGTAGCGTTCGATCCAGGCGTCGGGATAGGTGGTCTCCAGGTACCACGGGGCAAGCCGGGCGGCGGTGTTGAGATACGCGAAGTGGCTGACGCCATAGGCCCCCACGGCGCGCGAGAACAGCGCCCGCCGCTTGTCGCGGTCGTCGGTGGCCGCCAGGGCGGCGGCAAAATCGGACACACTGTCGTTGAAGAATGCCGACATGCCCTTACCGCATCCTCCCTCTGTTCACAACCATTCGGGAGCGCTATCCTACGTGGTAAATTCAGTCGTGCTTCCCGGGTGCGTCAACCGGCAATTGTGCGCATGATCACCAACGGGGGGCCCTCGCAGGGGTGACCATTATGGCCGATTCCGCCCGCAAGACCAGTGTTTCCCGTCGTGCCAGCCGGGGGCGGACTCCGTCCGGCCGACCCAATCCGATCGACGTCCACGTGGGTGCGCGGGTCCGCCTGCGCCGCACCCTGCTGGGCATGAGCCAGGAGCGGCTGGGCGAGCTGCTGGGGCTGACCTTCCAGCAGGTGCAGAAATACGAGCGCGGCGCCAACCGCATCGGCGCCAGCCGCCTGTTCGACCTGTCGCGCGTGCTTGACGTGCCGGTCAGCTACTTCTTCGAGGAAATGTCCGACGACACCCAGGCAGCCAGCCCCCGCCACATGGTCCGCGCCACCGAGGACCCGCCGGACACCGCCGAGGACATGCTGGTTCAGCGCGAGACGCTGGAACTGGTGCGCGCCTATTACCGCATCAACGACCCCGAGGTCCGCCGCCGGGTGCAGGACCTGGCCCGGGCACTGGGCGGGGTGCTCGGCGACGACGACGAGGACTAGCCGAACCTGGGGTGCTCCTCGCGCAGGCCGGCCGGGTCCTGGTGGATGATCACCTCGAAATTGGGGAAGGCCTCCATGATGGCCTTCTCCACCTCGTCGGCGATGTCGTGGGCCTTGTACAGCGGCAGGTTGGCATCCAGCTCCAGATGCAGCTGGATGAAACCTTGCTGGCCCGACAGGCGGCTGCGCAGGTCGTGCAGGTTGCGCACCTCGGGGTGCGAGCGGGCGATGATGCGGATGCGCTCGCGATCCTCCTCGGGTAATTCTCGGTCCATCAGCATGTCGAAGGACTGGCGGGCGATCTGCCAGGCGTTCCACATCAAGTAGCCGGCAATGGCCACCGCGAACAGCGGATCGACCCAGGTCCAGCCCACGGTCATCACGATCACCAGCGACACGATGACGCTGCCGTTGATCAGCACGTCGCCGGCGTAGTGCAGGGAGTCGGCGGAGATGGCCACCGACGACGTCCTGGACACCACGTATTTCTGGAACCGCACCAGCACCAGGGTCAGCAACACGCTGAACGCCATCACCGCGATGCCGATGTCGCCACGTGTCACCGCCACCGGGTGGACGAAGCGGTCGGCGGCCTCGATCAGCAGCAGACCGCCCGAGCCCAGGATGAACGCCGCCTGTCCCAGCCCGGCCAGCGGCTCGGCCTTGCCGTGGCCGAAGCGGTGTTCGCGGTCCGCCGGGGTCAGCGCGTGCGCAACCGCCCACAGGTTGATCAGCGAGGCGGCGGCATCGAGGACCGAATCGATCAGGGTCGACAGCAGCGCCACCGACCCGGTCATGGCCCAGGCCACCAACTTGGCGACGATCAGCACCGTCGCCGTGGCCACCGAGGCATAGGTGGCCCAGCGCATCAGGGTGCCGCCGTCGTGTTCCGTGGTGTGGTCCGAAGTCATGGGGC
>JBFMHS010000077.1:0-10938 GCA_040751765.1 Pseudomonadota bacterium | reverse complement strand
TGGGGCGTCCGGCCTTCCCGGATTCGATTCGGACTCCGTCCCCGTCCGGCGAGTCGCCTCGCCGGTGGTCGCGGTCCGTGCCGACGGATCAGACCAGGGCGACGGTGTCGGCCTGGGGACCCTTCTGGCCCAGCGTGGTGGTGACACGCACGCGCTGGCCGGTCTCCAGGGTCTTGAGACCCGAGCGCTCCAGCGCCTTGACGTGCACGAACACGTCCTTGCCACCCTCGTCCACGGCGACGAAGCCGAAGCCCTTCTCGGCGGAGAAGAACTTGACCACGCCTTCCACGGTCTCGGACGGGCCGCGATCCATGCGGGGAGCGGCGGCGCGCGGGGTCGAGGTGGCGGTGGACTGATCGACCTCGTGCACGGTCACGACCTGCGGGCCGCGGTTACCCTGGCCCAGGTCGCAGACGATGGTCGAACCCTCGGCCACCTGGGACAGACCGGCGCGCTCGAGCGCCGAAATGTGCAGGAAGGCGTCCGGGGAGCCGTCCGACGGAGCAACGAAGCCGAAGCCCTTCGAGGCATTGAACCACTTGACCGTCGCGGTGACGTTGGGCTGGCTCACCTGGTGACGGGAGTCGAAGGAGGAGGGGGCGCGCTGCGGGCGGGGCTCGTAGCCGCCCATGTCGCCAAAATCGTCCCGTCGGCCGCGGCCGCGGTCACGATTGCCATGATTATCTCGGTTCCATGCCATGTGTCGTTCTCGTCGTAGCAAATACACAACCCGCGCACCAAGCGCGGGCATCCTTCCCGGGCCGATTTTTCGCCAAGGTCAGTCTGAACGGATATCATTACCTGAAGACGAGGGGTTCGCCTAGGGTCTTAAGGGGACTCTCCCCCTTCTGGGGCATTATTTTTCGGTGACGCGGCGTCGCCGGGGCGGATCATCCGGCGGTAGAGCCACCAGATGATGCCCACGGTGATCACCGCCGAGAAGGCCACGTCCGACAGGAAATGCCCGCCCTGGGCGATGCGCACGAAGCCCACCATGGCGCCGAAGGCCAAGGCGGCGGCGATGGCGTGGGGGCGCCAGCGCGGCGGCGCCAGCAGCGCGAAGGCCACCGGCCAGAACCCCAGCGCGCCATGGCCCGACGAGAACGAGCAGTTGCTGTCGCACTGGTCGGTGATGACCAGCGGCGGCACGAAATAGTTAGGGCCGCCGAATTCAAGGATGGTCGACGGGCGCGGCCGGCCCCAGGAATCCTTGAGGATGACGTTGACCACCAGCCCCGGACCCAGCGCCAGCGACAGCACCAGATAGGCGGCGACCCGCCGGGTCACCCCGAACACCGCGTCCTTCAGCCATTCGCCGGCCGCCCACAGCGCGATCACGTAGATCACCACCGCGAACAGGTAATAGGGCATGGACTTGCGCCACCACTCGAAGAAGGGGTCGACGCGGGCGGGGAAGATGCGGGCCTCGGGATCGTAGAACCAGCCCGACACGGTGATGTCGATGACCGGGAAGATGATCAGCGGCAGCAGCAGCGCGAAGGTCCAACGCCATGGATGGCGGACCAGCGAGCGGCCGACGGTATGCCACAGGCGGGTGTCGGGGCCGGTCATGGCGCGTATCCCTTGAACTCCTCGAGCCGCCACACCGCGACCCGCCGCCGGTAGTCGCGGTGGATGGGCACCACGATGTCCTCGATCTTCTCGGTGCGGGCGAAGGCGGCCGCCATCCCCGGCGGCAGCGATTCCTGCTCGGTGACCAGGATCAGCAATTTCTCGCCGGGCTCGAGGCGGGTGGTCTGGTCGTAGTGGTCGCGCACGTCGCCCTCGGGGTTCCACTTCACGGCGTCAAAGGGGTGCGGCCGCACGGCGTAGATCAGCGTGGCCATCACCTTGCGTTCGTCGGCCAGCAGGCGGGCGCCGGGATGGGCGGCCAGGATCGCCGACACCCGCTCGCCCACCTCCTGCCAGCCGCGCACCCTTTTCAGCGGGTCGAACCTGGCGGTCTCGGCCACGCCCAGGGCGGCACGGGCGGCGTCGAGATTGTACAGCAGCCCGGCGGCGGCCACGTGCAGTGCCAGCGACGCCGCCAGCAGGCGGGGAGCCCGCCGGGCCAGGAAGGCGGCCACCAGCACGCTTCCGGCCACGAAGGCGGGGGCCGTCCAGTTGGCGTTGGCCCGCGACAGGAAGCTCTCCACCGTCATCAGCGCCAGCACCGGCAGGGTGAAGGCGGCCAGCATCCGTTCGCGGTCGTCCTCGGGCCGGCGGATGGCCGCGACCAGGGCGGCGACCAGTGCGGCCATGGCGATGGGGCCGAATACCCCGAACTGGCCGCCGACGAATTCGGCCAGCTTGTCGAAATGGAACAGCTCGCCGCCCAGGTTGGCGTTGTCCTTGGTGTGGGCGTAGCTGACGAAGCCGTTGGCGGCGTTCCACAACGCGTTGGGGGCGTAGACGGCCAGCCCGATCGCCATCGCCAGCCATGGCCCCGGCGCCTTGGCCAGCGTCCGGCGCTCCGGCGACCACGCCAGCCAGATCGCCGCCGAGGCGGCGAACAGGATCATGGCGTATTTGGACAGCATGCCCAGGCCGAAGGCCAGGCCCAGCAGCACCCACCAGCGGTTCGGGCGCGGCCCGGCATCGGCGGCGCGGGCAAGGAACAGCAGTGCCAGCGCCCAGAAGAACAGCAGGAACGGGTCGGTGGTGATCATCACCGCCGACAGCGACACCGCCGGCACCACGCTCCAGGTCATGGCCGCCCAGGCGCCGATGCGCGGGCCGAACAGGTGGCGGCCCAGGAAATACAGCACCACGGCGGTGCCGGCATGGGCGATGGCCGAGCCCGCCTTGACGCAGCCCGGGCCGTCGCCGCAGGCGGCGGTGGTGGCGGCGATCACCCAGGCCACCATGGGCGGTTTCGAGTAGTAGCCCAGCTCCAGGCTCTGAGCCCAGGCCCAGTACTGGGCCTCGTCGAAGGACAGGAACGGGGCGTCGGCGGCCAGCACGGCCAGCCGCCAGGCCGCCATCAGGCCGACGAACAGGAAGGCGATCAGGGCCGGGCGACGTTTGACGAGATCGGGCATGGCGAAGGGAGTATCACCTCGCGCGGCGACGGAGCAAGGCCACCAGGTCGTCGGTGACGTGGTGGACGTGCCCGAGGTCGGTGGTGTCCTGGGCCACCACCGCCGCGTCGGGGTGGTCGGCCTCGTTGACCCACACGGTGGTCATGCCGATGGCGCAGGCGGGAACCAGGTTGCGGTGGATGTCCTCGACCATGGCGGCGCCGCGCGGGTCGATCCCGTGGCGGGCGACCATCAGGTCGTAGGTCTCGGGCTGCGGCTTGGGCACGAAGCCGGCGGCAGCGATGTCGAAGATGCCGGCGAAGTGGCGGGCGATGCCCAGGCGGTCGAGCACCTTGACCGCGTGGCCTTCGGAGCCGTTGGTGAACACCAGCTTGCGCCCCGGCAGTTCCGCCAGGGCGGCGTCCAGTTCGGGAGAGGCGGCCAGCACCGAATGGTCGATGTCGTGGACATAGTCCAGGAACGCCGCCGGTTCGATGCCATGGACCAGCATCAGGCCCCGGAGCGTGGTGCCGAACTCGCGATAATATTGCTTCTGCAGCCGGAATGCCGCGTCGAGGTCGAGCCCCAGGCGCTCGGCGATGAAGCGGCGCATGCGCACGTCGATCTGGGGGAACAGGCTCGACGACGCCGGATACAGGGTGTTGTCCAGGTCGAACACCCAGGTTTCCACATGGCCCAGGCCCAGCCGGCGGGGATCGGTCGCGGTGTCGTCGGTCATGCCGCCAGTCCTAGCGGCGGCCGGCGCGAAAGGCAAGCTCCGCCCACTTTCAGGATCGTTAACCATCGGTGCCTATGGTAATCAATCATTGGTGAATGCGATGGGAGCCGGGGGCGTGGACGGGCAGCGCGAAGGCAGGACGGGACAGCGGCGGTTGGTGACCTTGGGCGCGGCCGCCCTGTCGGCCTATCCGGGACCGGCGGTGGTGCTGGATCCCGATGGCACGGTGGTGTCGGCCAACGGCCGCGGCGCCGCCCTGGCTGCCGCCATCGGCGAGGGCCGGCTGACCAGCCGCGACGCCCTGCTGACGGCGGGGTCCGGCGGCCAGGCGGTGATCGAGACCCTGCCCGCCGCCGGCGGCAGCGGCATCATCCTGGAAATGGTCGGCCTGCCGGCCGGCGACGGCGCCGTGCTGGTGCTGGCCCGCGACGTCACGCTGGAGCGCAACCTGCGCTCGGCCCTGGTGGAATCCCGCCAACGCTACAAGGACCTGGTCGAGATTTCGTCGGACTTCGCCTGGGAGGTGGGTGAGGACCGCCGCTTCGTGTTCGTCAGCCCCAAGGGCGCGCTGGGTTATTCCGCCGACGAGCTGGTCGGCCGGCTGCCGGCCGAATTCGTGGTCTCCGCCGACGCCAGCCACGGCGCCACCGCCTTCGCCGCCACCCTGCCCATCGAGGACGCCGAGGTGTGGATGACCCAGGCCGACGGCAGCCAGGCCTGCCTGCTGGCGTCGGCCACCCCCATCCACGGCGACCACGGCGAATGGAAGGGCGCGCGCGGCGTCTGCCGCGACGTCACCCAGGAACGGCTGCGCGACGCGGCGCTGGTGCGGGCCAACAACCGCGAGCGGCTGCTGTCCTACATCGTGCGCACCATCCGCGACGAGGTCGACCCCGCCGACATGCTGCGCGCCGCCGCCGAGGCCACCGCCCGCGCCCTGGGCGCCACCGGCTGCCAGATCTTCCGCATTCTCCCCGACGCCTCGGACTTCGCCGTCGCCGCCCATTTCGGCGAGGCCGGCGACGAGAAGCCGGTGCTCGACTCCTTCCTTGGCTCGGATCACTTCGACGACACCGTCGACGGCTGGCACCTGCTGGCCACCGTCAGCCGCTATCGCCACTCCATCAACGGCGCCGTGCTGCTGTGGCGCGACGTCAGCCGGCCGCCGTGGAGCGACGACGACCGGCTGCTGATCGACGACGTCGCCAACCAGGTCGGCCTGGCCTGCGAGCAGATCGCCAATCACGAACGCATCCTCAAGCTGTCGCGCACCGATTCGCTGACCGGCCTTTTCAACCGCCGCGCCTTCTTCGAGGAGATCGCCCGCCGGTTCCAGCGGCTGTCGCGGGAGAAGCGGCCGGCGGCGCTGATCTATGTGGACCTGGACAATTTCAAGTGGGTCAACGATGTCCACGGCCACGCCGCCGGCGACCAGGCGTTGCTGGCGGTGCGCGAGCTGCTGCTCCAGCACACGAGGCCCATCGACCTGGTGGCGCGCCTCGGCGGCGACGAATTCGCGGTGTGGCTGGAAGGCGCCGAGGAGCGCATCGCCGTCCAGCGCTGCCAGGAATTGGTCGAGGCCGGCCGCCAGCTCAGGCGCTATTCCGGGGCCGAGGACAAGCCGCTGCACATGTCGCTGGGCGTCGCCGTGCACGAGGGCGGTGACGCCGAGTGCCTGGAGGACCTGATCGCCCGTGCCGACAAGGCGATGTACGAGGTCAAGCGCGACGGCAAGGGCGACTGGCGGCTGGCGCCGCCCGACGACCAGGGGTGCCGCTGATGGTGGTGGGCATCCTCAAGCGGCTGTTCGCCGGTCGCTCGCGCCCCATCGGCTACGAGGAGGCGCGCGAGCTCGCCGCCCACGAGGACGCGGCGGTGCGCGCCGAACTGGCCGGCCGCGACGACATCAAGCCCGAGATCCTTTATTTCCTCGCCGAGGACCTCAGCCCCGAGGTGCGCCGCCGCGTCGCCGCCAACGGCCAGACGCCGCCCCAGGCCAACCTGCTGCTGGCCGGCGACAAGGACGAACGGGTGCGCGCCGACCTCGCCGGCAAGATCGCGCGGCTGGCGCCGGGGCTGTCCGCCAACGAGCAGGACCGCCTACGCCGCGCCACCTACGAGGCGCTGGAGATCCTGGCCCGCGACCAGATCACCAAGGTGCGCGCCATCCTCTCCGACACCCTCAAGGATGTGGCCAACGCCCCGCCCGACGTCATCCGCCGCCTGGCCCGCGACGCCGAGATCGCGGTGGCGGCGCCGGTGCTTCAATTCTCGCCGGTGCTCTCCGACGATGACCTGCTGGAGATCATCGAGGCGTCGCCGATCCCGGGGGCGTTGTCGGCCATTTCGCGGCGCTCGGTGGTCAACGTGCGGGTGGCCGACGCCATCGCCTCGTCCGACGACGTCGACGCCATCGCGGTGCTGCTGGGCAACCCGTCGGCGCAGATCCGCGAGGAGACCCTGGACCGCCTGGCCGACCGCGCCGCCGACATCGAAGCCTGGCACCAGCCCTTCGTCAACCGCCCCCACCTGTCCGCCCGCACCGCCGGCAAGCTGGCGCGCTTCGTGGCCGCCAACCTGTTGCAGGCGCTGGCCGAGCGCAAGGACCTGGACCCCGAGGCGACGGTGGCAGTGGCCGCCGTGGTGCGCAAGCGCCTCGACGAGATGGAGGCCGTCGGCCCCGCCAAGGCCGAGGCCCGCAAGGCTTCGGAGGAAACCGCGGCCATGATGCGGGCCAAGACCTTGATGGCCGCCGGCACCCTCGACGAAAGCACCATCGACACCGCCCTGTCCGGCGGCGACACCGCCTTCGTCACCGCCGCGCTGTCGCTGCTGGCCCAAGTGCCGGTCTCGGTGGTGCGCAAGGTGATCGATACCAAGAGCGCCAAGGGCATGGTCGCCCTGGCCTGGAAGGCGGGCCTGTCGCCCGACATGTCGGTGCACCTGCAGACCAAGCTGGTCCGCCTGACCTCCAGCCGCGTGCTGCATCCGCGCGGCCATGCCTGGCCGCTGTCCGCCGACGAGATGACCTGGCAGCTGGAGTTCCTGGCGGGCTGATTCCGGCTCCGGGCACGCTGACGCCGGCTACTCCGCCTGCGCCAGCTGGCGTTCGCCCAGTTCTCCGCCCTTCAAGCGGAAGAAGACGTGGCGCCCGATCACCCTGGCGTCGTCGCGGGCGGCGGCCCAGGACGGGTTAAGCGACACGTGGTGGAAGTACAGCGCGCCGCCGGTGGGGTCTTCGGAGCCGGTCAGCGCCCGGTAGGCCACCACCAGCGCGTCCAGCCAGGCCTCGGGCTCGGTGGGGATGTCGGGCTTGCCGTCGCAATACCATTCAAACTGGCATGGGCCCAGCGGCCCGCCTTGGCGCACCACGCCGCACACGGTGTCGGGGAAGCTCTCCGCGCCGACCCGGTTGAGGGTGACGTGGGCCACCGCCGCCCGCCCCGCCTGGGGCTCGCCGCGCGCCTCGAAATAGACGTTGGCGGCCAGGCATTCCAATTCGGCGGCCGAAACGGTGGCCAGCCTGGGAAACGGTTTGGGAACCCCCGCGATCAGGCGGGCCTGGGCCTGCGGCGCCGGCGGCGGCGCCAGGGCGGGAGTGGCGAGGCCGATCCCGGCCGCCAGGGCCAGGCCGGCGAGGATGTGTCGCGTGCCGTCCATGGCGGCGGATTGTCGCCATCCGCCGCCGGCTCCGCCATCCGACGGAAGCCGAACGGGGACAGCCCATCCGCCCGATCAATAACCGCAGAGGGTATAGGGGCCGATGTCCAGGTGGAAATGGTCCTGGTGCAGCCGGTCGTGATTGGGGGTCAGCACCACGTTGAAGGTGTCGCAGGACCCCCGCGCCAGCTGGTGCAGGAAGGCCGAGCGGGCGTCGCCGCGCCGCCAGTCGGTCTTGACCGACACCACGCTGCCGTCGGCCAGCTCGAAGCCGGTGATGTCGATGGCCAGGCCGTGTGAATGCTCGGACAGGCGGCCGCCCTTGCGCCCGCCCGAGCCGGCGGCGGTCCGCGTCTTGCCGTTGCGGCGGTAGCGGCAGTCGTAGGTGCCGGCGTGCAGCAGCTTGCGCACCGGCTGGCCGAAATGCTTCAGCGCCAGGGGCTGCACCAGCTCGGTCTCGTAGCGGACCAGGGTCCGGGCCAGACGGCAGGACAAGGTGCCGGGCCGGTTCCAGGCGATGGCCGCCTGGCTGACCCGGACCGGGTTGTCGATGCCGCAGCCGTCCTCGCCGGCGAAGCTTTGCAGCGGCTCGTAGGCCACCGCCAGGCGCGACAGTTCCTGCAGGCAGGCGGTGTCGGGATCGACCACCTGGGGCACCGGCGGCGCCACCACCACCGGCGCCGGCGCCGGCGGCCGGGCGCAGCCGGCGAGCAGCGCCAGGAACAGGACGGCAAGGGTCCGCACGGGAGTCGCCACGAGACTGTGCCCCAAAATGAACATGATTCAATATCTAGCGGTGGCGATTCGTGAAGTCACGAAGAAAACACGCGCTGAATCCGGAGGCGGGTCGCAAGTATCGGCGCGACGGTGACTGTCGGCCTGCGCCGATGCCTTGACCGGCTCTGGCGGGGACGGCGAAGGCCCTCGCGACTACCCGAAAGGGGCGATAGGCCCGATGCGGGACTAATTTTTGACTTCAACCCGCCCGGCCATCGCGCACCTCCGCTGGGTGCGGCAAGGATGGCGAAAAAATAGTCAGCGTTATTTACCTTTCATGCAAAAAACACTGGTTTTCCGGGACGCGCGGGCGTACAAGGGTCGCCGGCCCGAACCGACGGGTCTGCTTCATCCTGCCCGGAAGGCCTTGGCATGACCCGCAAGATGCTTCAGTTCATCCGCCTCGACCAGCACATGCCGGACAAGCGGGGCGCCGCCGACCGCAAGCGGGATTTCGCGGAAATCTACCACCCGTTCGAGCAGGAGCGGGCCGGCGACCAGGCCTCGCGCTGCGAGCAGTGCGGCATCCCGTTCTGCCAGATCCATTGCCCGGTGGCCAACAACATCCCCGACTGGCTGATGCTGGTGGCACAGGGGCGCATGGAGGAAGCCTATGCGGCCTCCTCGGCCACCAACACCCTGCCCGAGATTTGCGGCCGCATCTGCCCCCAGGACCGCCTGTGCGAGGGCAACTGCGTGCTGGAGCAGTCGGCCCACGGCGCGGTGACCATCGGCGCCGTGGAGAAGCACATCACCGAGTTCGCCTTCACCCAGGGCTGGGTCAAGCCGCCCCGGCCGGTGCGCGAGCTGGACCTGTCGGTGGGCATCGTCGGCGCCGGCCCGGCTGGCCTGGCGGCGGCCGAGCTGCTGCGCCGCGAGGGCTGGACGGTCGAGGTCTATGACCGCCACGACCGCGTCGGCGGGCTGATGATCTACGGCATCCCCGGCTTCAAGCTGGACAAGGCGGTGGTCGAGCGCCGCGCCGACCTCTATCGGCAGGCAGGGATCGTCTTCCACACCAATGTGGAGATCGGCCGCGACCTCTCCTTCGACGCGCTCAGGGCCAAGCACGACGCGGTGCTGATCGCCACCGGCGTCTACAAGGCGCGCGGCCTGGGCATCCCCGGCGCCGAGCACGCCCACGCGGCGCTGGACTACCTGATCGCCTCCAACAAGGTCGGCCTCGGCGACAGCGTCCCCGCCTATGATGCCGGCACCCTGAACGCCGCCGGCAAGGACGTGGTGGTCATCGGCGGCGGCGACACCGCCATGGATTGCGTGCGCACCGCCGTCCGCCAGGGCGCGCGCTCGGTCAAGTGCCTGTACCGCCGCGACCGCGCCAACATGCCCGGAAGCCAGCGCGAGGTGGCCCACGCCGAGGAGGAGGGCGTCGAATTCGTGTGGATGGCCGCCCCCACCGCCATCGTCCACGGCGCCGTCCAGGCCCGGCGCATGCATCTGGGCGTCGCTGACGCCTCGGGCCGCCAGACCCCGCAGCCCATCGAGGGCTCGGAGTTCGAGCTGCCCGCCGACATGGTCATCGCCGCGCTCGGCTTCGACCCCGAGGACGTGCCCGCCGCCTTCGGCCAGCCCGGGCTCGAGGTCAGCAAGTGGGGCACGCTGAAGGTGGACCTGGCCACCCAGATGACCACGCTGGACGGCGTGTTCGCCGCCGGCGACATCGTGCGCGGGGCATCCCTGGTGGTGTGGGCCATCCGCGACGGCCGCGACGCCGCCCTGGCCATCCACGCCTACGCCACGGCCAAGGCCCAGGCGGCGGAGTAACCAATAGGACACGGATGAACACACATCGGTGTTCATCCGTGTCTCATGAATACATGCGGGCCGGTGCCCGCCGGGAGCAGACCATGAGCGAGAATTTCGTTGCCGACTATCGTGCCAACGAGCGCCTGCTGAACCAGGCCGGCATCGACACCATGCCGCATGACGCCTGCGGCGTCGGCATGATCGCCGCGCTGGACGGCAAGCCCCGGCGCGAGGTGGTGGTGGCCGGCATCGAGGCCCTGAAGGTGCTGTGGCACCGCGGCGCGGTCGATGCCGACGGCAAGACCGGCGACGGCGCCGGCATCCACGTCGAGATCCCGCAGGACTTCTTCAAGGAGCACATCCGCCACACCGGCCACGAGCCCGGCCCGGGGCGCATCGCCATCGGCATGGTGTTCCTGCCCAAGACCGACCTGGGTGCCCAGGAGCGCTGCCGCTGCATCGTCGAGACCGAGATCCTGCGCTTCGGCTATTCCATCTACGGCTGGCGCCAGGTGCCGGTGGACGTGTCGGTGATCGGCGAGAAGGCCAACGCCACCCGGCCCGAGATCGAGCAGATCATCGTCGCCAACTCCCTGGGTACCCCCGAGGAACGCTTCGAGGCCGACCTGATGATCCTGCGCCGGCGCATCGAGAAGCAGGTGCTGGCGGAGCACATCACCGAATTCTACATCTGCTCGTTGTCCTGCCGCAGCGTGATCTACAAGGGCATGTTCCTGGCCGAGCAGCTGACCAGCTTCTATCCGGACCTGCTGGACGAGCGCTTCGTGTCGCGCTTCGCCATCTATCACCAGCGCTATTCCACCAACACCTTCCCCACCTGGCGGCTGGCCCAGCCCTTCCGCATGCTGGCCCACAACGGCGAGATCAACACCCTGGCCGGCAACGTCAACTGGATGAAGGCCCACGAGCCGCGCATGGCGCACGAGGTGTTCGGCGACGCCATGGAGGGCCTCA
>JBFMHS010000076.1:6407-10218 GCA_040751765.1 Pseudomonadota bacterium | reverse complement strand
CAGTGGCAGGACGGCGAGTGGATGAGCCGCCAGCAGACCGCCAACGACCGTCACGCGCCGGTCAGCATCTACGAGGTCCACTTGGCCTCGTGGCGCCGCGTGCCCGAGGACGGCGGCCGCCCGCTGTCCTATGTGGAGTTGGCCGACCAGTTGGCCGGCTACGTCAAGGAGATGGGCTTCACCCATGTGGAGCTGTTGCCGGTGCACGAACACCCGTTCTCGGGATCGTGGGGCTACCAGCCGGTGGGCCTGTTCGCGCCGACCTCGCGCTTCGGCACCCCCGAGGACTTCCGAACCTTCACCGAGCGCATGCACCAGCATGGCATCGGCGTTATCGTTGACTGGGTGGCCGGCCACTTCCCCAGCGACCCGCACGGCCTGCACTATTTCGACGGCACGCATCTGTACGAGCACGAGGACCCGCGCCTGGGCTTCCACAAGGACTGGAACACCCTGATCTACAATTACGGCCGCCGCGAGGTTCGCAACTACTTGGTGGCCAATGCGCTGTACTGGCTGGAGCAGTACCATGTGGACGGCCTGCGCGTCGACGCGGTGGCATCCATGCTGTACCTGGACTACTCGCGCGAGGCCGGCGAGTGGATTCCCAACAAATTCGGCGGCAACGAGAACCTGGAGGCCATCGACTTCATCCGCACCATGAACGAGGTGGTCTACGGCGAACATCCCGGCGCCATGACCGTGGCCGAGGAGTCCACCGCCTGGCCGATGGTGTCGCGGCCGGTCTATATCGGTGGCCTGGGCTTTGGCTTCAAATGGAACATGGGCTGGATGCACGACACGCTCCGCTACATCAGCAAGGAGCCCATCCACCGCCGCTATCACCACGACGACCTGACCTTCGGCCTGCTCTACGCCTTCCATGAGAACTTCGTGCTGCCGCTTTCCCATGACGAGGTGGTGCACGGCAAGGGCTCGATCTTCGGCCGCATGCCCGGCGACCGCTGGCAGCGCTTCGCCAATTTGCGCGCCTATTACGGCTTCATGTGGACGCATCCGGGCAAGAAGTTGCTGTTCATGGGCTCTGAATTCGCACAGGAGCGCGAGTGGGACGCCGAGGGCAGCCTGGACTGGCATCTGCTGGATGACCCCATGCACGAGGGCGTGCGCCGCTGCGTGCGCGACCTAAACCGGCTGTACCGCACTCTGCCGGCGCTGCACCAACTCGACCACGACCCCAACGGCTTCGCCTGGATCGACTGCAACGACCGCGACAACTCGGTGCTGACTTACATGCGCAAGGCCCAGGACCCCGAGGACATCTGCGTCGTCGCCTGCAGTTTCACCCCGGTGGTGCGTGAGGGCTACCGCGTCGGCGTGCCCCATCCCGGCTACTATTCCGAGGTCTTCAACTCGGACAGTGAATGGTATGGCGGCGGCAACATCCACAACGCCGGTGGCCGCCACGCCGAGGAGGTTCCCTGGCACGGCCACCCCTACTCGCTGGACCTCACCCTGCCGCCGCTGGCGACCTGCGTGTTCAAGCGCGAGCGGTGAGGGTATAGTGGCGGCAGGAGAATTGACCCTGGGCGATACCGTCAACCGTCTGACCGAACTCCATTCCGGGGACGACATTCGCCTGTCCAACCTGCCGCCCGCCGACGAGCACGAATGACCTCCCGCCACCGCATCCAGTCCGGTTCCCCCTATCCCCTGGGCGCCACCTGGGACGGCACCGGCGTCAATTTCGCGCTGTTCTCTGCCCATGCCGAGAAGGTCGAGCTGTGCCTGTTCGACAAGCGCGGCACCCACGAGATCGAACGCATCGCCCTGCCCGAATACACCGACGAGGTCTGGCACGGCTATCTGCCCGACGCGCGGCCGGGGCTGCTGTACGGCTACCGGGTGCACGGGCCCTATGACCCGCTGCACGGTCACCGTTTCAATTCCCACAAGCTGCTGCTCGATCCCTATGCGCGGGCGCTGCACGGCCGCTTCCAGTGGTCGGACGCCAATTTCGGCTTCCGGGTCGGCGGGCCGCGCCAGGACCTGCAGATCGACCGCCGCGACAACTCCCGCACCATGCCCAAGTGCCAGGTGGTGGACACCGCCTTCACCTGGCGCGACGACCGCAAGCCGCGCGTGCCGTGGCCGGACACCATCCTCTACGAGGTCCACGTCAAGGGCTTCACCAACAAGCATCCGGTGGTGGCGGCGGAATATCGCGGCACCTTCCTGGGGCTGGCCGAGCCGGTGGTGATCGATCACCTGGTCAAGCTGGGCATCACCACCGTCGAACTGATGCCCATCCACGCCTTCATCGACGAGCGCCACCTGGTCGAGAAGGGGCTCAGGAATTATTGGGGCTACAATCCCATCAACTTCTTCACCGCAGACCCCCGCTACTGGGTCCAAAGCCCGCACGGTGACTTCAAGACCATGGTCCAGCGCCTGCACGACGCCGGAATCGAGGTCATCCTCGACGTGGTCTACAACCACACCGCCGAGGGCAACCATCTGGGGCCGACCCTCTGCTACAAGGGCATCGACAACGCCAGCTACTACCGGTTGGTGCCGGGGCAGGAGCGCTGGTACGAGAACTATTCCGGCTGTGGCAACACCCTGGACCTGCGCCATCCCCGCGTCCTGCAAATGGTCATGGACTCCCTGCGCTACTGGGCCGGCGAGATGCATGTCGACGGCTTTCGCTTCGACCTCGCCGCCGCGCTGGCGCGCGAGAAGAGCGGCTTCGACATGGGCGCCGGCTTCCTCGACGCGGTTCGCCAGGACCCGCTGCTGTCCAAGGCCAAGCTGTTCGCCGAACCATGGGACATCGGCGGCGACGGCTATCGCCTGGGCGGCTTCCCGCCCGGCTGGGCGGAATGGAACGGTCGCTACCGCGACACCGTGCGCCGCTTCTGGCGTGGCGACGGCGGCCTGATCGGCGAACTGGCGTCGCGGCTGACCGGCTCGTCGGACCTGTTCGGCTGGGGCGGCCGGCGGCCCTATACGAGCCTGAACTTCATCACCTGCCACGACGGCTTCACCCTGGCTGACCTGGTGTCCTACGACCGCAAGCACAACGAGGCCAACCACGAGGGCAACCGCGACGGCACCGACGCCAACTACTCCTGGAACTGCGGCGTCGAGGGGCCGACCGAGGACCCGGCCATCCATCGCCTGCGCCGCCAGCAGATGCGCAACCTGCTGGCGACCCTGTTCCTGTCCCAGGGCACGCCCATGCTGCTGGCCGGGGACGAGCTGGCGCGCAGCCAGGGCGGCAACAACAATGCCTATTGCCAGGACAGCGAGGTCGGCTGGGTCGACTGGAACAACATCGACGAGGAGACGTTGGCCTTCGTGCGCGCCCTGATACGGCTGCGCCGCGAGCACGCGGTGTTCCGCCGCCCGCGTTTCTTCGAGGGCCGCCGCCTGGGCTCGTGCGCGCTGAAGGACATCACCTGGGTGACGCCCGAGGGCAGGGAAATGACTCACGCCGACTGGACGCTCCCCTACGCGCGCTCGCTTGGCTTCATCGTCAGCGGCGAGGCGTGCAGCACCGACCTTCCCGGCGCGCGCGGGGTGGCCGACGACACCTTCCTGGTGCTGCTGAACTCCTACACCGAGATCATCTTCTACACCTTGCCGCCGGCCGATCTGGGCAAGCGGTGGGCGGTGGTGGTCGACACCGCCCGCACCGATCCCATCCGCGGCGACGAGGAAGTGGCGGCCGGCCACCGCTTCCCACTCAAGCCGCGCTCGCTGGCCGTGCTCAAGCGGGTGGGCCGATGAGGCGTCGCCACGCCATGCCGTTCGGCTCGACCATCGAGCCGGGCGGGGCGCGGTTCCG
>JBFMHS010000076.1:0-6397 GCA_040751765.1 Pseudomonadota bacterium | reverse complement strand
TCATGTCGCGGGGCGGGGTGACGTGGTCATGGAACGCCGCGCCGACGGTTGGGCCGAGGCCTTCGTGCCCGGCATCGGGGCGGGCGCCCGTTACGGCTACAAGGTGGGCGGGCTGACCGTGCCCGACCCGACCTCGCGCTTCCAGCCTGACGACGTGCACCGCCTGTCCGAGGTCATCGATCCCGAGGCCTATGAGTGGTCCGACGCCGGCTGGCGCGGCCGTCCGTGGGAGGAGGTGGTCGTCTATGAACTCCATGTCGGCACCTTCACTCCCGAGGGCTCCTTCCTCGCCGCCATCGGCAAGCTGGATGCCCTGGTCGATCTGGGGGTGACCGCCATCGAGTTGATGCCGGTGGCCGATTTCCCCGGTACCCGGGGCTGGGGCTATGACGGGGTGCTGCTGTACGCGCCCGAGGCGGCCTATGGCCGCCCCGAGGATCTGAAGGCGCTGGTCGACGCCTGTCACCGCCGCGGCCTCATGGTGTTCCTCGACGTGGTCTACAACCACTTCGGCCCCGAGGGGAATTACCTCCACGTCACGGCCCGTCGCTTCTTCACCGACCGTCACCACACGCCCTGGGGGCAGGCGGTGAACTACGACGGCGCCGATGCCGGGCCGGTGCGCGACTTCGTCATCCACAACGCCCTGTACTGGCTGGAGGAATTCCATTTCGACGGCCTGCGCCTGGATGCCGTGCATGCCATCGTCGACGATTCTCCCCGGACCGTGCTGGTGGAACTGGCCGAGCGCGTCCGCGCCGCCTTTCCCGGGCGCGAGATTCACCTGGTGCTGGAGAACGACGACAACGACGCCGGCCTGCTGGCCCGCGACGGCGCCGGGCGGCCGCTGCTGTACACCGCCCAGTGGAACGACGACATCCACCACGCCGCCCACCGCCTGCTGACCGGCGAGGCGGGGGGCTACTACCGCGACTACGGGCCCGAGCCAGTGGCCCATCTGTGCCGCTGCCTGGCCGAGGGCTTCGCCTATCAGGGCGAACCGTCCGATCATCGCGGCGGCGCCGTTCGCGGTCGGCCGTCGGCCCATCTGCCGCCCACGGCCTTCGTGTCCTTCCTCCAGAACCACGACCAGATCGGCAACCGCGCCCTGGGCGAGCGCCTGGACGCGCTGGCGCCCAAGCAGTCGGTCCGCGCGGTGACCGCCTTGATGATGCTGGCGCCGATGCCGCCCTTGCTGTTCCAGGGCGAGGAGTGGGCGGCCACGACCCCGTTCCTGTATTTCTGCGATTTCGAGCCCGGCCTCGCCAAGGCGGTGCGCCAGGGGCGGCGGCGGGAATTCCCCGAGTTCCAGGGGCGGGCCGCTTCGCGCATCCCCGATCCGGTCGCCGCCAAGACCTTCCAGCGCTCGAAACTGCTTTGGGACGAGCGCGAGCGCCAGCCGCATGTGGAGCGCCTGCGTCTGGTGCGCGAACTGCTGGCGCTGCGCCGTCGCGAGATTGCCCCCCGGTTGGCCGGCATGACCGGTGCCGAGTCCGCCGCCTGCACCACCATCGGTCCCCGCGCCTTCCGAGCCGAGTGGACCCTGGGTGACGGCAGTCGCCTGTCAGTGGTGGCAAACCTGTCCGCCGTCCCACTCCCAGGGGTCGTACCGGGGGACGGGCGGTTGTTGTATTCTACCTATGGCGGGATCGGGGCGGTGCCCGCCTGGGGCGTGGATTGGTTCCTGAACGAGGGGGAGGCCGCATGACCGCAACCGAGGCGCTGGACCGGTTGGCCCAACTCGCCGGCATCGAGGACGGCTGGTGGGACTTCTTCGGCAATTGGCGCCCAGTCTCGCCCGACACCAAGAAGGCCTTCCTGACGGCCATGGGCTTCAAGGTCCATGACGACGAAGCCGTCGCCGCCAGCTTGGCCGGGCTGGAGAACCGTTCCTGGCTGCGCTGGCTGGAGCCGGTGGTGGTGTTCGACGAGACCTGGGGCGAGCCGGCGGTGGCCGTGACCATGCAGGCGGAGCGTGACGACCACCTCATCCGCTGGGCCATCGGCGAGGAACTGGGCCTGGTTCACCAGGGCGAGTTCCGCTTCGGCGACCTGGAGTTCATCGAGGACCGGGTGATCGACGGCTGCCTGTACCGGCGCCGCCGCTTCCATCTGCCCGGCCTGCCGCCGGTGGGCTACAACCGCCTGTTGCTGACCGCCCAGGACGGCGGCAGCGGCGCCATGGTGGTGGCGGTGGCGCCGGCCACCGCCCATGTGCCGCCGGGCATGGACGACGGCAAGGCAGTGTGGGGCATCGCCACCCAGGTCTACGCCCTGCGCTCGCCCACCGATTGGGGTGTCGGTCATTACGGCGCGCTCAGGGAGCTGGCGGTGGGGGCGGCGCGGATGGGCTGTGCCACGGTGGGCGTCAACCCGCTGCATGCCTTGTTCCCCGACCAGCCCGAGAAGTTCAGCCCCTATTCGCCATCGTCGCGCCGCTTCCTCAACACGATCTACATCGACGTCGAGGCGATCCCCGAATTCGCGGCCAGCAAGGCGGCCAAGCGCATGTTCGCCTCGCCTGGGTTCCAGGCCGGGCTGGCCCGCATCAAGGGCTACCCGCTGATCGACTACGTCGAGGTGGCGCGGGCCCGCCGCCCGGTGCTGGAGGCCTGCTACGAGACCTTCCGCGCCGACCACCTGGACCCCGACGACGAGCGTGGCGCCGCCTTCCGCGAGTTCCAGCGGCGCGGAGGCCGCATCGCCGAGCTGTTCTGCACCTTTCAGGCCCTTCAGGAGAAGTTCCTCAAGGAGGGCTTCGGCTATTGGCGCCACTGGCCCGAGGAGTTCCGTCATCCTTGTTCGGTCGACGTGACCCAGTTCACCGTCGAGCACCGCGAGCGGGTGGAATTCTATTGGTGGCTCCAATTCGTCGCCGACGAGCAGCTTAGGGCGGCGCACGAGGAATCGGTGGCCGCCGGCGCCGCCATCGGCCTCTACCGTGACCTGGGTGTCGGCATCGCCGGCGACGGCGCCGAGGCTTGGCTGGAGCAGGAGGCGCTGGCGCTGGGCGTGTCGGTGGGCGCGCCGCCCGACCCGCTGGCCCCCAAGGGCCAGGACTGGGGCTTGGTGCCGTTCAACCCCATCGCCCTGCGCGAGGCGGCCTATGCCCCGTTCATCGGGGTCATGGCAGCCAACATGACCCATGCCGGCGCGCTCAGGCTCGACCACGCCATGGCGCTCCAGCGGCTCTATTGGGTGCCGGCGGGCGCTCCCGCCGATCAGGGCGCCTATGTCCGCTATCCAGTCGACGACCTGTTCCGGCTGGTGGCGCTGGAAAGCCGCCGGCACCGCTGCCTGGTCATCGGCGAGGATCTCGGCACCGTGCCCGAGGGCTTCCGCGAGCGCATGGACCGCACCGCCATCTTCGCCTACCGGGTGATGGTGTTCGAGAAGACCGACGGTGGTTCCCGCTTCAAGCGGCCCGAAGAGTTCGACCGCCAGGCGCTGTCCATCTTCTCCACCCACGACCTCGCCAGCGCCCGCGGCTGGTGGAACGGGGCCGACATCGGCAAGCGCGAGCGGCTGGACCTTTATCCCCGGCCCGACATGGCCGCCGAGGAACGCGAGGGCCGCGCCTACGACCGCCGCGCCCTGGTCGGCGCGCTGGCCGGAGAGGGGCTGCTGCCCGACGGCTTTCCCACCGATGGCGGGCTGGACGACGACCAGGCCGGCCGGCTGGTCCTGGCCATTCACGAATACCTCGCCCGTGCCCAATCGCGGCTGATGATGGTGCAGATCGAGGACATCCTGGGCATGGACAGCCAGATGAACCTGCCCGGCACCACCACCGAGCACCCCAACTGGCGACTGCGCTTCCCCGCCGAGGTCGCCGCCATCCTCGCCGATCCTCGCCTAAGGGATCTCGCGGACAGACTCAAGGAGGGGCGCGGGTAGGGGCGGGCCTGGGGTAGTGTGAGGACGTCGTTCCCGCCCGCGCGGGGGTGACGGAGTTACAGTGGGAGACCGCCATGCCTCCACCCGCCATCCCCCGCGCCACTTACCGCCTTCAGCTGCACGCCGGCTTCACCTTCGCGGATGCGCTGGCGATCGTTCCCTATCTCGACCGGCTCGGGGTCAGCCACCTCTACCTGTCGCCGTTCCTGAAGGCCCGGGCGGGGTCGCGGCACGGCTACGACATCATCGACCACAACGCGATCAACCCAGAGATCGGCGACATGGCGGGGCTGGAGCGGTTGTCTGCGGCGCTCAACGAGCGCGGCATGGGGCTGGTGATGGATTTCGTGCCCAACCACATGGGGGTGGGCGGTGCCGACAACGCCTGGTGGCTGGACGTCCTCGAATGGGGTGAGGACAGCCCCTATGCCCGCTTCTTCGACATCGACTGGAACCCGGCCCGCCGCGAACTCAAGGGCAAGGTGCTGCTGCCGTTCCTGGGTGACCACTACGGCGCCGTTCTGGAGCGGGGCGAGCTGGTTCCCCGCCTGGACCGCCAGGAGGGCTCCATCAGCGTGTGGTACTGGGAACACCGCTATCCGGTGGCGGTGCGCGACTACGCGGAACTGCTCGACCCGGCCGCCCGGGAACTGGGTGACGGTCCCGATGGCGACGCCCTGGCCGACATGGTGCTGGATTTCCGCTCCTTCTCCCGCTCGCGCGCCGCCGGGCGCAGCATCTCGGCCCGCCGCTCGCAGGCGGCCGAGTTGAAGGCGCGGCTGGCGGGGCTGGCGACGGCACGGCCGGCGGTGGGCCGGGCGGTGGACGCCACGCTGGCGGCCCTGGGAGCCGACGGCCTGCATGCCCTGCTGGAGCGCCAGAGCTACCGGGTGTCGTTCTGGCGGGTGGCCGCCGACGAGATCAACTACCGCCGCTTCTTCGACATCAACGACCTCGCCGCCCTGCGCATGGTCGAGGAGCCCGACCTGTTCGCCCGCGCCCATCGCTGTGCGCTGGAACTGGTCCGGCGCGGTCTGGTGGACGGGTTGCGCATCGACCATGTGGACGGCTTGTTCAATCCGGCGGAGTACTGCCGCCGCCTGCAGGCGCGGGCGGGCGAGGCCCTGGGCATGCCGGAGGCAGGGCCCGACGGCCAGCCGCTGTATCTTCTGGTGGAGAAGATCCTGGCCCACCACGAGCCGTTGCGCCGCGACTGGCCGGTGGCCGGCACCACCGGCTACGACTTCATGAACCAGGCCATCGGCCTGCTGGTGGACGGCGACGGCGAGGCCAGCCTGACCGCCACCCATGCCGCCTTCACCGGGCTGGCGCTGGATTTCGAGCACGAAGTGGTGGAGGCCAAGCGACGCATCATCGACGAGCACATGGCCAGCGAGCTGCGGGTGCTGGCGGTCCGCCTGGGCCGCATCGCCAGCGCCCACTGGCGGTCGGCCGATTTCACCCTGTCGGTGCTCTACACCGCGCTCAAGGAGGTGGTGGCCTGCCTGCCGGTGTACCGCACCTACGTCACCTCGCGCCGCGTTACCGACAACG
The DNA here is from genome assembly GCA_040751765.1 of Pseudomonadota bacterium. Taxonomy (GTDB): domain Bacteria; phylum Pseudomonadota; class Alphaproteobacteria; order Rhodospirillales; family Magnetospirillaceae; genus CALABS01. The sequence continues at coordinate 946 of JBFMHS010000076.1, read as the reverse complement.
ACCGCCGCTACATAGACTGGGCCATCGCCAAGGCGCGCCGGGCTCCGGGCGCCGACCCCGCTGTCCACGACTTCCTGGCCGGGGTTCTGACCACCGACCTGGCCCGTGAAGAGGGCTCCCCCTACGGTCGGCGGGCGGTGATCGACTTCGCCATGCGGGTCCAGCAGTACACCGGCCCGGTGATGGCCAAGGGCTTCGAGGATACCGCACTCTACCGATACAACCGGCTGATCGCATTGAATGAGGTGGGCGGCGACCCACGCCGGTTCGGCCTGTCGCCCGCCGCCTTCCACCAGGGCATGCGCGCCCGGGCTCGCAGCCACCCGCATTCGCTGCTGGCCACCGCCACCCACGATTCCAAGCGCGGCGAGGACACCCGCGCGCGCATCGCGGTGCTGTCGGAACTGCCCGAGGAATGGCGTTCGCATGTGGAGCGGTGGGGCCAGTTGAACGCCGCCTTCCGCAGGCAGCTGGCGGGAGGGGCGGCCCCCGAGCCCAACGACGAGTTCCTGCTCTACCAGACCATGCTGGGGGCATGGCCGGACGCGGAGGCCGGGGAGTTCGTGGAACGGCTGGTGCCGGTGGCGGTGAAGTCGGTGAAGGAGGCCAAGCGCCGCACCTCGTGGGCCCATCCCGACGAGGACTACGAGCAGGCGGTGGCGGATTTCCTGCGGCGCATCTGCGAAGCCGACCGCAAGAACCCGTTCCTCGAGGACTTCCTGGCCTTCCGCCGCCGCATCGAGGGGCCGGGGATGCTCAACGGGCTGGCGCAGACCCTGCTCAAGCTGACCGTGCCGGGGGTGCCCGACATTTACCAGGGGTGCGAGTTGTGGGACCTGGCGCTGGTCGATCCCGACAACCGGCGGCCGGTGGACTACCGGCTCGGGGAAGGGCTGATGGGCGGGCTGGCCGGCGGGCCGCGGCCGGCGTCGCGGGCCGGATGGCG
>JBFMHS010000075.1:0-6656 GCA_040751765.1 Pseudomonadota bacterium | reverse complement strand
GCACGCCATCGGCCACGGCTCCGAGGCCCAGGCCGCCTGCTACGTCGAGGTCGCCCGTCCCGGCGGCGGCACCATCCACGGCGCCGCCCGCCACGACAACGTCACCATGGCCGCCCTGATGGCCGTGGCCAGCGCGGTCAACCGGGCGGGGTAGGGGTCACGCCGGCGGCGGGCCCTCCTTGACCATGTGACGGATCTGGTCGCGGAATTCGGGGGTGTCCTGGTGGCCGTGGTGCTTGACGGCGTGGTCGACGGCGGCGTCCACCACCTCGTCCTCGGTGTCGGCGGAGACCGCCACCGAGCACTTGGACTCAGGGTATTCGCGGCAGTCCACGAATTTGCGGGCCATGGCGTCGTCCTCCTGCGGATGAACGACCAAGGGAACAGGGCGCCGGGTGTGCTTGTTCCCGTCATGTCCCCCGTGGAAGGAGGCTCCCATGCCGCACGGCCGCCCCTCATCGACCGCCACCATCGCCCAGGCCCTGGGAGGGATCGCCTTTCCCTGCCGCAAGGAGGGGCTGATCGAGTATGCCCGCGCCCACCACGCCGATCCGGCGGCGCTGGACGTCCTGGGCGGCATCCCCGACGTGAGCTATGAGAGCATGGCCGACGTGTTCAAGGGTGTGGGGCTGGCCCATGGCCACCAGGAATTCGGGAAACCCGAGAAAGCCGGCGAGCCACCCCGTCCAGTCCAGCCTCGCCGGGCCGGCGGCCAGCCCATCCCCACCGAGGAGCCCGAGCCGGCCACCCTGGAAGGCCAGATCGAGGCGGCACGGCCCCATCCCACCCAGTTGCCGCCGCAGCCCGCGCCCAGGCGGCGGCCGGAGCGCAGCGAGGACTTCCTGACCGCCTTCAGGCGCTGGCTCGGCCTGGGCTAGAGCAGATCCACCAGCATGTAGCTGGCGAAGGCGATCAGGGCCGCCGCCGGGATGGTGAAGATCCACGCCCACACGATGTTGGCGGCCACGCCCCAGCGCACCGCGCTGGCACGCCGCGCCGAGCCGACACCGACGATCGAGCCGGTGATGGTGTGGGTGGTCGACACCGGGATGCCCAGCCAGGTGGCGCCGAACAGGGTCATGGCGCCGGCGGTCTCGGCGCAGAAGCCCTGGAACGGCTTAAGGTCGGTGATCTTGGACCCCATGGTCTTGACGATGCGCCAGCCGCCCATCAGCGTGCCCAGGCCCATGGCGGTCTGCGCCGACAGCACCACCCAGAACGGCACGTGAAAGGTCTCGCCCAGATAGCCTTGGCTGAACAGCAGCACCGCGATGATGCCCATGGTCTTCTGGGCGTCGTTGCCGCCGTGTCCCAGCGAATACAACGCCGCCGAGACCAGCTGAAGCTGACGGAAACGGCGGTCGACCTGATAGGGCGCCATCCGGCAGACCAGCCACGACACCACCACGGCCAGCAGGATCGCCAGCAGAAAGCCGACCAGCGGCGACAGCACGATGGCCGAGGTGATCTTGGTGAAGCCGGTGGTGACGATGGCGTCGGTGCCCGCCTTGGCCAGGCCGGCGCCGACGATGCCGCCGATCAGCGCGTGCGACGACGATGACGGGAAGCCCAGCCACCAGGTGATCAGGTTCCAGGCGATGGCGCCGTTCAGGGCCGCCAGGATGACCCATGGGTCGACGATGGACGGCTGGATGACGCCGGTGCCGATGGTCTTGGCCACGTGCAGGCCGAAGAACAGGAAGGCGATGAAGTTGAAGAACGCCGCCCAGGCGACGGCGTATTTGGGCGGCAGAACGCGGGTCGAGACCACCGTGGCGATGGAATTCGCCGCGTCGTGCATGCCGTTGATCATGTCGAACAGCAGCGCCACGCCGATGATGGCGATCAGCGCCGGCAAGGCGATGGTGGCTTCCATCACACGTGGTCCAGCAGGATGCCTTCGATCAGGTCCGAGACGTCATCGCAGCGGTCGGTGACGGTCTCCAGCAGCTCGTAGACCTCCTTGCGGCCCAGGAAGGTCACGGTGTCGGGCGCGCTCTCGATCAGTTCGGACAACGCCGTGCGCAGCAGGCGGTCGGCCTCGCTCTCGATGCGGCCGACCCGCTCGCACAGGCCGTTGATGCGCTCGACGTTGCGGTTGACGTCATGGAGCAGCGGGATGGCCTCGACCAGCAGCGCGGCGGCCTGTTCGATCATCGCCGCCAGTTCCAGCATGCGCGGGCTGAAGGTCTCGACCTTGTAGAGGACGGCGTGTTGGGCGACCTCCTCGATCAGGTCGACGGCATCGTCGAGCGCGGTGGTCAGGGCGTGGATGTCCGAGCGGTCGAACGGGGTGATGAAGGCCCGGTGCAGCGCCACCAAGGTGTCGCGCGCGATGGCATCGGCCTCGCCCTCGGCCTCGCAGACCTGCTTGAACCGCTCGGCCCGCTCGGCGGCGTCGGCGGCCTTCATCATCGCGGTCAGGGCGGCGGAGGCGGCGACCATGCGCTCGGCATGGGCGGCGAAATGGTCGACGAAACGCTCCTCACGGGGCATGAGCGAGCGGATGAAGCGCATGAACATGGACTGGTCGTCCCCGGCAGATTGTAACGGAAGCGTCATACCACGAAAGTCACGCTGCGTCGCGGCAGAATCCGGGGGGCTGCTATTCCCAAAGGCCGGAGAAGGTGAGCAGGACGTCGATCAGTCCCGGCTCCGAGGACAGCAGCGCCGCCTCGCCCGGGGTGGTCCAGCGCCGCTCGCGCTGGTGCATTTCCGGCCATTCGGGTAGGATCTGGCCGACCTCCAGCAGGAACACGCGGATCTCACAAGGGATCTCGCGCCCGCTGGCCAGGCGCTTGGTGCTCATGAAGGCGGCGAAGGGCTCCTCGGCGACGCTGCCGCGGACGCCGGCTTCCTCATAGGCCTCGTGGGCGGCCACCGCGTGGGGGGCCATCTTCTTCTCAGGCTTGCCCTTGGGCAGGATCCACCGTCGGGTCTCGCGCGAGGTGACCAGCAGCACGCGGGGGTGGCCGTCCTCGAGGAGGTACGGCAGAGCGGCGTACTGGATGGCTTCCTTCTTCTTGGCCATGGACCTGATCGTGCGGGAGAGGAGCGGCGGGCGGAAGGCGCGTTAATGTTACAGTTTTGTGACAGAGTCAAGCGCGCGGCCCATATGATGGGCCAACCGATGCCCTCGGGCGACCCCGTCTGTCAGGATATGTCTTCCGGAACCTCGTGCGCGCGTTCGCCCTGCAGCAGCAACCGGGCGAAATCGGGATAGGCGCGGGCGACACGGGCGTGGTGGGACCGCATGGCCGCCGACAGCGCCCCCGACCGGCCCAGCATGGCATCGGCCAGGCCGACCATGCGGCTGTTGGGCCAGCTGCGCGGCCGGATGGTCCACAGATGATCGAACACCTCGCCCTCGCGGCCGGGATTGGCCTGGGCCATCAGGATGGCGGCGGCGGCGGTCGAACGGCTGATCCCCATGTGGCAGTGGACCAGCAGGTGGGAGATCGACCGCGCCGCCTCGGAGCGCCCGAAGTCCAGGATCGCCCGCACCGTCTCGGCGGTGGGATGGCGGAGGTCGTCGCGCTCGCCGATGGTGTCGTGGAAGCGCCAGACCAGTCGGCTGTGGTCGCCGTAGGTGGCGAACACCTCGGGGTCGGGGTGCTCGGGGTCGAGGATGGTCAGCACATGCGTCACCCCGGCGCCCGCGTGCAGGCACAGTTCGTCGAGGCCGCAGATGGTGATCCGATAGGGAACGAGCGAAGGGCGCATGGCCGGAAGAGTGGGGGCGCCCGCGCCCGGGGTCAAGCGGTCCTGACGTCGGCGAGAAAGCGTCCGACCTCCCCGCGCAGGCCGTCGCAGCGGGCGGAGACCTCATCGGCGGATCGCAGCACCGCCGTGCTGGCGGCTCCAGTCTCGGCGGCGGCGTCGCTGACCGCCGCCACGTTGTGGGCGACGGTGGTGGTGCCTTCGGCGGCCTGCTGGACGCTGCGGGCGATCTCGTCGGTGGCGGTGCCCTGCTCCTCGATGGCCGCCGCGATGGCAGCGCCGATCTCGGCCATGCGCACGATGATGCCGGTGATGGTCTCGATGGCGGCGACGGCGGTTCCGGTGGCGGCGCGCACGGCGTCGATCTGCGCGCCGATCTCGTGGGTGGCGCGAGCGGTGGCGGTGGCCAGCGACTTGACCTCGCCCGCCACCACCGCGAAGCCCTTGCCGGCCTCGCCGGCGCGGGCGGCCTCGATGGTGGCGTTCAGCGCCAAAAGGTTGGTCTGGCTGGCGATGTCGGCGATCATGGCGGTGACCTCGCCGATGCGGGCGACCTCGTCGGCGAGCATGCGCACGGCCTTGGTGGTGCGCTCGGCTTCCTCGCGGCCGGTCGTGGCGATGCGGCCCGACTCGCCGACCTGCTGATTGATCTCGCGGATGGACGCGGTCAACTGCTCGGTGGCGCTGGCCACCGTGTTGACGTTGACCGAGGTTTCCTCGGTGGCGGCCGCGACGGCGGTCGCCAGTTCGGCGGTGCGGTCGGCGGTCGCCGACATGCCGCTGGCCGCCGCCCGCATCTCGGCCGCCGCGGCCGTCATGGCGTCGAGGGCGGCCGCGACTTCGGCGTCGAACCGGCGCAGGCGGTCCTCGACCCGCCCGGCCCGCTCCTCCTTGGCGCGGTGTTCTACCTCGTGGGTCGCGGTCAGCCGGTCGGCCTCGATGCCCACATTGCGCAACTCCTCGACCGCGCGGGCCATGGCGCCGATCTCGTCCCGGAGCCGGGTGCCGGGAATGTCGGCGGTGTAATCGTGCGCGGCCAGCAGGCTGAGCGAATTGGTCAGGCTGTGGATCGGGGCCGCGATCCGGCGCGACAGCACGTAGGTGACCGCCGCGCCGGCCAGCAGGGCGGCGGCGACGACCGTCGAGAATACCATGCTGGCGGAGCGCATGGATTCCAGCATCCGCCCGCTGCGCTCGGCCCTGATCCCGGCGATGGCGGAGATCAGCGCGTCCATGTCCTCGGATGCCTTGGCGACGTTGCGCTCGACCGGCTGCATCATCGTCAGGGCGGTGCCCACATCGGCCTCCACCATGTCGACCACCACCTGCGCGCTCTTGATGTATTTGCGCAGGCTGGCCGAGGCGGCGTCGGTGACGTCCTGCGGCACGCCGAGGCCTTCGCCGATGGCGCCCAGCCCGGCGACACCGTCGCCGACGGCCTGCAACTCGGCCATCGACGCCTTGGCAAGTCGGACGATCTTCTGTTCGTCCACCTCGGTGGTGGCCGTGGACAGCAGCCGGTAGAGCTGGGTGACCGAACTGCCGACGCGGTCGTTGAACGCCTCGGCCTCGTCGGCGCGGCGCACCACCTCGGACTCGATCTCGTGGACCGCCGCGGCGTTGCCGTTCAACTGAAGGGAGGCATGGACGCCGAGGGCGGCCATGATGGCCCCCAGGATCAGCGGAGCGATGGCGATCTTTCCGCGCACGCCCAGTCGGCTTGTTGCGTCCATGTCTCCCTCCCCCGGTGCGGTCGTTACTTGTAGATGCCGACGCAGACGACGGTGTCCGCCAGCGGCTCGCAATAGGTGGTTTTCGGCTCGATCTTCTTGGTGGTCGGGTTGGTGAACTTGTAGTCCTGCCAGAAGGGCTTTTTGGCCTTGGCGAGATCCATGCGCTCCTTGACGTAGAACTTGCCGTCGACGTCCTGGTTCTCGCTGAGGTCCTTGCCGACCAGCTTGGCGTTGGCGCCATGGGCCAGGCATTTTCCGGCGGCGTCGTAGACGATGACGTAGAGGTCGCGGTCCACGAAACGGGCATCCTTGGCGGTGATTGCGGGATAGACCTTCCCGGCGCCCTCGGCCTGGATGGCGGCGACGGCCCGCTTGGTCATGGCCACCGCCTCGTCGGCGGTGCCCCGGTCGGCGGCGACCACCGGCGCGGAAAACGCGCAGGTGGCAGCTAACGCCAATATAAATTTCCACATGATTACCTCCGCCCTCTTGTATGGAGATTGGCTATTGTGCGGAGGAACGCGAAATTTATTGAGTGTCGGTGAGGTCGGAAACCCTCATCCCTACGGATGATTTCGGTATGGCGTCCCAAACACGAAGGGCCGCCCCGGTCCCCCGGGGCGGCCCTCGTCGGCGGTCCCCCGCCGCTATTCCTTGAATTTCTTGGCGATCAGGTCGTTGAGCATGGCCGGGTTGGCCTTGCCCTGGGTGGCCTTCATCACCTGGCCGACGAACCAGCCGATCAGCTTGTCCTTGCCGGCCTTGACCTCGGCCACCTTGTCGGGATTGGCGGCCATGACCTCGTCGATGGCCTTCTCGATGGCGCCGGTGTCGGTGACCTGCTTGAGGCCCTTCTCGGCGACGATGGTTGCCGGGTCCTTCTTCTCGGCGACCATGAACTGGAAGACGTCCTTGGCGAGGCGGCCCGAGATGGTGCCGTCGTCGATCAAGTCGATCATCTTGCCCAGATTGACCGCCGAGACGGGCGGATTCTCCCACGAATAGTCGCCCGAGTTCATGGCGGCGAAGAAGTCGCCCATCACCCAGTTGGCGGCCTTCTTGGCGTCGCGGCCCTTGGCGACGGTCTCATAGAACTCGGCCGAGGCCTTTTCGGCGACCAGCACGCCGGCGTCATAGGACGACAGGCCGTAATCGGCCATGAAGCGCGCCTTCTTTTCGTCGGGCAGCTCGGGCAGCGTCGCC
>JBFMHS010000074.1:0-2238 GCA_040751765.1 Pseudomonadota bacterium | reverse complement strand
GGCGATCCGCAACTACGATCCCTGCATCTCCTGCGCCACGCCCTTCCTCTAGCTGGACCTCGACCGGGGCTGAGAAAAGCACGGGCGCTCTGCGGCAAATCCGTAAATGTCCAAAATTGAAGGCCCCCGGGTTTCCCCGGGGGCCTTCTCCCCGATCCTCCGTCCCTTTCATGGGACGGGGCCGTTATTGGCTTGCCTATTCTGCGGCGTCCTTCTGGGCGACCGGCTCGGGCAGGCCGGCGAAGCGGCGCAGCATGCCGAAGCGGCGGCGGATGACCTCCTCGGCGCCGTCGACCATGCCGCGGAACCTCTCGGGATCGGCGCGCTCGACCATGGTGAAGCGGGCCTCGCCCTTCAGGAAGTCGTACAGCTTGCCGTTGGGCTCCTGGCTGTCCAGGGTCAGGGCCTGCTCGGCGGTGCCCAGCTTGCGCGGGTCGAAGCGGTACAGCGGCCAGTAGCCCGACTGGACGGCCAGCTTCTGCTGCTCCAGCGCGTCGGCCATGTCGTAGCCGTGGGCGATGCAGTGCGAGTAGGCGACGATCAACGACACCCCGGGATAGGACACCGCGTCCTGGATGGCGCGCACCGTCTGCACGTCCTTGGAGCCGAAGGCGATGTTGGCGACGTAGACGTTGCCGTAGGCCATGGCCATCATGCCAAGGTCCTTCTTGGGCAGGGTCTTGCCGGCCACGGCGAACTTGGCGGCGGCGCCGATCGGGGTCGCCTTCGACGCCTGGCCGCCGGTATTGGAATAGACCTCGGTGTCCATGACCAGGATGTTGACGTTCTTGCCCGACGCCAGCACGTGGTCGAGGCCACCGTAGCCGATGTCGTAGGCCCAGCCGTCGCCACCCATGATCCACACCACCTTCTCGACCAGGTAGTCGGCCAGCTCGGACAGGCGCTTGGCTTCCGGGCTGTCCACCGACGCCAGGATGCGGCGCAGGTCGTCGACGCGGGCGCGCTGGGCGGCGACCTGGGCGTCATCGGCCTGGGGCGACAGCAGCAGTTCATTGGCCAGCTTCTCGGGCACCACGCCGGCCGAGGCCAGGCTGGTCACGAGCAGGGTGGCATGGTCCTTGTGGCGGTCGACCGCCAGGCGGAAGCCGAGGCCGAACTCGGCGGTGTCCTCGAACAGCGAGTTGGACCAAGCCGGGCCGCGGCCGTCGTCGTTCTTGCAGTACGGCGTGGTCGGCAGGTTGCCGCCGAAGATCGACGAACAGCCGGTCGAGTTGGCCATCAGCAGGCGGTCACCGTACAGCTGGGTCAGCAGCTTGATATAGGGGGTCTCGCCGCAGCCCACGCAGGCGCCCGAGAACTCGAACAGGGGCTGGAGGAACTGGGCGGTCTTGACAGTCGGCTTGGTCAGCTTGGTGCGGTCGATCTCGGGCAGCGACAGGAAGAAGTCCCAGTTTGCCTTCTCTGCCTCCAGCATGGGCAGCTTGTCCTCCATGCGCAGCGCCAGCCGCGATGGATCCTTCTTGTCCTTGCCGGGGCAGACCTTGACGCACAGGGTGCAGCCGGTGCAGTCCTCGGGGGCGACCTGCAGCAGGTAGGTGGCGCCCTTCATCTCGGTGCCCTTGTAGGGCATCTGCTTGAAGGTGTCGGGGGCGCCGGCCACCAGCTCGGGCTCGGCCAGCTTGGCGCGGATGGCGCCGTGCGGGCAGACCATGGCGCACTTGTTGCACTGGATGCACAGATCCTGCTCCCACACCGGCAGCTCGGCGGCGATGTTGCGGCGCTCGAAGCGGGCGGTGCCGGTGGGCCAGGTGCCGTCCGGCGGGAAGGCCGACACCGGCAGCAGGTCGCCCTTGTTGGCCAGCATGAAGGCGGTGACGCGCTGGACGAAGTCGGGGGCGTGGGCCGGCACGATGGGCGGCGCGCAGCGGGTCGAGGTGGCCTCGGCCGGCACCGCCACCTCCTCGAGATGGGCCAGCGCCATGTCCACCGCCTCGAAGTTCTTCTGGACGATGGCGGGCGACTTGCGGCCGTAGGTCTTCTCGATGGCGTCCTTGATGTGGGCGATGGCCTCGTCGCGGGGCAGCACGCCCGACAGCGCGAAGAAGCACGTCTGCATGATGGTGTTGATGCGCTGCCCCATGCCGGCGGCGACCGCCACCTTGTGGGCGTCGATCACGAACACCTTGAGCTTGCGGGCGATGATCTCCTGCTGGACTTCGCGCGGAAGGTGGCCCCACACCTCGGCGGCGGGGTAGGGCGCGTTCAGCAGGAAGGTGG
>JBFMHS010000073.1:0-3544 GCA_040751765.1 Pseudomonadota bacterium | reverse complement strand
ATAGGGGGCCTGGGCTGCATAGCCCTGGGCCAGGTGCCCCTGCACGACGGCGGCGTTGTCGATGCCCAGGTCGCCCAGCCCGGCGGTGGCGCGCTGGCACCACTCGGAGTCGCACTCCAGCGCGACCACGGTCTGGGCCAGCTTGGCGATGACGGCGGTCGCATAGCCGGTGGCGTCGCCTATGTTGAGGACCACGTCGGTCGACTTGACCCCGGCGCCCTGAAGCAGCTTGGCGAGAACCAACGGCTCGATCAGGAAGCGTCCGCCACCCACGTCCAGGTCGTCGTCCACATAGGCAAAGCCGCGCATGGGCTTGGGCACGAAGACTTCCCTCGGCACCTCGGACAGGGCGGCGATCACCGCCTCGTCGGCGATGCGGTTGGTGCGGACCTGGTTCTCCACCATGTTCAGGCGGGCAGCGGTGAAGTCCATGCGAAACTCCGATACGGAAGTCATGGTCGGTCAGGTTTTATACTGACGACGGGGCCTGAACTCAATGGCGCGCGGCGGGGTTCGAAAATCGTCAAACATCGGCTTGACCCCGACCGCCGAGGCGCGTATAAGCACGGTCCTCACGTCGGCCGGCGGCCGAGAGCCTAGGCTTCAGTGGGCCGGGTGGCAGAGTGGTGATGCAGCGGACTGCAAATCCGCGTACGTCGGTTCAATTCCGGCCCCGGCCTCCAAGCCCTCTTCGGCGAGGGTGGCGTGACAAGGTTTCCAGGGTCCCGCGACCGCGGCGGGACACTGATCCGGAGTAGCTCAGCGGTAGAGCAGCCGGCTGTTAACCGGCTGGTCGGGGGTTCGAATCCCTCCTCCGGAGCCAATCAGGGGCCGGGTCCTTCGGGGCCCGGCCCTTTCGATTCCAGCATGGCGCGCAGGCGGGCTGCGTCGGTGACGGCGAAGGCCTTGTCGTCGTTGTCGAGGAAGCACCACGCCTCCCTGCCCGCCCCCGCCCAGCAGCGCAGGCGGGCGGCCCATTCCGCCAGGGCCGCGTCGGAGTAGCTGCCCTGGTACCGGCTTCCTGGGCCGTGCAGTCGGACATAGACGAAGTCGCCGGTCTCCACCAATGGTGGCCCAGTCCCCTCGAAGTCCCAGAACACCAGGGCCGCGCGCCGCCGCTCCAGCACCGCCAGCACCGGGTCGACGAGCCAGCCCGGGTCGCGGAACTCGAAGGCGGGGTGGAAGCCTGTGGGCATGGCGGCAAGGAAATCATCCAGCCGCGCCGGATCGGGGGGAAAGCGCGGCGGCAATTGGAACAGCAGTGGCCCCAGCCGCCCACCCAGCGCCGCCACGGTGTCGAAAAACCGGCGATAGCGGTCCCAGCGCGGGGCAAGCCGGTTGAAGTGGGTGAGATAGCGGCTGACCTTGACCGCGAACATGAAGCCCGGCGGCGTCTCGGCAGACCAGCGCTCGAACACGTCGGCGGTCGGCAGCCGGTAGAAGGTGTTGTTGACCTCGACCGCAGGAAACCGCGCCGCGTAGTAGGTCAGCCAGCCGGGCGGCCCCAGGCCGGGGGGATAGAAGCGCCCGGCCCAGTGCGCGTAGTGCCAGCCCGATGTCCCTATCCGAATCGCGGCCGGCACGGCGGTCCTCCCTCTTCCGTCTAATCCGAACGGGAAGGCGTGGTATCCCTCCCTCCGCCGCCGCCGGGGCTCCCCATCTTGCCCGTCATCACCTCGAACGGGAGGCGGAACATTCCGGACGGCCTGCTCCTGATCGCCATCGCCCTGGCCTCGATCTTCGCCGGCGCCGCCGTGGGACTGGCGCTCGGCCGTCGTCGCCTGGCCGGCACCGAGGCCCGGCTGGCGGAATCCGAGGCGCGCGCCAAGGCCATCCTCGACGCGGCGGTGGACGGCATCGTCACCATCGACGAGGGCGGGCGCATCCAGAGCTTCAACCGCGCCGCCGAGCGCATCTTCGGCTACCGGGCGGCCGAGGTGACGGGGCGCAACGTCAGCGTCCTGATGCCCGATCCCTATCAGCGCGAGCATGACAGCTACCTGCGGAACTATCTGGTGACTGGGGTGGCCAAGATCATCGGAATCGGACGCGAGGTCGTGGGCTTGCGCAAGGACGGAACCGTCTTCCCCATGGACCTGGCGGTCGGCGAAAGCCGGTTGGGCGGACGGCGCATCTTCGCCGGCATGGTGCGCGACATCAGCGATCGCAAGGCGGTGGAGGAGCGGCTGCGCGCCAGCGAGGAACGCTTCCGCGTGCTGGTCGAGGGCGTGCGCGACTACGCCATCGCCCTGCTCGACCCCGACGGCCTGATCATCAGCTGGAACACCGGCGGCGAACGCTTGTACGGCTGGGCTTACGCCGATGTGATCGGGATGCCGGTGGCGCGCTTCTACGCTGCCGAGGACGTGGCCGCCGGCCTGCCCCGCCAGTCGCTGGACAAGGCGGCTCGCGAAGGCCGCTCCGAGGACGAGGGCTGGCGCCTACGCAAGGACGGCGGCCGCTTCTGGGCTCATGTCATCACCACCGCCCTGACCGGTCCCGGCGGCGAGCTGCGCGGCTTCGCCCGCATCTCGCGCGACACGACGGCCGCCAAGCTGAACGAGGACGCCCTCAAGCAGGCCCGCGACGAGGCGGTGGCCGCCCGCGAGGCGGCCGAGCGGGCCAACGTGGCCAAGACCAAGTTCCTTGCCGCCGCCAGCCACGACCTGCGCCAGCCGGTGCAGGCGATCTTCTTCTTCGCTTCGGTCCTCGCCCACAAAATCGGCCCCAGCCACGCGGCGGCGCCGGTGCTCGACGACCTCCAGGCCTCGGTCGAGGGCCTCAACATGCTGCTCGATTCGCTGCTCGACATCAGCAAGCTGGATGCCGGACTGGTGGTCCCCAAGACGGCGGTGTTCAGTGTCGGCGCCATCCTCGACCGCACCGCCGCCGAGTTCCAGCAGGCCGCCGCCGCCAAGGGAGTGCGTCTGGCGGTGGTGCCGTCCTCGGCCACCGTGCGCAGCGACCCCGCCCTGCTGTCGCGGATCGTCCAGAACCTGACCTCCAACGCCATCCGCTACACCGCGCGCGGCCGCATCCTGCTGGGCTGCCGGCGGGTCGGCGAGGCGCTGCGCATCGAAGTGTGGGACACCGGCATGGGCATCCCGGAAGAGCGCACCCGGGAAATCTTCGAGGAGTTCACCCAGCTGGGAAATCCCGAGCGCGACCGCACCCAGGGTCTCGGGCTCGGCCTGGCGATCGTCGACCGCCTGGCCCGACTGATGGGCCATCGCGTCGAGGTGCGGTCGACGCCGGGGCGCGGGTCGGTATTCTCGGTAGAGGTGCCGCTGGCGGCGCCGCCTCGCGTCCGCAAGGCGGCGCCGGCACGGGCGGTGGCCGAAGGCGTCGGCGGTCGGCTGGTGGTCCTGATCGACGACGAGCCCATCGTCCTCAAGGGCCTGTCCATGGCGCTGGAAAGCTGGGGTTACCAGGTGCTGGCGGCGACCTCCGAAGCCGAGGCGGTCGACCTGCTGCGGGGCATCCAGGAGCGCCCCAGCCTGATCCTGGCCGACTACCGTCTGCGCGAGGGGCTGACCGGAACCCA
>JBFMHS010000072.1:0-2440 GCA_040751765.1 Pseudomonadota bacterium | reverse complement strand
TTGGTGTCGGTCAGGTTCGAGTGGGTCAGGTCGGCCGAGCCGCCGATCATCTCGGGGATCACGGCGGTGACCACTTCCAGGACGTCCTGGCTGGCCTTGCGGGTGGCGACCTTCGGCTGCTCGGTGGAGATCTTCTGCTTGAAGTCGGCGATGGCCTTCTGCCAGCCGTCAGGCAGGCGGCCTTCCATGGTGCGCGAGAACTCGGACTTTTTGGCGCCGTCCAGCTTGCCGAAGCGGCCTTCCCAGGCGGAACGCTCGGCGGAACCACGCGAGCCGGCGGCACGCCAAGCATCGAGCACGTTGGCCGGCACCTGGAAGGGCTCGTAGGGCCAGTTGGCGGCGGCCCGGGCGGCGGCGATCTCGTCGGCGCCCAGCGGGGCGCCGTGCACCTTCTCGCTGTTGCACTTGTTGGGGGCGCCCTTGCCGATGATGGTGCGGCAGGCGATCATGGTGGGCTTGTCCGACTTGCGGGCCGCCTCGATGGCCTTGGCGATGTCGTCGGCGTCGTGGCCGTCGCAGGCCAGGGTGTTCCAGCCGGCGGCCTGGAAGCGCTTGGCCTGGTCCTCGGAGGTGGACAGGCTGGTGTCGCCGTCGATGCAGATGTGGTTGTCGTCCCAGAGCACGATCAGCTTGTTGAGCTTCAGGTGGCCAGCCACCGAGATGGCCTCCTGGCTGATGCCCTCCATCAGGCAGCCGTCGCCGGCGATGACGTAGGTGTAGTGGTCGACGATGTCCTTGCCGTAGCGGGCGGCCATCATGGCCTCACCCAGCGCGAAGCCCACCGCATTGGTGATGCCCTGGCCCAGCGGGCCGGTGGTGGTCTCGGCGATGGCGACGTGGCCGAACTCGGGGTGGCCGGCGGTGCGGTAGCCAAGCTGGCGGAAGTTCTTGACCTGCTCGATGTCGATGTCCTCGTAGCCGGTCAGGTAGGCCAGCGAGTACAGCAGCATGGAGCCGTGGCCGGCCGACAGGATGAAGCGGTCACGGTCGGCCCAGCGCGGAGCCTTGGCGTCGAACTTGAGGAACCGGGTGAACAGCACGGTGGCGACGTCGGCCATGCCCATGGGCATGCCCGGATGGCCGGACTTCGCCTTCTCGATCGCATCCATGGACAGGAAGCGGATCGCATTGGCCATTTCGGCGTGAGTAGCAGTCATCGTCGGTTCCTCTTGTTATCTGGCGTAGTGGCCGAGCGCGGCCTTGACGAGGTGGTAGGTCACGAGCAGTTGCGACAGGGCCAGCGGGTGGCTTTCGGCCGGCCGGTTCCCGTCGTCGATGAACTGTCCCAGCTTGGCGCGCAGGTGGTGGGCCTCGGGGATCAGGCTCCACAGAAGGTCTTCCACCGCCTTCGCGCGCTTGGCGTCGATGTCGCCGGAAATCTCCAGCACGTCGACCGGCTTGCCGTCGACGTCGCGTGCGAGCGTCAGGCGGAAGCCGCTCTTGCCGCCGGCGTCCAGCACCGGCGTCAGATCGGGATGGGGCAGCGTCGGCCGCAGCGTGTGCCGCACGTTCAGCCGGCTCCCGCTTTCCTCGGCATTGGCCTCGGGGGGATAGAACCTGAGGACCATGTCGGCGAAGGTGCGCTGGGGCTGGATGAAATTGACGCTGTCATAATGCCGCTTCTCCAGCGACTTCATCACCTCTTCGGGGGTATAGCCCCGCTTGGCGCAATCGCGCGCCAGCTTCCACTTGACGCGCAGGGCCTCATCGGGTTCGAGGAACACCTTGACGTCGAAGCAGTCGCGCAGCGTCCGGCTGTGATAGGCGAGCAGGCCCTCGACCAGGACATATTCGCGCGGCTCCAGATACTGGGGCTTCTCCAGCGTGCCGCGCGCGTGGTCGTAGACCGGCTTGAGGACGGGCTTGCCCTGGCGCAGCAGCTGCAGGTGCTGTTCCAGGATGTCCATGTAGTTGGCCCGCGGGTCCAGCGCCGACAGGCCCAGCTTGTTGCGCTCGGACCGGCTGTAGCGGTGGTAGTCGTCGGTGCACAGCACGGTGACCCGGTCGGGGCCCAGCACGGTGGCGATGCCCGAGGCGAGCGTGGTCTTGCCGGAGGCGGAGTCGCCGACGACACCCAGGATGATGGGACGGCTGATGGCGCGGTTGTGAGGCATGGCCGGGTCCCTCATGAGCCGCGCGGGTGCCACGAGGTCAGCACCTGGCGCGGTCCGGCGCCACCGCCCACCATCAGGGTCTGGGTCTTCTCGAATTTCGAGGTCCGCTCGACCCCTTCGAACAGCAGGCCGGTGGTGATGCCGGTGGCGCAGAACATGACGTTCTCGGACCGCACCAATTCCTCCAACCCCCACCACCGGGCCATGTCCACGCCGGCTTCCTCGACGGCGCGGCGCTCGGTGGCCAGTTGCGGGTCGATGCGGGCCATGAACTCGCCACCCATGGCGCGGATGGCCACCGCCGACAGGATGCCCTCGGGGCAGCC
>JBFMHS010000071.1:0-3037 GCA_040751765.1 Pseudomonadota bacterium | reverse complement strand
CGCGTTCGCCCCTATCTTCATATGATGGGCGCAAGACGTTAGAAGACGTCCGTCTGGAGAAGCGGTCCCTTGCACAACAGTGTCGTCCTGGAAGTCATCCTGTTCCTCGCCATCGCGGTGGTGGTGACGCCGTTGTGCGTGCGGCTGCGCGTCAGCCCCATTCTCGGCTATCTCGTCATGGGCAGCCTGGCCGGCCCGGCCGGCTTCAACCTGATCGAGGAGGGCGAGGGCACCCGCTCGCTGGCCGAGCTCGGCATCGTCGTGCTGCTGTTCATGATCGGCCTCGAGCTGTCGTGGGAGCGCCTGAAGGTCATCCGCCACTACATCTTCGGCCTGGGCACGGCGCAGCTGCTGCTGACCGGGGCGGTGGCGGCGCTGGCGGTGGGGATGGACGGCCTGGGCTTCTCGGCGGCGCTGGTGGTCGGCCTGGCGCTGGCCTTCTCGTCTACCGCCTTCGTGCTCCAGACGCTGTCGGACCGGGGCGAGCTGACCACCCAGACCGGCCGCGTGGCGGTGGCGGTGCTGATCCTCCAGGACCTGGCCGTGGTGCCGTTGCTGGTGCTGATCCCGCTGCTGCACGGCGATACCGGCACCATGGCCTGGGCGATGATCTTCGCGGTGGCCAAGGCGGCGGTGGTGATGATCGCCATCTTCGTCCTCGGCCGCCTGGCGCTCCGGCCGATCTTCCACGTGGTCGCCGCCTCGCGCTCGCCCGAGGCCTTCGTGGCCGCCGCGCTGCTGGCGGTCATCGGCACCGGCTTCGCCACCGAGGAGGCCGGGCTGTCGCAGGCGCTGGGCGCCTTCCTGGCCGGCATGCTGCTGGCCAGCACCGAGTACCGCCATCAGGTCGAAGCCGACCTGCAACCGGTGCGCGGGCTGCTGATGGGCCTGTTCTTCCTGACCGTCGGCATGACCATCGACATCGAGGCGATGGCCTTGCGCCTGCCCGAGGTGCTGGGCGGGGTGCTGGCGCTGCTGGTGGGCAAGACGATGGTTCTGGCGCTGCTGGCGTTGGCCTTCCGGTTTCCTCCGGCGACCGCCATCCATCTTGGTCTTGTGCTGGCCCAGGGCGGCGAGTTCGCCTTCGTGGTGCTGGCCCGGGCCACCGGCAACGGGATCGTCGATCCGTCCGCCGCCGAACTGGTGGCGACCATCGTGGCGGTCAGCATGGCGGCGACCCCGGCGCTTGCATGGGCCGGCGACTGGGTGGAGAAGCGCTCGCGCAAGGGCGAGGCCGAAAAGGCGGCGCCTGGGCGCGAGGCGGCGGACCTCACCGACCACGTCATCATCGCCGGCTATGGCCGCGTCGGCCAGACGGTGGCGCGAATCCTGGCCGAGCAGGGCATCCCCTATCTCGCCATCGACCGCGACCCGCGCATGGTGGCCGAGCTGCGCGACAGGGGCGAGCCGGTGTTCTTCGGCGACATCCGCAAGATCGACGTGCTCAAGCAGGTCGGCGCCGCCCGTGCCCGGGCGGTGGTGATGACCATCGATTCGGGGTCCAGCCGCGAGAAGCTGGTGCCGCGCCTGAGGCATCTGTTCCCCGAGCTGCACATCCTGGTCCGCGCGCGCGACCTGCGCCAGGCCAAGGGATTGGAGGAGAGCGGCGCCACCGCCGTGGTCCCCGAGATCCTGGAGGGCAGCCTGCAACTCACCGGCCAGGTGCTGCGCCACCTGGGCACGCCGCCCGAGGAAGTGCACGCGGTGCTCGACGGCTACCGCCGCGAGGACTATGCGCGGCTGGTGGAGCGGATCGGGAAGCGGTGAGGATGGCCCCTCCCCCGGCCGGGCCGGGGGAGGGGACCGATGCCTATTTCAGGATCTTCGGCACCAGGTTCTTGCGCAGCCGGTAGGCGTCCGGCATGCGCGAGCCGAGCAGCGGGCGCAGATACATGCGGAAGGCGTCGGTGACGTCGGTGCCGCAGGACGAGATGAACTCGTCCTCCATGACGCGGGTCTTGCCCGCCACCGCCTCCAGCGGCGCCAGCTGGTAGTCCACCGAGTAGAAGCCGGTGCGCTTGATGACCACCGAACCGTCCTGGTCGCCCCACATGGCGAACTGGACCGCCTTCTCGCCCACCTCGCGGGCCTCGCGCTGGTCCACGTCGGAGACGCAGCCGATGAAGGAGCGCTGGAGATAACCGAAGGTATCGCCGCGCACCCGCTTGATGCCCAGCTTGCCCTTGATCTCCTCGCACAGCAGGTCGGCCAACGCGCCGGTGCCCGACAGCTGCACGTTGCCGTGGGCGTCCTTCTCCACCTCGCTGGCCAGCTTGGTGATGATGGGCGCGCCGTCCTCGTCGTGGATGCCCTCGGACACCGCGATGACGCAACGGCCGAACTTGTCCATGGTCGCCTTGACGTCGCCCAGGAACTTGTCGACCTTGAAGGTGCGCTCGGGCAGGTAGATCAGGTGCGGGCCGTCGTCGGGGAACTTCTTGCCCAGCGCCGAGGCGGCGGTCAGGAAGCCGGCATGGCGGCCCATCACCACCGCGCAATAGACGCCCGGCAGCGCCGCGTTGTCCAGGTTGGCGCCCGAGAACGCCTGGGCCACGAAGCGCGCCGCCGAGGGGAAGCCCGGGGTGTGGTCGTTCAGCACCAGGTCGTTGTCGATGGTCTTGGGGATGTGGATGCAGCGCAGGGGATAGCCGGCCTTGCGCGCCTCCTCCGAGACGATGCGCACGGTATCCGACGAGTCGTTGCCGCCGATGTAGAAGAAATAGGCGATTCCGTGCGCCTGCAGGACCTTGAAGATCTCCTGGCAGTACTTGAGGTCGGGCTTGTCGCGGGTCGAGCCCAGCGCCGAGGACGGGGTCTCGGCGACCATTTCCAGGTTGTGGCTGGTTTCCTGGGTCAGGTCCAGGAAGTCCTCGTTGATGATGCCCCGCACGCCGTGATAGGCGCCGTAGACCAACTCGACGTTGCGGAACTTGCGCGCTTCCAGCACCACGCCCGCCATGGATTGGTTGATGACCGCGGTCGGACCGCCGCCCTGGGCAACCAGGACCTTGCCATGCAACATGATGTTTCCCTCCTC
>JBFMHS010000070.1:0-15835 GCA_040751765.1 Pseudomonadota bacterium | reverse complement strand
CGGCCAGCATCACCGTCTTCCACAGCTGGGCCGGCAGGCCGCCGCCGGTCACCTTCTTCATCTCGTTGCGCTGGTCGTCGTTGCCCAGCCACACGCCGGCGACGTAGTCGGCGGTGAACCCCATGAACCAGGCGTCCCGGTAGTCCTGGGTGGTGCCGGTCTTGCCGGCGGCGGGGCGGTCCAGGCGGGCGGCCTTGCCGGTGCCCTCCTCGACCACCGCCCGCATCATCTCGTGCATGCCGGCCAGGGTGTCGGGGCCGATCACCGGACCGAAGCCGCCGCCCTGGCGGCTCCAGATCACTCTTCCGTCCGGATCGGTGACCCGGTCGATGCCGAAGGCGGCCACGCCGTCGCCGCCATTGGCGAAGGGGGCGTAGGCGGTGGTCAGCTCCAGCAGGGTGACCTCGCTGGTCCCCAGCGCCAGCGAGGCGTCGTTGCCCAGGGCCGAGGAGATGCCGAGGCGGTGCGCCGCCGCCACCACCCGGGGGGGGCCGACCTCGTCGATCAGGCGCACGGCGACGGTGTTGGTGGACTGGGCGAAGGCGTGGTGCAGGGTCACCGGCCCCTCGAAGCGGCCGTTGTAGTTGCCCGGGCTCCACTTGCCCAGCTTGATGGGGGCGTCGTCGAAGACGTCGTGCGGCGCCAGGCCATGCTCCAGCGCGGCCAGGTAGACGAAGGGCTTGAAGGCCGAACCCGGTTGGCGCCGGGCCTGGGTGGCGCGGTTGAACTGGCTGTCGTCGTAGTCGGCGCCGCCGACCAGGGCGCGCACCGCGCCGTCGGGGCTCATGACCACGATGGCGCCCTGGGTGACTTTGTTCTTGGCGCCGGTCTTGTCGATCAGCTCCTTGAGCGCCTTCTCGGCGGCGCGTTGCAGGCCGGCGTCCAGCGTGGTGTGGACCACCAGGTCGCGCCCTTGCAGCTCGGCCATGCCCGCCAGTTCGCCCATCAGCCAGTCGGCGAAGTAGCGCCCGGCGGGGACGGGACGGCGGGTGGCCTGGGCGGCGCCTTGCAGCGCCGCCATGTCCACCGCCTTCTGGTCGATGAAGCCGGCCTCGACCATGTTCTGCAGCACCTCGACGGTGCGCTTGTGGCTGGCCTCGGGGTCGTTGAGCGGGCTGTAGCGGCTTGGCGCCTTCAGCAGGCCGGCGATCACCGCCGACTGGTACAAGGTGGTCTTGCGCGCGGAGACGTCGAAATAGCGCTTGGCGGCGGCGTCGACGCCGAAGGTGCCGGACCCCAGATAGACCCGGTTGAGGTACAGGGTCAGGATCTGGTCCTTGCTGAAGCGGTTCTCCAGCCACAGTGCCATCAGCAGCTCCTGCACCTTGCGCTTGACCGAACGCTCGGGGGTCAGGAACAGGTTCTTGGCCAGCTGCTGGGTGATGGTCGAGCCGCCCTGCACCACCCTGCCGGCGCGCAGGTTGGTCAGCGCCGCGCGGGCCAGGCCCCACAGGTCGACCCCGAAATGGCTGTAGAAGCGGCGGTCCTCGGTGGCGATCACCGCCTGAGCGATGTGGGGCGAGATCTCGCGTAGCTCCAGCGGCTGGCCGTAGATGTCGCCATAGGCGGCGAAGGTCTCGCCCTCCACCGAGACGAACTGCACGCTGGGCCGCCGGGTGGTGGCGGTCATGCGGTCGATGTCGGGCAGGTCGATGGCGTAGTAGGCGACCACGCCGGCCACGCCGACGCCGGCCCAGATCGCCAGGGTGACGCCCCATACGAGCAACCGGCCCAGCCACGACCGCCGGCGCGGCCCCTTGGGCGTGCGCGGTGCCTTGTCCCGCTTCGGCCGGCGCGGCGGGTCGCCGCCCCCCGAAGCGGGGATGCGGTCGGAGGGGTCGACGGCGAGGGTGTCGCGCGAACGGGGTGTCTTGGCGGGCATGGGGGCTTCTACCATGGACGGAGGCTGTCTCGGAACTGGCAACGCCGTGGCATTGGTTGTAAGGTGACCCCACCCCCAATGGGCGGGCAACAGAGGACAAGGTCATGGAAACCCTGGCGGTCACCATCTCCAGCGAGCTCAAGCAACGGCTCGAGGCGCTTGCCGCCGAGACCGGCAAGTCGCTCGACGAGTGCCTGGCCCTCGCGGTCGAGGAGTTCGTGCAGAACTGGGAAATCCACCTGTCCGACATCCACCAGATCGACGAGCACGAGGCCCGCGCGGTGCTCAAGGCCGCCAACGAGTAGGCGGGCTCCCCTTATTCGCGCCGGATCGTGGCGGAATTAGGGTTCATCCTCACAGCTTTCTGGCATATCCCCGTGGCGTGTAGACCCGTGTCCCCGAGGGCAGTTCAAGGCGGCGGGTCTCGGAATTGCCCACCACCACCATGGTCAGCATGTCGGCATGGTCCGGGGTCAGCTCGCCCAGGGTGACGACTTCCACCTTCTCCTCCGGGCGGCCGAGCTGGCGGGCCAGGATCACCGGGGTTTCGGGGGGGCGGCCGGTCAACAGGATGTCGCGGGCGCGGGCCAGCTGGTCGCGGCGGCGCTGGCTGACCGGATTGTAGAAGCAGACCACGAAATCGGCCTCGGCGGCGGCCTTCAGGCGCCTTTCGATGCTCTGCCACGGGGTCAGCAAGTCGGACAGCGAGATGGTGCAGAAGTCGTGGTTGACCGGCGCCCCGGCGCGGGCGGCGGCGGCTTGCAGGGCGGACACGCCCGGCACCACGGTGACCTCCAGGCGCAGCCAGTCCGGCCGCCGCTCGCGGTCCATCAGCTCGAAAGCCAGGGTGGCCAGGGCGTAGATGCCGGCGTCGCCCGAGCAGACCAGCGACACCGTGCGGCCCTCGGCGGCCAGGTCCAGCGCCATGCGGGCGCGGTCGGCCTCGGCGCCCAGGCCACTCTCGTGCCGGGCCTTGCCGGCGGCGGCGGCACCCAGCAGGTCGAGATAGAGGCCGTAGCCGACCAGGTCGGTGGAGGTGGCGATGGCGGCCGAGGCCTCGGGGGTGCGCATGTCGGCGCTGCCGGGCCCGATGCCGACGATGAACAGCCGGCCGCGCGCCCGCCCCACCGCCGACGGGTCGATGTCGTGGCGGGCCCGGGCGACCGCCATGGTGGCGCGCCGGGACTTGGTCTTGGCGACCACCAGCTCGGAGTCCGGTCCGGCGGCGGCCAGGGCGGCACCCTCGGAGACGCCGGGGCAGCCGATCTCCCGCATCACGATCTCGGACGGGGTGGCGAGGCGGCCGGCCTCGGCATTCAGCCGGGCGGCGGTGAAGAAGCGGGCGGGCACCCCCAGCGCGCCGGCCAGGGCGTGCACCGCCGCTTCGTCGGCCTTGAGATCCACCGAGGCCACGCAGGCGATCGAGGCCGGGGCCAGCGCCTCGGCGGCCAGGGTATCGCGGACCAGCGCCTCCAGCTCGGCCGGGTCGCAGCCGCGCTCGCAGCCGACGCCCAGCGCCAGGGTCGGAGGATGCAGCACCAGCTCGTTGTCGTCGGGCTCGACGGCGCGGTCGGTGACGCGGACCTCCAGCTCGGCGGCATCGGTGAAGGGCAGGCCGGCCAGCCAGCCTGCATCGCCGGCCTCCACCTCCAGCCGCACCGGACCCTCGGCCAGCAGCATGGCGGCGACCGGTTTGGCGGCCTCGGGATTGGCCACGGTCCAGCCCGCCGGCGGCTCGTCGAGCGCCAGCCCCAGCGCCAGGTCGCCGGCGGTGGTGACGGCGGCGGGGCAGGCCAGGGCGGCGGCCAGCCGGCGTGCCAGGACATTGGCGCCATGATGGCCGCCCAGCAGCGGCACCACCGCCGAACCGTCGGGAGCAACCGCCAGCACCGGCGGCTCGGCGTGTTTGTCCGCCAGCAGCGGCGCCAGGGCGCGGATCAGGATGCCGGCGGCGCAGACGCCGACGATGGTGGTGCCAGCGGCGAACAGCGCCCGTAGATGCGGCGCCATCTCGGCAACCATGGTGGCATCCTCGGCGGCGACGCGGCCGGCCAGGGCGTGGAGCGTGGCGCCGGGCAGGGCGGCGGCGACCCGGCGGCCGGTATCGAGGGCGGCGGGGGTAAGAACGATGACCGCGATCATGGCTTATGCACCAGGATGAGGGAAAAATAGGGAGCTTGGTCGATCTCGGCCAGCGGCGCCAGGCGTTGGCCGGGATGGCCGACCTTCTCGGCCAGCCAGGCATGGCCGGCCAGCCCCATGCGGTCGAGCACCGCGCGGACCTTGCCGAGATGGCGCCCGACCTTCATCACCACCGCGGCGTCGGCGGCGGCCAGCAGTGATTCGATGCGCTCGGCGGGCAGGGTGGCGGGGATGATCGCGACGGCGTCGTCGAGGGTGGCGACGGGGGTGCGCAAGGCGGCGGCGGCGGCCATCATGGCCGGCACGCCGGGCACCACCTCGACCGGGAAGCGAGGCGCCAGCCGGGCCATCAGATAGATGAAGGAGCCGAAGAACAGCGGATCGCCCTCGCACAGCACGGCGACGTCGCGGCCCGCCTCCAGATGGGCGGCGATCTCCTCGGCGGCGGCGCCATAGGCGGCGTCGGTGTCGTCACGTTCGGGGCGGAAGGCCAGGCGGATGGCGATCTCGGCGCGGCCGGCGGGGATGTGGGCGGCGGCGATGCTCCGCGCCATGCCCTCACCCTCCAGCGGCGCCGGCCAGGCCAGCACCGGCGCGGCGCCGAGGATGCGGATGGCCTTGGCGGTCAGCAGTTCGGGATCACCGGGACCGACGCCGATGCCGTACAGGGTCCCGGTCATGGCTTCACCCCCACATATTGGGTGACCGGCGCTGCCGGCGCCCAGGTGTGGAAGCGGCCGGTGGGTTCCAGCCGGGTCACCGCCAAGCGGCCGAGGGTGCCGCCATGGGCGGCGTGGAAACCCAGCACCACCGCCTCGGCCTCGGTGGTGACGGCGTTGGCGACCAGCCGGCCGCCGGGCCTCAGGGCCTGCCAGCAGGCGTCCAGCACGCCGGGCATGGAGACGCCGCCGCCGACGAACACCGCGTCGGGGTCGGACCAGGGCAGGCCGTCGGGGGCGCGGGCCTGGACGATCTCCAGGCCGGGCACGCCCAACCTGACCGCGTTGCGGGCGATGCGGTCGGCGCGGTCGGGGCGGTCCTCGATGGCGACGGCGCGGCCGCCGGCCCGCATCCACTCGATGGCCACCGACCCTGATCCCGCCCCCACGTCCCACAGCAGCTGGCCCGGCAGCGGCGCCAGCGACGACAAGGTGACGGCACGGATCTCGCGCTTGGTCAGCTGGCCGTCATGCTCGAAGGCGTCGTCGGGCAGGCCGGGCAGCAGCGGCAGCCCCGGCCCGCCGGCCACCTCGACCGCCACCAGGTTCAAGGGATCGAACGGCCCTTCAGTGATTGGGATCACCCTTTCGGCCGGTCCGCCCAAGCGCTCCAGAACAGTGACGCGCGAGGCCGCGAATCCCCGCTCGGCCAGCAGGGCGGCGAGGGCCGCCGGTGTGGCATCATCCTCGGACAGCACCAGCAATCGGCGGCCGGGTTGGAAATGCAGCGCCAACGCCGCCAGCGGCCGGCCGTGGGCGGTCAGGCACAGGACGTCCTGCAGCGGCCATTTCAGCCGCGCGGCGGCCAGCGAGAAGGCGCCGGGATGCGGCGCCACGGTGACCTCGGCGGGGTCGAACCAACGCGCCAGCGTGGCGCCGGCACCGAACCACATGGGGTCGCCCGAGGCCAGTACCGTCACCCGGCGCGGCCGCAACCGCTCCAGCAGGTCCCGGCCGGCGGCGAAGGGCGTGGGCCACGAATGGCGCTCCTGGCCACCGGGAACCATGGCCAGATGCCGCTCGCCGCCCACCAGCACCTCGGCCGCCTCGACCGTGGCACGGGCGGCCGGGGTCAGACCGCCGAAGCCGTCCTCGCCGATGCCGACGATGCTCAGCCAGGGGGTCATGCCTCGTTCCCCGCCGCCAGCGCGTTGACCGCTGCCGCCGCCATGGCGCTGCCGCCGCGGCGGCCGCGGACGCAGACGAAGGGCAGGCCGGACTGGATCAGCGCCTCCTTGGATTCCTCGGCACCGACGAAACCGACGGCGAAGCCCAGCACCAGGGCCGGGCGCGGCGCGCCCTCGTCCATCATTTCCAACAGGCGGAACAGGGCGGTCGGCGCGTTGCCGATGGCCACCACGGCGCCGTCCAGGTGCGGCCGCCACAATTCCACCGCCATGGCCGACCGTGTGGTGCCCAATTCGGCCGCCATGCGGGCCACCGACGGCTCGTTGAGGGTGCAAATCACCTTGTTGGCCAGCGGCAGGCGGCGCCCGATGATGCCGTGGGCGACCATCTCGGCATCCACCAGCACGGGGGCGCCGCGCCGCAACGCATCGCGTCCGGCCGCTCCGGCACCGTCACTCCAGGCCAGGTCGGCCGCCACGTCGGTCATGCCGCAGGCATGGACCACCCGCACCGCCAGGTCGCGCAGGTCGTCGGGGACGCGGTCGAGATCGGCCTCGCGGCGGATGGTGGCAAAGCTCTGGCGGTAAATTTCCGCCGGGTCCTTGATCCAGGCGTGGATGTCGACGCGCCCCGGCGCGGCGGCGCCCAGGATCCAGCCCTCCTCGCACTCGGCCGTCACCCGTTCCCCGGCGGTCAGGGCCGGGTCGCCGGCGAACAGGCGCCCCAGCTCGCCGGCCGAATCCAGCCGGGCGAAGTGGCGGGCCAGGGCCAGCACCTGGGCGCGGTCGCGGATTTCCCCCGCGGAAGGAGCGACCGAGATCATCGAAGGCCACACCTCGGCCAGCAGTACCCGCCAGTCCGACGATTTCGCCAGCGGCCGCAGGCCGGTCTCGAAGGGCCACACCCGCGTCACCTCGGCCAGCCACGGATGGGACCGCAGTTCCTCGAGGCGGGGAATGCCGACCAGGGTCTGGCCGCCGACGCTTCCGGCATAGGCCAGCTGCCACACCGGCCGGGTGCCGGGCAGGCGGGCCTCGGCCAGCCGCTTGTCGGGAAAGCCGTAGGCCGCCGGCTTGGTGGGCGTCAGGCTCTCCGACGCGGCGCCGGCCGGGCAGCCCCAGAACGGCGCCGCGCCAGGCCCGGTGCGGCGGTTCAGGTCGGCGGCCACCGCGAAGCGGTTGTTGGTGTTGTCGTCGCCGTCGCGGATCTCGGCCCGCAGACGGCGCCAGGCGTCGCGCCAGTCGCGCGCCCCCAGGGCGGCCTGGAAGCCGGCGGGGAAGCCCAGGCAGAAGTCGAAACCGGCCAGCACGGTCAGGCCGCGCGCCGCCAGGTCCGACAACAGGTCGGCCAGCGCCGCCACCGCCTGGGCGCGGGTGGGCGGATTGGCGACCAGCCGCTCCTCCAGCCCGGCGGTGCCGCGCTCCAGACAGGCGATCCAGATGCTGTCGGCGCCGGTCTTTGGCTTGGACTCGGCGCTCCAGTCCACCATCACATAGGCGTCGAAGACCGGCTCCACCGCGCGGCCTCAGTCGTGGTGATGGTGGTGATGATGATGGTGGTGGTGGTGACCATGGCCGTGGTCGTGGTCATGGTCATGGTCGTGGTGGTGATGGTCGTCGTCGGTGCCCACCCCGCGCACGTGATGGTGATGCCCGGCCTGGATGGCGCCGACGCTGGCCTCATAACCGACCACCTGCTCGCGGTACTTGCAGAGCGTGCAGTTCATGTGGGTCTCGCCCCGCAGGATCTCCTCGACCCGCTCGACGAAGCTGTCGATGACCAGCGGATGGTCGTTGAGATGGGGCGCCTTGAGGAATTCCACCCCGGGATTGGCGGCGGCGGCGGCATCGACCCAGGCGTGGATGCGTTTGACCAGCACGCCGGTGAACAGAAAGTAAGGGAAGACGACAATTCGCTTGAAGCCGAGCCGGGTCACCTTCTCCAGCGCCTGATCGACCAGTGGATAGGCGACGCCGGAAAAGGCCACCTCGGTCCAGCCGAAGCCCATGCCTTCCCACAGCATGCGGGCGACCTTGGCGACGTTGGAATTGGCGTCGGGGTCATTGGTGCCTCGCCCGACCACCAACAGCAGGGTGTCCTTGCGCGCGACACCCGGGGAGCCGGCCCTCTCGGCCTCCTCGATGCGGGCGGCCGAGGCGTTGATCAGCTTGAGGTCGATGGCCAGCTCGCGGCCGAAGCTGACCTGGATGCCGGGGTTCTCGGCGGCGAAGGAGTTGATCTCCCACGGCAGGTCGTTCTTGACGTGGCCGGCGGCGAACAGCATGCCGGGCACCGCCAGGATTCGCCCGACGCCCGCTTCCTTCAGCTTTTCCAGGCCGTCGCGGATGATCGGGCGGGCGAACTCCAGGTAGCCGCTCTCGACCAGGTATTGGGGCAGGCGGGCCCGCAGATGCGCCGCCAGGCCGTCGAACTCGCGGATGGCGTCGCCGTCGCGGCTGCCGTGGCCGCAGATCATCACCCCAGTCCTCACCGTCATGCGCGTGGTCCTTGCCTTCGTGCGTTCAGTCGTCGTGCCGGCTGGTCCGTGCCTCCGGCCGGGCGGTGCGAGGGCGGACTATAGGCGCTTTCGCCGCGCCTCCTCAAGTTGCCAGTCTGCCCCCCTCTCTTTATGCTTCCGCCATGCTTCCCCTCGGCACCCAGTTCGGCCACGCGCCCGATGCGCTGTTCCTGCTCTTTCTCGCCATCGCGCTGGACGCCGCGTTGGGCGAGATGGGGCCGCTGTTCCGGCTGCTGCCGCATCCGGTGGTGCTGGTCGGCCGGCTGATCGGCCGGCTGGACAAGCGCCTCAACCGCCCCGAACGCGGCGAGGCCGAGCGCCGCCGGCGCGGCGTGCTGCTGGTGCCGCTGGTGGTGGGACCGGCGGTGGCGGCCGGCGCGGCCATCGCCTTCGTCGCCCGCGCCATCCCCCATGCCTGGGTGGTCGAGGTGTTCGTGGCGGCGACGCTGCTGGCCCAGCGCGGCCTGTTCGACCATGTGAACGACGTCGCCCGCGCTCTGGAGGGCAAGGGCCTGGAGGCCGGGCGCTTCGCGGTGTCGCGCATCGTCGGCCGCGACCCCCAGGCACTGGACGAGCACGGCGTGGCGCGTGCCGGCATCGAGAGCCTGGCCGAGAACTTCTCCGACGCGGTGGTGGCGCCGGTGTTCTGGTACGCGCTGCTGGGCCTGCCCGGCATGCTGGCCTACAAGGCGGTCAACACGCTCGACAGCATGGTGGGCTACCGCAACGACAAGTACCGCTCGTTCGGCTGGGCCTCGGCGCGGCTGGACGACGTCATGAATTGGGTTCCGGCGCGGCTGGCGGCGGTGATCCTGGCGGTGGCGGCGGTGTTCTCGGCCGGGGCGCGGCCCATCGCGGCCCTGCGGACCATGCTGACCGACGCCCGCCACCACAAGAGCCCCAATTCCGGTTGGCCCGAGGCCGCCATGGCCGGCGCTCTCGGCTTGGCATTGGGCGGGCCACGCAAATATCCCGGCCTGACCGTGGACGAGAAATGGATCGGGTCGGGCCGCGCCCGGGCCACGGTTGCCGACATGGACAAGGGGCTCCACCTGTTCATGGTGGCCTGCGTGGTGGACGCCGGCCTGGTGGCGCTGCTGATGTGGATCCAGGCATGAGCGGGAAATGGCGGGCCATCGCCCTGGTGGCGGTCTGCGAGGTGATGGCGCTGTCTTTGTGGTTCTCGGCCACCGCCGTGCTGCCGGCGCTCCAGGCGCAAGGCTCCCTCGACGCCTTCCACGTGTCGTTGTTCACCAGCCTGGTGGCGGTTGGTTTCGTGTGCGGAACGTTGACCAGCGCGATCCTGGGCCTGGCCGACCGCTGGGAGCTGCATCACTTCTTCCGGGCCTCGGCGTGGGTGGCGGCGGTGGCCAATCTGGGCCTGCTGGCCTTCGACCCCGCCTCGCCCTGGGTGCTGGCCTGCCGCTTCGTCACCGGCTTCTGCATGGCCGGGGTCTACCCGGTGGGCATGAAAATGGTGTCCACCTGGGCACGTGTTCTGCCCCCGGCTTCGAACGATGCCAGGGATAGGCAGGCCACGAACAATTCGATTGCCGGCAATCGAGGCATGGGAGGCGACATGGGGCTGCTGATCGGCTTGCTGGTCGGCGCCCTGACCCTGGGCTCGGGCTCGCCGCATCTGTTCAACGCGCTGGGCGGGCTGGACTGGCGGCTGACCGTCGTCCTGGCATCGGGCTCGGCGGCCCTGGCCGGGCTGCTGATCGGATGGGTCGGGCTGGGCCCAAACCTGGCCAAGGCGCCGCCCTTCCAGCCCGGCTACGTGCTCAACGCCTTCCGCGACAAGCCGCTCCGGCTGGCCAACATGGGCTATTGGGGCCATATGTGGGAGCTCTACGCCATGTGGGCGTGGATCGGAGGCTTCCTGGCCGCCAGCTTCGCCCAGCGCGGCATCGCCGCCGAGTGGGCCGGCGCCGCCACCTTTCTGGTGGTTGGGGTGGGCGGCGCCGTCGGCTGCCTGGGCGGCGGCTGGCTCGCCGATCGCTGGGGGCGGACCACGGTGACCATGGCGGCCATGGCC
Organism: Pseudomonadota bacterium; assembly: GCA_040751765.1. Classification (GTDB taxonomy): domain Bacteria; phylum Pseudomonadota; class Alphaproteobacteria; order Rhodospirillales; family Magnetospirillaceae; genus CALABS01. The sequence continues at coordinate 5,408 of JBFMHS010000070.1, read as the reverse complement.
GCCAGCGGCACCTTGGCGCTGCTGTCCGGCCTGACCTTCGGCGCCCCCGCCTGGTTGACGGTGGCGGTGTGCCTGGCCTGGGGCATCACTATCGTGGCGGATTCCGCGCAATTCTCGTCCAGCGTCATCGAGCTGTCAGACCGCGCCCATGTGGGCACCATGCTGACCACCCAGACCTGCGTCGGCTTCCTGCTGTCGCTGGCGACCATCCATCTGGTGCCGGTGCTGGTGGAGGCGGCGGGCTGGGTCTGGGCATTCGCGGCGCTGGCGCCGGGGCCGTTCTTGGGGGTGTGGGCCATGGGCCGGCTGCGCGCCCGGCCCGAGGCGGTCAGGCTGGCCGGCGGCAGGCGTTAGTCAGGATCCGGCCTCGCCGGGCGTCCGCGTCCGCGCGCTTGGCCGCCCGCTCAGTGCTCGCATGAGCCGCGCGCGGCCCCAAGCAGCTTGTCCACCGCCACATACCGTTCCATGTGCTCGGCCAGGTCGTCGAGCACCGCCTCGACCCGGGCCTCGTAGTCCACCCCCGATCCGCCCAGCAGGGCGTGGCGGAAAGAGTCCGAGGCGAACAGGCCGTGCAGGTAGCAGCCCATGATACGGCCGTCGGCCGAACGGGCGCCGTCGGGTCCGGTCTCCAGTTCCAGCATGGGGCGCCGGGTGTCCGGGCCGGTGGTGCGGCCCATGTGCATCTCGTAGCCGAAGACCGTTGCGTCATCGCAACGGCCCCGCGCCTCGGTCAGCACCTTGTCACCGGCCATCACGGTGTCCACGTCCAGCAAGCCCAGCCCGGCCGCCGTGCCGCCGGCCGGCCCCTCGACGCCGGCCGGGTCGGCGACCGAGCGCCCCAGCATCTGGTAGCCGGCGCAGATGCCCAGCACGCGGCCGCCCCGGCGGGCATGGGCCAGGATGTCGATGTCCCAGCCCTGGGCGCGCAGGAAGCCGAGGTCGGCAATGGTGGACTTGGAGCCCGGCAACACCACCAGGTCGGCGTCGGCGGGCAGCGGCGTGCCCGGCGGCACGATGGTCAGCCGCACCCCCGGCTCGGCGGCCAGCGGATCGAAATCGTCGAAATTGGCGATGCGCGACAGGTGGGGCACTGCCACGTGGAAGGCGCCGTCGCCCCGTCGGCTGGCCAGCGACTGGGCGTCCTCGGCCGGCAGCAGGGCGGCGCCGGCGAACCACGGCACCACGCCCAGGCAGTCGAGCCCGGTGCGGGCCTTGATAAGTTCCAGCGCCGGGGTGAACAGGGCGGGGTCGCCGCGGAACTTGTTGATCAAATACCCCTTGGTGCGGGCCCGCTCGGGCGGCGACAACAGCTCCCAGGTGCCGACGATGGCGGCGATAACGCCGCCGCGGTCGATGTCGCCGACCAGCACCACGGGGACGTCGGCGGCCTCGGCGAAGCCCATGTTGGCGATGTCGGCGGCACGCAGATTGACCTCGGCGGCGCTGCCTGCACCCTCCACCAGCACCAGCTCGGCGCGCGACCGCAGGCGTTCGAAGCTTTCCAGCACCCTGGGCAACAGGCTTGTCTTGAGCGCGTGATAGTCCCGCGCGGTGGCCGAGGCCAGCACCCTGCCCTGCACCACCACCTGGGCGCCGGTCTCCGATTGCGGCTTCAGCAGCACCGGGTTCATGTCGGAATGGGGCGCGACGCCGCAGGCGCGGGCCTGCAAGGCCTGGGCGCGGCCGATCTCGCCGCCGTCGGCGGTGACGGCGGCGTTGTTGGACATGTTCTGCGGCTTGAACGGCAATACCGTCAGGCCGCGCCGGACCAGCGCCCGGGCCAGCCCGGCCACCAGCAGCGACTTGCCCACGTCGGAGCCGGTGCCCTGGAGCATCAGGGCGGGGGTGCGGGACTCAGCGGGCAAGGACATCCCTCAGCCGGTCGGCCTGCGGATTGTCCACCACCCGCCGGATCAGGATATCCGCGGGGCTGGGATTGCCGTCGTAATAGGCGGCGTTCCACGAGTCGCGGGGCAGGATGCCGGCCCCTTCCAGGCTGGCGCCGCCATAGAGCCCGACCGCCTTCGAGAAGGCCACGATGTCGGCGTTGAGATTGGTGGTGGTGGCGGCTTCGGCGCCGGCACCGGCGGTGGCGACGGCCACCCCCACGTCGGCTCCGGCCTTGAAACGGTTGTCCATCACCGCCGTCAGCCCGCCCTGGGTCATGATCACATACATCACCTCGGCGTCCTGCACGCCCGCCTGCAATCCCACCGAGCCCGAGGCGATGGAATAGAAGGCCGGCCCCGACCAGCGTCCGTCGCCGTCGCGGGTCAGCAGCACGCCGGTGCCGTATTCCGCGCCCAGGATGAAGCCGCCCTTGACCAGGTCGGGCACCACCATCACCGCCCTGGCCCGGGCCAGCGCCGACGACAGGTCGGGCGCCAGGTTGCGTTCGGCGCGGAGGCGTTCGACGGTGGCCACCGCCTTGGCGACCAGGCGGGTCTGGTCGGTGACCGGCTGGGCAGTGGCCGACACGGCCCACGACAGGGCGGCGAGGATCATGGCCAGGATGAAGCGCGTCATCGCATCCCTCTTCTAGAATTCCACCCCCGGCTGGGCCTTGATGCCGTCACGGAACGGGTGCTTGACCAGGGCCATCTCGGTGACCAGGTCGGCGGCTTCGATCAGCCGGGGCGGCGCGTTGCGGCCGGTCAGCACCACGTGCTGGCCTTCGGGCCGGGCGGCGATGGCGTCCAGCACCGCGTCCAGCGGCAGGTAGTCGTAGCGCAGCGCCACGTTGATCTCGTCCAGGACCACCATGGCGATGTCCGGATCGGCCAGCATGGCGGTGGCGGTTTCCCAGGCGCGGGCGGCGGCGGCCATGTCGCGGGCGCGGTCCTGGGTCTCCCAGGTGAAGCCTTCGCCCATGGCCCGGAAGGTCACCAGCTCGCCCAGCGATTCCATCACCCGCCGCTCGGCGGTGTCCCAGGCGCCCTTGATGAACTGGACGATGCCCACCCGCATGCCGTGGCCGACGCAGCGGATGGCCATGCCGAAGGCGGCGGTGGACTTGCCCTTGCCGGGGCCGGTATGGACGATCACCAATCCCCGGGCCCCTTGCTTGCGGGCCATCAGCTTGTCCCGGCTGGCCTTTTTCTTGGCCATCTTCTCCTTGTGGCGCGCCTCGACGTCCTCGCTCATGGGCTCCGCTTCCGGTGGCGTGTCTCGAGCGCCGATGCTGGCAGCAACCGGCATGTGCGCGCAAGACGCCAGTTGCGTCTGGCGCCGCCGTGGGATTGGAGTAGAATATGCGCAACAAGTAATGAACGGGAGGGCGCGATGAACGCCAAGAGCATCCTTTTCTGGTCCTCGGGCCTGTTCGTGCTGGTCGGCGTGGCCGGCGTCGCCACCCTGGGCGCCATCGCCAAGGTGCCGTCGGGCGAATACTGGACGGTGGTGCTGGGCGCCGGCGGCGTCGGCGCCGGCTGGCTGGCCCTGATCAGCGCCATCCACTGCAAGTCCTGCGGCGACGAGGATTAGAACCCGGCCAGTTTTCGCACCTCGGCCGGCGAGTGCCCGGCCTGGCGCAGGGCGGCGATGGTCAGCGAGCGGTCGCGCTTGGCGAAGCGGCGGCCGGTTTCGTCGGTCAGCAGGCGGTGGTGGTGATAGTCCGGCACCGGCAGGTCCAGCAGCGCCTGCAGCAGTCGGTGCACATGGGTGGCGGCGAACAGGTCGGCTCCGCGGGTGACCAGAGTCACCCCCTGCAACGCGTCGTCCACCGTCACCGCCAGATGATAGCTGGTGGGCGTGTCCTTGCGCGCCAGCACCACGTCGCCGAAGGCCGCCGGGTCGGCCGTCTGCCGGCCGGCGGCGCGGTCGTGCCAGTGGAGCGGGCCGGCCATGGCCACGGCCCGCTCCACGTCGATCCGCAACGCGAAGGCCTCGCCCGCTTCCCGCCGCGCGGCGGCGTGGGCGGGCTCGAGGCGGCGGCAGGTGCCGGGATAGAGCACGCCGTCGGGACCATGGGGGGCATGGCCGGCGCGGGCGATCTCGTCCTGGATGTCCTTGCGGGTGCAGAAGCAGGGGTAGATCACCCCCAGCACCTCCAGGCGCGCCAGGGCGGCACCGTAATCATCCAGATGCTCGGACTGGCGGCGCACCGGCCGCTCCCACTCCAGGCCCAGCCAGGCCAGGTCCTCGAGGATGGCGGCCTCGAATTCGGGGCGGCAGCGGCCGGGGTCGATGTCCTCCAGCCGCACCAGGAAGCGGCCGGCGCCGGCCGCACGGGCGGCGAACAGGGCGGAGTGGGCGTGGCCCAGATGCAGCAGCCCGGTGGGGCTGGGGGCGAAGCGCGTGATTTCCCGGGGTTGGTGCATGGGCGCCAGCATACCATAATCAAGGTCCTGTCCATCCCCCTGCCCGGAGCACCGCCATGCCGCCTTCCTCCCTGTCCGGCCCCTCCGCCGATCCGGCGTCGGGCGGCCCGGCCCGCCAACTGGTGGTGCTGCTGCACGGCGTCGGCACCGACGGCTCGGATCTGATCGCGCTGGCCCCGGTGCTGGCACCGCACCTGCCCGACGCCGCCTTCGTCGCCCCCGATGCCCCCCAGCCCTACGACATGGCGCCGTTCGGGCGCCAGTGGTTCTCGCTTCAGGACCGCTCGACCGCCGCCCTGGCGGCCGGCATCCGCGATACCGCCCCGCTGGTGGACGCCTTCCTTGACCGCGAGCTGGGGGCACGCGGCCTGGGCGATGACGCGCTGGCGCTGGTGGGCTTCTCGCAAGGCACCATGATGGCGCTGCACCTGGCCTATCGCCGCCCTCGGGCCTGCGCTGCCGTGGTCGGCTTCTCGGGCGCCCTGGTCGAGCCGGCGACCCTGCCCGGCGAGCTGCGGTCGCGCCCGCGCACCCTGCTGGTCCACGGCGCCGAGGACGAGGTGGTCAACCCTGCCTGCCTGCCAGCCGCCGAGCAGGCGCTGGCCGCCAGCGGCGTGCCCGTGCTGACGGACCTGCGGCCCGGCCTGGGCCATTCCATCGACGGCCCCGGCGCCTCGCTGGCCCTGGCCTTCCTGCGCCAGGCCTTCGGCCTCGAATAAGTAAAGGAAGCTTCATCAAACAGGGGATGGATTTGCCCCGCCACTTTCTATATTTTGTGATGACCCTTCGATGGAGTGGGTATTGGTAGCATTGGAAGGCTATCCCGCCCTGGTTCTCAACGCGGACTTCCGTCCGCTGAGCTACTATCCGCTGTCGCTATGGCCATGGCAGGAAGCGGTGAAGGCGGTCGTCTCCGAAAGGGTCAACGTCGTCTCGCTCTACGACCGCGAGGTCCGCTCGCCGAGCTGGAGCATCCGGCTCCCCAGCGTGATCTCGCTGAAGGAATACATCCCCGCCGCCCGCCGCCCCGCCTTCACCCGTTTCAACGTCTTCCTCCGCGACCGCTTCAGTTGCCAGTACTGCGGCCAC
>JBFMHS010000007.1:0-15246 GCA_040751765.1 Pseudomonadota bacterium | reverse complement strand
GGCTTCCAGCACCTGCACGGCCAGGCGCGCGGTCGACCCACGCCGTTCCCCCACCCGGTCGACGGCGCCGGAGAAGGTGAGGTGGGTCCCGGCGACGGCCAGGCTGCCATCCGCCTTGAATGGTCCCGACGGGCCACCGGCCTCGACGCGGGCGTCGATGGCGTCGACGCGCAGCGGGTCACCCTCGCCGCCGCGATAGGTGACGATACCGTCGCGGATGACCACGGTGTCCACGGACAAGCCGCCATCGCCGCCGCCGGCCTCGGCCGGCTGGGAGGGGGGCGCCGGCTCGTCCCCGGCGGCGGGCTGGTCGGACGGCGTGAAGGTCCAGTTGCCGCCGCCCTCGGGGCGCGTCGCCAGGTTGACCACCGGGCGGTCGAGCACCAGCGATTCCACCGCCACCCGCCCCGTCAGCAGCGGCAGCAGGGCGACGCGGATCGCCAGTTCATCGATGGTGGCGAAGGGGGCGTCACCGGCCCCGGGAAGATCGCCCATGGTCAGGCGCTCGGCGGTGAAGGCGGGAGAGGGCAGCAGGCGCAGGCCGATGTCGCCGGCGATGGTGACCTCGCGGCCGGTGGCCTCCTCGATGCGGGAGACGATGTCGTCCTTGTAGCGGTTCCAGTCGATCACCGCCGGAACCATCAGCACCGCCGGAACCATCAGCACCGCCACCATCAGCACCGCCACCACGGCGGCCGCCACGACCAACGCCTTCCTCATGCCCTCGTCCCCTTTTTCGACCGGGCGAGTTTAGGCCCAACCCTGCCGTTCATCAAACCCCGCCGGGAGTCGGGGGCGCCCAGGAAGGCGGCCATCGGGGCCAGCGCCGGCACATTGTCGGCCACCACCTTCAGGATCACCAACAGCGGCACCGCCAGCAATGCCCCCACCACCCCCCACATCCACCCCCATACCACCAGCGACAGGAACACCAGCATGGGCGGAAGGGTCAGGCGGCGGCCGACCACCATGGGGGTGACGAAATCGGCCTCGATGCTGGTCAGGGCCAGGAACGCCAGGGCGGGCAGCAGACCGCGCCAGACATCGTCGAAGGACAGCAGCCCGACGACGCCCAGCACCGCCATGGTCACCAGCGACCCGGCATAGGGGATGAAGTTCATCGCGCCGGCCAGCACGCCCCACAGGGCCGGGGTCGGCATGTCCAGTCCCCACATCACCAGCGCGGTCACGGCGCCCAGGCCGATATTGACCAGGGTTATCAGGCCCAGATACAGCGACACGTCCTGCTTGATGCGCCGCGCCACCGCCAGCACCCGGCGGCGGCCCTCGGGAGAGCGGGGGACGCGGGCGGCGCGGGCCACCAGCCTGTGCCCCGAGGCCAACAGGAAGAACAGCAGCACCACCACGATCACCGCCTGGACCGCCAACTGGGTCAGGCTGACCACGAACACCTCGCCCAAGTCGAAGTCCTTGACGGTGACCACGCTCTTCCTCTCGGCGGTGCCGGCCAGGCGTTCCACCTGCTCGGTCGCCTCCAGCGCCTGGCGCACCGGCTCGCGCACCGGGCGCAGCTTGCGTTCGATCTCGTCCAGGCTCTGGGGGGCGCGGGCCACCCATTCGGCGGCCGGGGTGGCCAGCATCTGGACGCCCCAGCCCACCGCCGCCACCACCGCCACCGTCACCAGTCCGGCCGCCAGCCCGCGCGGCAGCCCCTGGCGCTTCAGCCGCCCGGCCAGCGGCGCCAGCACAAGCGCCAGCAGGGCGGCCACCAGCACGGGCAGCACGATCTCGGCGGCCAGATAGGCGGTATAAAGCAGCGCCAGCGCCAGCAGCCAGGCCGGCGCCACGGATTTCGGCGGCCGCTGGGAAGACGGCGCGGGCGGCGTGTCCATGCCTTACAGGTGGGTCGCCCGCGCGTCGGTATGACGTGGGCCGAGGGAGTATCCCAGGCGGGTCAGTTCAGCCCGCCTTCGGTCCCGCCTTGGTTTCGATGCGGCGCACGGATTCCTCGACCGTCCGGCCGTGGTCGTCCGCCGGCGCGTGGCCGTCCTTGCCGGTGACCATGTCCACCAGCCGATGCAGCAGGGCATCCAATGATTCGAGCGGACCTGCGTCCCTCCCGTCCGGGGCCCCCATTTTCCCCCTCCGAGTCTGTCCCCAAGAGGGGCGCATTATACGACAGGATAGGGGCGCGCGCTACGTCAAATGGTTGAGAGCAGCCGGGCCCGCGGCGCCGGCACCGCCTTGGCCGGGCGGGCGATGTCCTTCATCAGTGCGGGCCCGTTGATCAGGTCGAAGCCGGCGGCCACCGCGCCGGCCACCACCTTGCGGCGGCGCACGCCCCAGACGAAGGTCCCGGTCCCGGCCTGCTCGGCCTGGGTGAGCAGGCCGCGCAGCCGTTCCAGCAGGCGGTCGTCGTCGGTGCGCTCGACCTCGGTGAGGTCGGCGAGGTCGATGCCGACCTGGGCCGCGCCGGCCAGCGCCGCCGCCTGGATGGGGGGGCGGACCAGCGGCACCCGCAGCAGCACCGCCCGGCACAGGCCACGCAGCACGCTGACGGCGGCGGCGACGTCCTCGGCCGGGGTGTCGGCCGGCACGCCGAACAATTCGATCACCAGTCGGGCGGCTCGTGCCTCGGCGGTGGCGTCGGCCATGGGGGCCAGCAGTTCCATGCGCCGGGTGGAATAGACGCTGTCCCAGTGCACCGGCAGGACCACCAACGAGCCCAGCCCGGCCGTCTCGGCGGCACAGAAGGCGCGCATGGCTTGGCCGATCAGGAACTTGTCCAGGCTTTGCGAGGTGGCGTTGCCGCCGGTATAGGCGTGGCTGCCCTCGAGCGCCGGCATGTCGCGGTGGTCGATGCGCTGGATGTGGGCGCGGAAGGCGCCGATGGTCTCGTTCCCGGCCACCCAGGTCGGCCGCCACAGCAGCGACAGCCTGACGTCCGGCGGCAACGGGCGCGGGCCGTCCACCAGCCGGTCGGTGCCCCAGTTGTTGTCCACCACCAGCGGCTTCCATTCCGGCGCCGGGCGGGCATGGCGGGCCAGTGGGATCAGGCCGGTCGGCGCGGCCGGTGGAGGTGCCTTGGCGGCGGGCCTGGGTGTGGGCGTGGCGGGGTATATGGGGCCGGCCGGGGGCTCGGACGGGCGCAGCGACGCCCGCGGCGGCAACGGTTCCGGCGGCGGCCGGGGCGCGCCGGGGCGGAGATGGGCCCGGATCTGGTCGGGGGTCGGTGCCGCCAGCTTCTGCTTCATCCACGACCGCACCGATTCGTCGCCGGCGGCATCCTGGGTGGCGATGGCGACCATGGCGCGCATTTCGTTGACCGCCTGGGCGATGGCGCCAGGATTGATGGTGCCGTCGGCGTCCACCGCGCCGGCCAGATGGACCTCGGCCGCCAAAGCCAGCGGGCGGTCCGAGCCGAGTACCTTGTCGCCCACGAGGCGGGTGCCCAACTCCTTGGCGATGTCCAGCGCGCGGCGGCGGGCCTCGGTGTGCGAGCAGGTGCGGAACAGCAGCGCGAAGACGTCCTGCCCCTGGCGGCCGTAGACGTTGCCGGGCCCGATATGCAGCTGGATCACGCCTTCGGCGATCAGCATCACCTTGTCGGAAATCTGGTGCCACTTGTCGCCGACCGCCTCGCGGAATTCCACCAGCGAGATGATCTGCAAGCGCGTGCTGTAGCGGCCGTCGTCCTCCTGCAGCATCTGCTGCACCGCCAGCCGGAAGGAATCGTCGGTCAGGTCGGGCGGCGGCGCCTTGGCCGGCGCCGGCGGCGGGGCTTTATCGGAGGTGCCGCGCCGGACCAGGCCGGCGAGGCGGGACAACAGGCCGCTTCTCGGCCCCATCCTGCTCATGGTGCGCTTCTCCGCGTGTCACTGCGGCAGGATAAGGCCCCCCGCGCGGGCGGGCAACAGTCAGCCGATCTCGGCCCGGTACTGGGCCGCCAAGGCGACGTAATTGGCGGCCGACTTGGCGAAGAACGCCACTTCCTCGGGTTTCAGTTCGCGCATCGGCTTGGCCGGGCTGCCGCCCCAAAGCTCGCCCGCCTTGACCCGCTTGGCGGGGGTGACCACCGCACCGGCCGCCACCATGGCGCCGGATTCGACCACCACGCCGTCCATTACCGTGGCACCCATGCCGATGAAGCAGTCGTCCTCCAGCGTGCATGCATGCAGGATGGCCCCGTGGCCGATGGTGATGCCCGAGCCGATATAGGTGCCGAACCTGCCGCCGGTGACGTGCACGACGGTGCCGTCCTGGATGTTGGTGCGCTCGCCGATGCGGATCTCATGCACGTCGCCGCGCACGGTGCAGTTGAACCACACGGAAGAGCCGGTGCCGATCACCACGTCGCCCACCACCACCGCCCCGGGGGCGATGAAGGCATCGGCGGCGATGACCGGCAGGCGGCCCTTGTTGGGCAGGATGATGGGGGCTGCCATGGGGCTCCTATGGGAACAGCGGCTGCTGGTCGATGCCGGTGGTCTCGGGCAGGCCGAACATCAGGTTCATGTTGTGCACCGCCTGGCCCGAGGCGCCCTTGACCAGATTGTCGATGACCGAGCAGATGATGGCACGGCCCTCGACCCGGTCGTCGAACACGTTCATGAAGCAGAAGTTCGAGCCCCGCACGTGGCGGGTGGCCGGCACCACGCCCTCGGGCAGCACCTTGACGAAGGGCTCGCCGGCGTAGCGCTTGGCCAGCACCTGCCGCAGGTCGGCCGCCTTGTGCCGTCCCCGCAGCTTGACGTAGATGGTCGACAGGATGCCCCGGCTCATGGGCATCAGGTGGGGGGTGAAGTTCACCACCACCGGCTTGCCGGCGGCCCGCGACAGGCCCTGCTCGATCTCGGGGGCGTGGCGGTGGCTTGCGATGCCGTAGGAGTGGATGCCCTCGGTGACCTCGCAGAAGAGGTTGGCCTCCTTGGCCGACCGCCCGGCGCCCGAGGCGCCCGACTTGGCGTCGATGATGATGTCCTCGGCCAGGATGGCCCCCGCCTCCAGGAGCGGGATCAGCGGCAGCTGCGCCGAGGTGGGGTAGCAGCCGGGGTTGGCCACCAGCCGCGCCGCCTTGACCTTGTCGCGCGTCAGTTCGGTCAGGCCGTACACCGCCTCCTTCTGCAGCGCCGGCGCCTTGTGCTCATGGCCGTACCACTGGGCATAGACCTTGACCTCGGCCAGCCGGAAATCGGCCGACAGGTCGACCACCTTCACATGCCGCGGCAGGCCGGCGATCACCTCCTGGGTGGTGCCGTGGGGCAGGGCACAAAACACCGCGTCGATGCCGCCGAAATCCACCTGGTCGATGGCCACCAGGTCGGGCAGGTCCATCATCGCCAGCTGCGGGAACACGCTGGCCATGGGCATGCCGGCCTTGCGGTCGCCGGTCAGGGCGGCGATGCGGAAGCCGGAATGTCCGGCGAGCAGGCGCACCAGTTCGGCGCCGGTATAGCCACTGGCCCCCAGGATCGCGACCTTGATGTCCTTCATGGCACCGACCTCCGCTCGACGAAAAACGGAGCGGACGATAGCAGGAGGCCGGGCGCCGGGCAACGGGCGCCGGGGGGGGGCGCGGGTCAGCGCCCGCCGTCGGCCTCGGCCGGCTTGTCCTCGCCGAGCTTGGGCAGGTGCTGGGTCTGGCCGCGCACCGCGTAGGGGACGTTCTCGCCTTCGGGGACCGGGGGCAACTGCTTGACGTTGGTCGGCTTGATGTACTGGTCGCGCAGGGGAACCGGCAGCGAGTCCGACGACCGCGGCGGCGGCGGCATCTCCCATCCCGGCGGCTGGCCGGGGGCGGGGTGGTCGGCGCCGCAGGCGGCCAGGGTCAGGCAGGCGGCCAGGACGGAGAACGCGATCTTCATGGCGGGGCCTCCTATTTCCACTGCCGCATCAGGCCGTTCATGGTGTTGAGCGCCAGGTCGCGGGCGATCTTCTCCAGCTTCGGCGGCTTGCGGCGCTTGACGAAGCCCGAGCCGGTGCCGGTGGCGCGGTACTGGTCCTCGCGGGTCGGCCCGAAGCTGTCCTCTTCCTCCTCCAGGTCCTCGGGGTCAACGAAGCCGGTGTCGGTGGCGATGACCTCGTCGGGCTTCTTCCAGCTCTTCAGGCCCTTGGAATTGACATAGGCGACGATGCGGCCGGACTTGACGTCGAGGATGCGGGCGCGCAGCTCGTAGCCGGTGGTGGATTTCCAGTTAGGGGCCACCAGCACTTCCATCAGGTAGTCGGCCTTGCCCTGCAGCGCCCGCATCTCGACGATGCGCTCGCCGGTGCCGTCCATGTCGGCGCCGGTCAGGCGCATCATGGCGGTGCGGTCGATGACCTGGACGCCACTGTCCAGGAACGGGCCGAGGAAGCCGTCCTGGAACTCCCACTCGAAGCTCTCGTCCGGCTGGGCGCGGCGCTGGTCTTGGACCCGGCGCTGAATCTCCATGGAGTTCTGGGTGCTGCCCGACTGGTTCAGGGTGATCTCGCCGCTCATGGTCGAGGTGGTATTCTCGGTGCTCAGCATCCGGGTCCCCGAGTACCACTCGGTCAGCGCCTCGGACAGCTGGCGGTTCCAGTACAGCGCCAGGCGGGGGCTGCCGTTCTTCTGATAAGCCGAGGCGAAATTGGCGAGCATCGCCGCCGTCTCGTCGGCCTTGTCAGTGTCGCCGCCCTTGCGCTCGCGCTTCATCACCTCGCCGTCGCGTTGGACGGTGGCGGGGGGCGGCGGCTCGTAGGCGGGGACGCCGCCCGAGGCCTGGGCCAGGGCCGGCGGTGCCGCGGCCAGGGCCAGGGCGAGGCAGAGCTGGATGCGCATCACCGGGTCTCCCGCAGTTCGACCATGTAGAAGTTGACGTTCTTGGTGCCCATCGAGCTTTCCCGATAGGTATTGGAACTGCGCGCCGGCATGGCGAAGCGCTTCCAGGCGCTGACCGGCTCGGACGCCACTTGGCCGGCGTCGTAGAACTGGGTGCGGGCCTCGACGTTGAGCGGATGGTCGGTGCAGTTGATGATCTGCGCCACCACCTCGACGGTGCCGGTGGCGGTGCGCCGGGCGGTGACTTGGCGTGGGAACACCTTCTGGATGATGGCGTGGTCGGTGACGCTGACCGAGTTCAGCGGCATCTCCATCAGCGGCGATGGCGCGTCGGGGGTGGCGGCGGGCAGGGCGACCAGCTGGCGCGAGGCGTTGATGCCGGCCATGTTGCAGATGGGGGCCGGCTCCTGGACCTGGGCGCAGCCGGCGAGGGTGGCGAGCAGGCCGGCGGCGCCGGCGGTGGCGATGACAGTCTTCCTCATGGTCCTCGTCTCCACGAAATCAGGTCTCGGACTTGGCAGGCGTGCCGGCCTCCGCGTCCGCCGGGGGATCGGCCGGGCGTGGCGGGGGCGGCAGGTCGATGGGGGTGTGCATGAACTCGGGCGCGGTGCTGTTGGGCGCGCGCGGCCAGCCGGGCATGGCAGTCTGGCTTCGCACCCAGGCCAGCCCGCAGGCGCCGGCGCGGGAAACCGCGACCTCCTTGGCCCCGACCACGGCGCCGTCCTCGGCCAGGAATTCGACGGTCACCGCGCGGGTGTCCTCGGGCAGGGGCAGCGTCAGCGCGTGGACGCGGTCCGGTAGGTTGTCCCAATAGCGGGTGTCGGCGTCGGGCTCGGTGGCCTCGGCGGCCGCCTTCGCGATCAATCCCACCAGCAGCATGGCGCCGGCGGCGGCGGCGGCGTTTTCCCGCTGCTCGCGGTTGCGGCTGTTGGCGGAGTAGCTGGCCGCCACCACCGCGCCGGCCAGGGCGGCATCGCCGACCGTGCCGGCGGCGGCCTTGAACTGGGCCTTGCCGGCCAGGATGGTGTCGAACTCGCGGCCACCCCGGGTGGCGGCCTGGCGGTAAACGTCCTCGATCCGGACCAGGTCGGCGGTTCCCTGCGCCAGGCGCACCCGCGCGGTCTGGGTGGCACTGACCCGCCGGAACTTGAGGTGCCGGGGCTTGGTCGAATTGGGGTCGGTGGCGGACACCTTGATCGGCGCCGAGCCGGTCTCGGCCAGCACCAGCACGGTGTCGGCGGGGCCGGGCAGCGGAGCGGCGGGGTTGATGGCCTGGGCCTCCCGGAAGTCGTCCTCGGCGGTGGCCGCGTTGCCCCGGCAGCGCGACGCCCAGCCTTGCAGATAGGGCAGCAGACCGAAATCGGCCCGGTGCTGGTCCTCGTCGGCGAAGCCGTCCTGGATGAAGCCGCCCTTGAAGCTGGCGCGGGCGTTGTCGTAGTCCCCGGCCTTCAGGTACAGCAGTCCGCGGTAATAGTAGGCCATGGCGCGCTCATAGGGCTCGCCCTTGAAGTCCTTGGCCAGTTCCTTGGTGAACAGCGACCGCGCTTCGGCGGCCTGGGCGTTATCGGCGTAGACGATCTCGATATTGCCCAGGGCGTCGTCGAACAGCTCCTCGGCCAGCTTGTCCTCGCCCAGTTCCAGGGCGGCGAGGCCGATGCGCATGTCATTGAGGACGTCGTTGCGCTTACCCTGGGCGAGCTTGACGTAGAGGTGCCGCTTCAGGGGCTCGGGCTTGCCGTCCAGGTAGGCATGGGCGAGTTCGGGGGCCACCGCCGACTCCCGCTCGCGCGTGGTCTGGCAGGCGGCCACCAGGGCGCCGAGCGCCACCGTGGCCGCAAGCCGCGCGATGCTTCCCCCCGTCACCATGGACGTGTTTCCCCCGGGCGGCGGTCAGCGGTAGATGACGTCGTCGGCGGCGGCCTTGGAGAACTCGTAGATGCCGCTCCACACGATCTCGCCGGTCTCAAGGTCGGCCATCTCGAAGACGATCTGGGTGTAGCGCTGGGTCAGGCCTGTCTTGCCGTCGCGGGCGTCCAGCGATGTGATGCGGCCACCCAGGCGGTAATCGCCGCCCTTCTGGGCCTCGGCGGTGGGGTTCCGGCCCTTGTCGACCACGCCCTTGCGCTTCAGGTTGCGCTCGGCCTGGACCATGTTGGCGTAGTGGCGGCCGACGAAGTTCATGCGGCCCTGCGCGGCGCGCTGAAGGCCGACGCGCAGGCGGTCGGTGATGGTGTTGCGGTTGATGCGCGACGCGCTCTCGTTGACGAAGAACTCGCCGTCGATGATCACGTTGGGCGGCGGCGAGGCGTTGGCGAGGCGGGGCTCGGTCAGCATGTCGCGCATCATCTGGTCGGTCATGCCGATGATGTCCTGGCTCTCAATGCCGACACCGCGTACTGCCCCCAGCGATCCCGGGTCCTGGTAGGTGGTCGGCGTGCCGGCCTCGTTCTGGACGGTCTGGCAGGCGGACAGGGCCAGCGCGGTTGCCGCGACGGTCATCAGACGGCGCATCAAGGTCATCTCCCCTCGGATTCCAAGTCACGGAGGCCGGTCGATGCCCGCAGTGGACGATCACCGGCTGCAATGCGTAACCGACGATAATTCAGTTGGCGCTATTTTGCACCGGGGGAAATGCACGATCGCATGCATGCGCCGCGAGCGGCCCTTCCCCGCGCCCAGGTCGGAGCACGGCATGGCGAAGCGAGGTATGATGCTTGAAGGGACCACCATGGAGGGGGCGGCCATGTGGTGGAGGAAGCTTTGGCCCTTCGGCGCCCGCGAGGCGCCTGCGGTCGGTGCGGCGGGTCCGGCGCGGCAGCGCGCGGCGGCAGTTTCCGCGCGGCGCACCGGCTATCTCGATCCGCGCACCTTCGTGACGGCGCTGGACGGCGTGTTCGCCGCCGCTCCCGGCTTGCGCAACCGGTTGAGCGTCCTGTCACTGGCGGACTTCCGCGAGGCGGTGGGGCCGAAATGGCCGCGCCTGGCCGACAAGGTGGCGACGGTGGCCGATTGCGTCATCCGTCGCCACCTCGACGGCGCCCACGACCTGTTCACCCAACTGGACGGCGAGACCTTCGTCATCGCCATGCCCCGCTGCTCGCGCGAGGAGGCGCGCGCCCGCATCACCGAGATCGCCGAGGACCTGACCGTGCGCCTGCTGGGCGACGGGCTGGTGGGGGGGCGCCGGCCCGCGGCGCTGGCGGCCAACCTGGCCTACGACGAGGCCCGCGCCGCCGGGGGCGGGCTCGACCGCGAGGCCATCCGCCAGGCGGCCGAGGAGGCGCGGTCGCTGGTGACGGTGGCGCGTCTGGCCGGCACGGCGGCCGAGGGGCGCGGCGAGCCGCTGCTGACCTCGCTGGCCGATCATGCCGAGCCGGTCGCCGGCCCCGAATGGGAGTATTTCCACCGCGCTCACGCCGCCGCCGCCGCACCCGACCTGGACGAGCGCCTGCGGCCGCTGCCGCGCGACGCCGTGCTGTCGGTGCTGTGGCGGCCGACCTGGGTCGCCGATTCCGAGGCCATCTGCGCCTATCTGGCGCGGGTGGTGCGCATCGACCATCCCGGTGCCGCGCCGGTCGAGGGCGCGCTGGCCTACCCGCTGGCCGATCCCGCCGGCGTCTACGCCATCGACCGCTTCGTGGTCGCCCGGGCGGTGCGCGACCTCAAGGCCGGCGAGGCCGCCGAGCGGCGGACGGCGGTGATCCTGCCGCTGTCGTGGACTTCGCTGACGCCCGAGCGGCGGGGCGAACTGCTGCTGCCCCTGGCCGACCTCCATCCGCGCACCCGCGGCCAGTTGCTGAAGATCGAGGTGTTCAACATCCCCGACGACGCCACCGGCGAGCAGATGGCCGGACTGATGGACTTCTTCCGCCACATCGGCTGCGCGGTGATGCTGCGTCGCCATCTTGAGGCCCGGCCGCCGCCGACCCTGGGACCGGCGTCCGACGTGGGCATCGACCTGGCCGAGCTGAGGCCCGACGAGCGGGTGGGCGACGCCGAGTTGGTGGCCCGGCTGGAGCGGCTGAAACGCGCGGCCGAGTCCGGCGGCCAGACCTGCCACCTGTGGGGGGTGCGCCGCCGCCCGGTGATCGCGCGTCTGGTCGCCGACGGCTTCCGCATGATCAACGGCCCCGGGCTGATGGCCGATGTCGGCCAGCCCTTCGCCATCCTTCCGGCGCCACGCAAGACCCTGGTGGCGGCGTGACGGCTGCGTTAGCATGCGGGCGCGGGGGCCGAACGGAGTGGATGCACAAATGCTTGCCTGTCACCTCTGCGCCCGCCCGTGGAACGACCACGCGGCGGACTGCCGCGTCGTCGCCGACCTCCAGCGCCTGCGCCGGGTTCACGACCGCCTGGTCGCAGAGGGCCGCGACGATGACCTGGTCCGCCGCATGGCCCGCTATCTCGACCTGTTCGGCGACCTGCCCTGCCAGCGCCAGCCAGACATGCCCGACGCCGCCGCCTGCGCCGCCTGTGGTCACAAGGATGTTTGCGTGATCCTGCCGGCGGGCGGCGCCTGATCCTATTCCAGGGTGCGGAAGAAGATGGCGGCGAGGAACCCGAGCAGCGTGGTGTAGCCGGAGGCCGGGCCGCCACGGGCATAGGCCTCGGGCAGCATGGTCTCGGCGATCATGGTCAGCATGGCGCCGGCGGCGATGCCCTGGACCAGGGCGAAGCTGCCATGCCCCGCGCCGGCGAAGAATATGCTGCCCAGCGCGGCGCCGAGACCGGTCATCACGGTCACCGAACTCCACATGATCAGGACGCGGGTCACGCTCATGCCTTGCTGGCGCATGCCCACCGAACTGGACAGCGCCTCGGGGTAGTTGGACAGGAACAGGCCGGCCAGCAGCGACAGCGTGACGTGCGAGTGGTGGACCAGGCTCGCGCCGATGACCAGCGATTCGGGGATGCCGTCGAGGGTGATGCCCAGCCAGATGGCGACCGGAGCGCCGGTATGCTTGCGCATCTCGGACGCCATTTCCTGGCGCGGCGGCAGGGCGCCGTTGATGGCCAGGCCGCGCGACGCCTGTTCCGTCCAGCGCGCGGCCCGGGCCGGGTCGAAATGCTGGCTGCGGCTCAGATACGACGTGACCCGTTCGCCGTCCAGGAAGGACCGCACCCGCTCGCCCAATTGCGGCAAGGCATGCAGCAACTTGTCGAAGGCGCTCCGCCGCAGGACCCAGACCGAGCTGTCGGCGGTGGCGACGGCGGTGGCGGCGTGGCAGGCGCGGGTCAGGAACGACATGCCGCCGAAGGCATCGCCCTCGCCGGCTGTCTGGGAATCCTCGTCCTTGACGAGGGCGATCTCGCCGTGCTCGACGATGAACAACCGGTCGGCCGCCTCGCCGCGCTTGAACACCGCCTCGCCCTTGCGGTAGCGGCGCAGGAACAACTGGGCGGCCAGCGCGTCGCGCTCGGCCGAGGACAGCTCGGCGAAGATGGGGAAGCGGCCGATATGGTCGGCGATCAGTTCGAATTCCTCGGGGTCGCGTTCGATATCCACCGCCTCGGGGATGCCGCCGCCCACGGGCAGGTTGGTCGCGACCCGCTGCAGCCAGTCGGCGCGGCGCGCATCATCCATGCCGAAGCGCTCGCGCAGGCAGTCCGCCACTTCCGCCCCCTCCAGGTATTCCTGGGTCCGCGCCGCCAACACCGGGCAGTTGGCCAGCAGGGCGGCGAAGTCCTCGCCGTCCAGGGCCCAGACCCGCGAATCGCGGGCGGCGGCGGCGGTGGCGCGGTACGGTGTGGCGGTGAAGAACGGCAGGACTCCGAATCCCTCGTTCCGTACCACCTCGCGGTCCACCGTGCCGGAGGCGGCGCGCAACGCCACCGCGCCCTCGTCGACGATGTAGAGCGTGTCGGACGGGTCGCCGGCCTCGTAGACGATCTCGCCCTGGTCGAACTCGACGCTGCGGACCTTGCTGGCCAGTTGCTGCGCCTCGTCCGCCGGCAGGTCGCGGAAGGGCTGGACGCGGGCGAGATCCTTGAGGATATGGCGGAACCGCCGGCGCCGCTGGCGCTGCAGGTGGTGGACCATGGTCGAGGACTTGCGCAGGAAGCCGCCATGGCCGTTGACGACATGATTCAGCGCGTCGAACAGCAGTCCGCCCATCAGGCAGCCGACCGCCAACGGCATGAAATCGCCCCGGTCGAGGGCATTGCCGACCAAGTCGATGGTCAACGCCGCGAGCAGCGCGCCGCCGCCGAAGGCCATCAGCAGCGCGACCACGCGCTCCGACGGCTTCCAGGCCAGCGTCGTCAAAGTCCCCAGCGGCAGCGACACCGCGCTGGCCAGGCCCATGCTGAAGGCAAGCAAGACGGTCGAGTCGGCGATCATGACCGCCACTGTGTCACGCCCCGCCGCGCCCGTCATGCGAAGCCTTGATGACCCCACGCCAAACGGTATCAGGCGTTACCATCTGGTACCGTCTGAGACCGTAAGTGACTGAAAAAGCTGTGTGGCGGAGGGAGCGGGATTCGAACCCGCGCTAGGGTTTTACACCCTAGGACGGTTTAGCAAACCGTTGGTTTCAGCCACTCACCCATCCCTCCGCGGGACAGCCGGGGTCTCCCGTGGCTGGACGGACGTTTCTAGCGAAGGGGCGGGGCCGCGTCAACCGGGAACCGCCATGCCGCGCTGCACCGCCGGGCGGGCGGCGATGGCGTCGTGCCAGCGCTGGACGTTGGCGAAGTCGGACAGCTCGATTCCCTGCCACTCCCAGCGTGCCACCCAGGGGAAGGTGGCCATGTCGGCGATGGAATAGGCGCCGGCCAGGTACTCTGCCTCGCCCAGGCGGCGGTCCAGCACGCCGTAAAGGCGCGACGCCTCGTTGGTGTAGCGGGCGATGGCGTAAGGGATCTGCTCGGGCGCGAAGCGGCGGAAGTGATGGGCCTGGCCGAACATGGGGCCGATGCCGCCCATCTGGAACATCAGCCATTGCAGGGTTTCGGCGCGGCCGCGCGGATCGGCGGGCAGGAAGCGGCCGGTCTTCTCGGCGAGGTAGACCAGGATGGCGCCCGATTCGAAGACCTGGATCGGCTCGCCGCCGGGGCCGTCCGTGTCGACGATGGCCGGAATCTTGGAATTGGGGTTGATGGCGACGAAGCCCGGCTCGAACTGATCGCCCTTGCCGATGTCGATGGGGTGGACCCGATAGGGCAACTCCACCTCCTCGAGCATGATGCTGACCTTGCGGCCGTTGGGGGTGCCCCAGGTGTAGAGGTCGATCATGCTTGCGTCTCCGTGGTCCCGATCCAATCTCAGGGTAACAACCGGCGCGACCGTTGACGAGCCTGCCTTGGGTCTGGCACTCTACCCCGCATGATGAACCGTTCGACCGTCCTGCTGTTCCTTACCTGCCCGGTGTCGTGACACGACGCCGGGTCGACGCGTTCTTGCATCCATGCAGCAGTTTTTTCACAGGTCCGGTTCCATGATTTCCCGCTTCGCCATGTCTGTCCTGTCCCGCGCCCCGCGACTTACGGGCGGCCGTCGGCATTGACCGCCCGCGTGGGCGCCCGGCGGCCGTGATTACCGCGCATTCCCGACAAGACGCGACAGACGACAAGGAACGACGGCCATGATGACCCAGGCCTCCCGCAAGTACCGCCCCTATCCCGCCATCCGCCTGGCCGACCGCCGCTGGCCCGACGCGGTGATCGCCAAGCCGCCCATCTGGTGCAGCGTCGACCTGCGCGACGGCAACCAGGCGCTGGTCGATCCCATGGGCACCGAGGCCAAGATGCGCCTGTGGACCGCCCTGGTGGGGATGGGCTTCAAGGAGATCGAGGTGGGTTTCCCCGCCGCCTCGCAGACCGACTACGACTTCATCCGCCACCTGATCGAGGGCGGCCACATTCCCGACGACGTCACCATCCAGATCCTGACCCAGTCCCGCGAGGATCTGATCCGCAAGAGCTTCGAGGCGTTGGAGGGGGCCAGGAACGTCATCGTCCACCTGTACAACTCCACCTCTGAGGTGCAGCGCCGGGTGGTGTTCGGCTTTGACCGCCAAGGCTGCATCGACTTGGCGCTGGGCGGGGTGCGGTTGGTGCGCGAGCTGTCGGCGGCGCGCAAGGGCGGAGAGGTGCGCTTCCAATACAGCCCGGAGAGCTACACCGGCACCGAGCCCGACTTCGCGGTGGAGATCGTCGAGGCGGTGGCCGGGGCTTGGGGCGCCGGGCCGGGGCGCGAGATGATCGTCAATCTGCCGGCGACGGTGGAGATGAGCACCCCCAACGTCTATGCCGACATGATCGAGTGGTTCTGCCGCACCGTGAAGGGCCGCGAGCATCTGATCGTGTCCGTCCACCCCCACAACGACCGCGGCACCGGCGTGGCGGCGGCCGAGCTGGCGGTGATGGCCGGTGCCGACCGGGTCGAGGGCACCCTGTTCGGCAACGGCGAGCGCACCGGCAACGTGGACGTCTGCACCCTGGCGCTGAACCTGTTCACCCAGGGCGTCGACCCGGGCCTGGAC
>JBFMHS010000069.1:0-2402 GCA_040751765.1 Pseudomonadota bacterium | reverse complement strand
ACATGTATTCCACCGCCGACATCGCCGCGACGCCGCGCCCGTGCTATCCGGTCGACGGCGATGTCGGC
The DNA here is from genome assembly GCA_040751765.1 of Pseudomonadota bacterium. Taxonomy (GTDB): domain Bacteria; phylum Pseudomonadota; class Alphaproteobacteria; order Rhodospirillales; family Magnetospirillaceae; genus CALABS01. The sequence goes on along the minus strand of JBFMHS010000069.1, from coordinate 2,334 downwards.
GGTGGAATACATGTTGTACCACCAGAACAGGTTGGCGGCGGTGAAGGCGGGGTCGCGGCGCCGCGCCGTCTCCCACAGCTTCTCGCCGCCCACCAGCCGGTTGGACTGGCGCCACAGCCACACCTCGGACAGGTCGCGGAAATACCAGCCATTGGCGACCGCGCCATGGCCCGACGGCGGCAGGCCGGTCAGGTAGGTGGACTGCACGGAGCAGGTGACCGCAGGCAGGACCGCTCCCACCGGCCGCCGGCCGCCCCCGGCGGCCAGGGCCGCCAGGTTGGGGGCGTGGGGGAGCAGGGCGGCGGTCAGGCCGACCACGTCTAGGACCAGCAGCCGCCTCAAGCCTTCACCTTCGCGGCCTGGCCGCGCAGCACGGAATTGCCGTCATAGGTCGCGCGCTGGTCCACCGGCAGCGGCGTCGCCACCTCGTCGGCATCCAGGCGGCCGCTCTGGGCGAAGAAGGCGACCGGATTGTCCCACAGCACCCGGCGCACCACGTCCTCGCCGAACCCGGCCGCGCGCATGGCCCGCGCCGTCGCCGGCACCTTGAGGGGATCGCTGACGCCCCAGTCGGCGGCGCTGTTGACCATCATCCTCTCGGAACCGTGGCGGCGCAGCAACTCGACCATCCGCGCCTCGTCCATCTTGGTGTTGGGGTAGATGGAGTGGGCGGCCCAGCAGCCGGCCTCCAGCACCAGCGGCGTGGTCTCCTCGGTGCAGTGGTCGATCACCACCCGCTCCGGGGCCAGGCCGGATTCGCGCACCACCGCGAGGCTGCGCTCGCAGCCCTTCTTCTTGTCCCGGTGGGGCAGGTGGACCATGGCGGGCAGCTCGTATTCGCGCGCCAGTTCCAGTTGGCGGGCGAAGGCCTGCTCCTCGGCCGGGGTCATCTCGTCGTAGCCGATCTCGCCCACTGCCACCACGCCTTCCTTGACCAGGAAGCGCGGCAGCATTGCCAGCACGCCGTCCGCCAGATCGGGCCGGTTGGCCTCCTTGGGATTGAGACCGATGGTGCAGTAGTGGCGGATGCCGAATTGCGAGGCGCGGAAGCGCTCCCAGCCGACGATGGTCAGGTAGTAATCCTCGAAACTGCCCAGGTGGTTGCGGCTCTGCCCACCCCAGAAGGATGGCTCGACCACGACCTGGATGTTTGAATCGCGCATGGCCTCGTAATCGCTGGTGGTGCGCGAGGTCATGTGGATGTGCGGGTCCATCAGCGGGGTGGTCACGGATGTCCTCCTAGGGGATGGCGATCAGGGACAGGTCGGGGGCGACCGGGCGGCCAGCCAGGCGGCGCTCGCTGGCATAGTCCTCGGCCATGCGGGCCAGTTCGGCATCGCGGCGTCCGGCCAGTCCATGGATGCGGGCCAGCGGCACGCCCAGGTGCAGTGCCTTGACCACCATGGCGCGGAAGGCCGGGGCCGTGAAATGGCGGGCGGGATAGGCGTTGTCGCAGGCGACGGCGGTGAAGGTGGTCAGCACCGCCGCGCGGCAGGCGTCGACGGCGGTGGCGAGGAAGCGCCGGGGGCCGGGCAGCGCCATCAGGCCCTTGAGCACCGCCTCGCGCTCGGCGTTGTCGCCGGTGCGCACGTGGCGCTCCACCAGCCGGGCGGCGGCGTCGTCGGCCATGCCGGCGAGGCGTCGGCGCAACAGCGCCACCCGCGCGGCGTCGGCCGCCGACCATCCCTCGACCCCCAGCACATCCAATTCGGCCAGGCGCCGGGCGGCGTCGCCCCAGGCCGGCGGCGCGGCCTTGCGCAGGCGCCAGCCGATGGTGGCGAAGGCGGTCTCGTGGTCCGCCACGTCAGGAAGCGCCACGCCGGCCGAGGCCAGCAGGGTGTCGATCTCGTCAGCCGGCGTCATGGTCCAGCCATCGTTCCAGGGTGGCCTTCAATTGCTCCATGTTCACCGGCTTGGACAGGAAATCGTCCATGCCCGCCGTGGTGCACTGCTGGACCTCCTCCGAGGTCGCGGCGGCGGTGAAGGCGATGATGGGAGTGCGGCGGCCGCTGGCGGCCTCCTCGGCGCGGATGGCCGCGGTCAGCGCGAACCCGTCCATCTCCGGCATGTGACAGTCGGTGAGGATGATGGCGTAGCCGCCGCCGCGCCAAGCCTCCAGTGCCTGGACGCCGTTCTCGACCAGATCCGCCTGACGACCCAGCACCTGCAACAGGCGCTTGATGACCATCTGGTTGATGGGGGTGTCCTCGGCGACCAGGATGGTCTTGGCGGAGGCCGGGGCCGGCGTTCTCGATCATGATCTCGACAAGCTTGCGCAAAAGGGTGCGCAGCTTGATTTCCCCCGATAGGGCGCGGGTCGCCTTGATCACCGTC
>JBFMHS010000068.1:0-4026 GCA_040751765.1 Pseudomonadota bacterium | reverse complement strand
CGACATTGGCTTGGGAATCGGCCAGCGGCGCCAGCACCGTCTCGCCGAAATTGGGGCCGCTGGCCTTCACGGTGACGTGGAAGATGCCCGACAGGTTGGGCGTCTGCAGCTGCTGGGTCGGGTTGTCCGAGGTGATGGTGCCGGTCCAGTTGGAGCCCATGTGCTGCAGCGTGACGCTCCACTTGGTCACCACCTTGTCGGTGTCGTTCTGCGGCGACACATAGGCCCAGAACTGGGCGCCCTTGCCCAGCGACACCTTGCCCGAGACATCGGCGACGTTGTGGCCCAGCGCCGGATTGGTAACAACACTCATTTTCCACCCCCAAAAGGTTTGTTTAATGTGGCTATTGATTCCTTATGCGATTGAACGAGTCAAGACATCTCACGCTATACGTGTGTATATAGGGTGGGCACCGGTGTAGTCACGAAAAAGGCCGGGAGGGTCGCCCCTCCCGGCCTCGCGCGGACGTGGATCGGATCAGCGTTTCATGATGGCGCGGCCGGCATAGCGCGCCACGGCGCCCAGCTCTTCCTCGATGCGGATCAACTGGTTGTACTTGGCGAGGCGGTCCGAGCGCGACAGCGAGCCGGTCTTGATCTGGCCGCAATTGGTGGCCACCGACAGGTCGGCGATGGTCGAATCCTCGGTCTCGCCCGAGCGGTGCGACAGCACGGCGGTGTAGCCGGCCTTGTGGGCCATGTCGACGGCTTCCAGGGTTTCGGACAGGGTGCCGATCTGGTTGACCTTGACCAGGATCGAGTTGGCGATGCCGCGGTCAATGCCCATGGCCAGGCGCTCGGGATTGGTGACGAACAGGTCGTCGCCGACCAGCTGGCACTTGGCCGACAGCTCGTCGGTCAGCATGGCCCAGCCGTCGAAATCGTCCTCGGCGCAGCCGTCCTCGATGGAGATGATCGGGTAGTTCTTGACCAGCTTGGCCAGGAACTTGACCATGCCCTTGGGATCGAGGGTCTTGCGGGCGCCCTCCATGACGTACTTGCCGTCCTTGAAGAACTCGGTCGACGCAACGTCGAGGGCCAGCATGACGTCCTCGCCCGGCTTGTAGCCGGCCTTCTCGACCGCCTGCATGATGAAGTCCAGCGCGGCCTCGGCCGACTTCAGGTTCGGCGCGAAGCCGCCCTCGTCGCCGACATTGGTGTTGTGGCCGGCGTCCTTGAGCTGCTTCTTCAGGCTCTGGAACACCTCGGAGCCCATGCGGATGGCGTCGGCGCAGGTCGCCGCCCCCACCGGCATGATCATGAACTCCTGGATGTCGATGGGATTGTCGGCGTGGGCGCCGCCGTTGATGATGTTCATCATCGGCACCGGCAGGATCGAGGCGTAGGCGCCGCCCACATAGCGGTACAGCGGCAGGCCGGCGTCCTCGGCCGCGGCCTTGGCGCAGGCCAGCGACACGCCCAGGATGGCGTTGGCGCCCAGGCGCGCCTTGTTGGCGGTGCCGTCCAGCTCGATCATGGTGCGGTCGAGCAACATCTGGTCCTCGGCGTCCATGCCCGACAGCGCGTCGTAGATCTCGCCGTTGACACTTTCGACGGCCTTCTGCACGCCCTTGCCGCCGTAGCGGGACTTGTCGCCGTCACGCAGCTCGACCGCCTCGTGGGCGCCGGTCGAGGCCCCCGACGGCACGGCGGCTCGGCCCATGACGCCGTTTTCCAGCACCACGTCGACCTCGACGGTGGGGTTGCCGCGCGAGTCGAGGATTTCACGGGCGTGGATGTCGATAATGGCGGTCATCGCTCTCTCCAAACTTCTTAAACGGTTGGCTCAATCGATGGAAACGGGATGGCACTTCGCCGTCGCGTCGAACTTCATTAGCACCTCGATCAACCCCGGCATATCCGACAGGTGGATCATGTTGGGTCCATCCGACGGCGCGTTGTCGGGATCGGGATGGGTCTCGATGAACACGCCGGCGATGCCGACGGCCACGGCGGCGCGGGCCAGGACGGGGGCCAGACGGCGGTCGCCGCCCGAGGAATTCCCCTGCCCGCCCGGGCTCTGGACGGCATGGGTGGCATCCATCACCACCGGATAGCCGGTCCGCGCCATGATCGGCAGCGAGCGCATGTCGGCGACCAGGTCGCCGTAGCCGAAGCTGGCGCCGCGCTCGGTCAGCAGGATGCGGGAATTGCCGGTGCTCTCGACCTTCTGGGCCACGTTGGCCATCTGGCCGGGTGCCAGGAACTGGCCTTTCTTGACGTTGATGACCGCGCCGGTGCGGCCGGCGGCGATCAGCAGGTCGGTCTGGCGGCACAGGAAGGCGGGGATCTGCAGCACGTCGACCACCCGGGCGGCCTGGGCGCACTGCTCCTCGGTGTGGACGTCGGTCAGCACCGGGATGCCCAACGACGCCTTGATCTCGGCGAACACCGCCAGCGCGGCGTCGAGGCCGATGCCGCGCCGTCCGGACAGGCTGGTGCGGTTGGCCTTGTCGAAGGATGCCTTGAAGATCAGCCCGATGCCCGCCTCGACACTCATGCGCTTGAGCTCGGAGGCCATCTCCAGGGCGTGGTCGCGGCTTTCCATCTGGCACGGGCCGGCGATCAGCACCAGCGGCAGATCGTTGCCGAGAACGACCGAGGGGCTGACGGCGACGTGATGCACGGGAGACCTCTTAGACCAGTCGGGACTGCCGCACCGCCGCCTCGATGAAGCTGGTGAACAGCGGGTGGGGATCGAAGGGCTTGGATTTCAGCTCGGGATGGAACTGCACGCCGATGAACCACGGATGGTCGGGGATCTCGACGATCTCGGGCAGCACCCCGTCGGGCGACAGGCCCGAGAAGGACAGGCCGGCCTTCTCCAGCACGCCCTTGTATTCGAGGTTGACCTCGTAGCGGTGGCGGTGGCGCTCGCTGACCATGTCGGCGCCGTAGATCTCGCGCGCCTTCGAGCCGGGTTTCAGCGCGCAGTCATAGGCGCCCAAGCGCAGCGTGCCCCCCATGTCGCCGTTGGCGGCGCGCTTCTCCAGCGCGTTACCCTTCAGCCACTCGGTCATCAGGCCGACCACCGGCTCCTCGCAGGGTCCGAACTCGGTCGAGCTGGCGCCAGCCAGGCCGGCGCGGTTGCGGGCGGTCTCGATAACGGCCATCTGCATGCCGAAGCAGATGCCGAAATAGGGAACCAGACGCTCGCGCGCGAAGCGGACCGCCTCGATCTTGCCCGAGGCACCGCGTTCGCCGAAGCCGCCGGGCACCAGGATGCCATGGCAGGGCTCCAGGTGATGGACGGCGTCCTCGCGCTCGAAGATCTCGGAATCGATCCAGTTGAGGCGGACCTTGACGTTGTTGGCGATGCCGCCGTGGGTCAGCGCCTCGGCCAGCGACTTGTAGCTGTCCAGCAGGCTGGTGTACTTGCCGACCACCGCGATGGTCACCTCGCCCTCGGGCTGACGGATGCGCTCGACGATGTTGGTCCAGCGGGCCAGATCGGGCTTGCGCGAGTCGATGCGGAAATGCTTGCAGACCTGCTCGTCCAGACCTTCCTCGTGGTACGAGACCGGCACCTGGTAGATGGTGTCGACGTCCAGCGCCGGGATGACCGCGTCGTAGTGGACGTTGCAGAACAGCGCGATCTTCTTGCGCTCGCCCTCGGGAATGGCGCGGTCCGAGCGGCACATCAGCAGGTCGGGCTGGATGCCGACGCTGAGCAGCTCCTTCACCGAGTGCTGGGTCGGCTTGGTCTTCAACTCGCCGGCCGACGGGATATAGGGCAGCAGCGTCAGGTGGATGAACATGGCGCGGTCGCGGCCCAACTCGTTGCCCAGCTGGCGGATGGCCTCCAGGAACGGCAGCGACTCGATGTCGCCGACGGTACCGCCGATCTCGCACAGGACGAAGTCCTCGTCGGTGACGTCCGACTTGACGAAGTCCTTGATGGCATTGGTGACGTGCGGAATTACCTGGACGGTGGCGCCGAGATAGTCGCCCCGGCGCTCCTTGGCGATGACGTCGGAATAGATGCGGCCGGTGGTGATGTTGTCGCTCTTGCGCGACGCCACGCCG
>JBFMHS010000067.1:0-3692 GCA_040751765.1 Pseudomonadota bacterium | reverse complement strand
CCCTTCCGCATATTCGTGAATTCAGTAATTTCTTTCTGATAATCCGAAGCATCTGAATCATTTTGCGGCCATCCCCACCATGTACACTATCCTTTAACTTCTTCCAGCCCACCGCCGACCAACCCGATCGAGTGGTCCGGCCGGCCCCGGGCCGTCCGCCCCTATGCAAAGCGGACGATATTTGCCATAACCCTCCTTCGTCCGCGCTGGAAGGGATTGAGGCCGCAGATGATTTCCCGTTATTCCCGCCCCCAGATGACCGCCATCTGGGAGCCCGCCAACAAGTTCCGCATCTGGTTCGAGATCGAGGCCCATGCCTGCGACGCCTTGGCCGAGCTGGGGGTGATCCCCAAGGACGCCGCCAAGGCGGTGTGGGAACGGGGCGACAGGCCCTACACCTCCGAGCGCATCGCCCGCATCGACGCCATCGAGGCCGAGACCAAGCACGACGTCATCGCCTTCCTGACCGAATTGGCCGAGCACGTGGGCGAGCCGTCGCGCTTCGTACACCAGGGCATGACTTCGTCGGACGTGCTGGACACCTGCCTGTCGGTGCAACTGACCCAGGCCGCCGACATCCTGATCGAGGACCTCGACAAGCTGCTGGCGGCGCTGGAGCGCCGGGCCTTCGAGTACAAGGACGTGGTGTGCATGGGCCGTAGCCACGGCATCCACGCCGAGCCGGTGACCATGGGCCTGAAATTCGCCTCGTTCCACGCCGAGTTCCAGCGCAACAAGCGCCGGCTCAAGGCCGCCCGCGAGGACGTCGCCACCTGCGCCATCTCGGGCGCGGTCGGCACCTTCGCCAACATCGACCCCCGGGTCGAGGAACACGTGGCCGCCAAGCTGGGCCTGCGCCCCGAGCCGGTGTCGACCCAGGTCATCCCGCGCGACCGCCACGCCGAGTTCTTCGCCACGCTGGGCGTGGTGGCCAGCTCCATCGAGCGCGTCGCCGTCGAGATCCGCCATCTCCAGCGCACCGAGGTGCGCGAGGCCGAGGAATACTTCTCGCCCGGCCAGAAGGGCAGCTCGGCCATGCCGCACAAGCGCAACCCGGTGCTGACCGAAAATCTGACTGGCCTGGCCCGCATGGTGCGCGGCTACGTCACCCCGGCGCTGGAGAACGTGGCGCTGTGGCACGAGCGCGACATCTCGCATTCGTCGGTGGAGCGCTATGTCGGCCCCGACGCCACCATCACCCTCGACTTCGCCCTGGCGCGGCTGACCGGCGTGGTGGACAAGCTGGTGGTCTATCCCGATGTCATCGAGCGCAACCTCAACCAGCTGGGTGGGCTGATCTTCTCGCAGCGCGTCCTCTTGGCCCTGACCCAGGCCGGGATGAGCCGCGAGGACTCCTACAAGGCGGTGCAGCGCAACGCCATGAAGGTGTGGGACGCCGCCGGCGAGGGCAAGGAGACCAAGGGCATGTTCCTGGCGGCGCTCAAGGCCGACCCGGACGTGGCCAAGGCGGTGCCGGCTGCCAGGATCGAGGAGATGTTCGACCTCGGCTACCACACCAAGCACGTGGACACGATTTTTAAGCGGGTGTTCGGCCGCGCCTGACGGCAGGCCACCGCCAGGACGTCACGTCACGGTGATGCCCTGGCGGCCCAGCCCGTCGACCGACAGCTCCAGCCGGTCGCCGGGCTTGAGGAACTCGCCCCGGCCCATGCCGACCCCGGCGGGTGTGCCGGTCAGGATGACGTCGCCGGCCTCCAGCGCCATGAAATTGGACAGGTAGGACACCAGCACCGCCACGCCGAACACCATGTCGGCGGTGGTGCCGTTCTGACGCCGCTCGCCGTTGACCTCGGTCCACAGGCGCAACACCTGGGGGTCGGGGACCTCGTCGGCGGTGACCAGCCACGGCCCCAGCGGACAGAAGCCCGGAGCCGACTTGCCCTTCACCCACTGCCCGCCCCGCTCGATCTGCCAGTCGCGGGCGGAAACATCGTTGGCGGTCATGTAGCCGGCCACATGGGACAGCGCCGCCGCCTCGGACACCCGCCAGGCGGGAGCGCCGATCACCACCGCCAGCTCGACCTCGTAGTCCAGCTTGGCGCAACCGGGCGACGGCAGGGGATCGAACGGGCCGGCGAGCGCGCCGACATGCTTGGAGAACACCACCGGCTCGGCAGGCAAGGTGGCGCCGGTCTCCGCCGCGTGGTCGCGGTAGTTCAGCCCGATGCCGATAATGTTGCGGATGCCTCCCACCGGCGTGCCCAGGCGGGTGCCGGCCGGCACCTCGGGCAGGCCGGCCGGATCGATGCGGGCCAGCCGTGCCAGGCGGTCGGGCAGCAGCATCTCGGGGCCGATGTCGGCGCAGTGGTGGGAAAGGTCGCGCACGGTCCCCTGCGCGTCGACCAGACCGGGACTCTCGGCGCCCTTGGCGCCCCAGCGGACCAGCTTCATTCCGTCATCCTCGCGGTCAATGCCTTGGGAGTTTCACCCTTGGACAGGAACTCGCGCAACTCCTCCATCGGCATGGGGCGGGCCAGCAGGAAGCCCTGGGCCAGGTCGCAGCCGTAGGTCATCAGGAAGCCCAGCTGCTCCCGCGTTTCGACCCCGGGCGCCACCACCTTCATGTGCATGCCACGCGCCACCGCGACGATGGCGGTGACGATTTCGGCGTCGTCCGAGCTGTTGGCGACGTTGCGCACGAAGTTCTGGGAGATCTTCAGCGCATCCACCGGCAGGCGGCGCAGGAAGGCGAAGGAGGAGTAGCCCGCGCCGAACTCGTCGATCGACACCCCCACCCCCAGCGCCGAGAAGCGGGCGAAGATGTGGCTGGTGGATTCGTGGCCCTTGTCGACCACGCTGTTCTCGGGAACCTCCACCACCAGCGCCCCCGGCGGCAAATCGCTGCTCTCCAGCGCCTCGGAGACCGCCTCCAGCAGGTCCAGCTGGCGCAGCTGGCGGCCCGACAGGTTGACGTGGGTGACCAGGTTTGGGCGCAGCCGCCGCAGCTCCTTGATGTCGCGACAGGCGGTGGACAGCACCCAGCGCCCCACCGGCAGGATCAGGCCGGTCTCGTCGGCCAGCGGCAGGAACTGGGTGGGCACCACCAGGCCGACCTCGGGATGCTGCCAGCGCAGCAGCGCCTCGACCGCCACAACCTCGCCGGTCTTGAGATCGAAGATGGGCTGGTAGAACAGGCGGAACTCGGCGCGTTCGACCGCCTGGCGCAAGGCGTTCTCCAGCGCCAGGCGCTCGAAGGCCTGGGCGTTGACCGCCTCGGAATGGAACTGGCAACCGTTGCGGCCCAGGTTCTTCGCCCGGTACATGGCGTTGTCGGCCAGCTTGATCAGGCTCTGGGCGTCGCCGGCGTCCACCGGGTACAGCGCCACGCCGATGGACGAGCTGATATGCGCCTCGTTACCCGACAGGTCGAAGGGCTCAACCAGGATGCGCAGGATCTTGTGGGCCACCACGGCGGCGTCGCGGGGGTCCTGGATGTCCTCCAGGATGACGGTGAACTCGTCGCCCGACAGCCGCGCCACGGTGTCGCCCTGGCGCACGCAGTTGGTCAGCCGCTCCGCCACCACCTGCAGCAGTTCGTCACCGGCCAGGTGGCCCAGCGAGTCGTTGACGTGCTTGAACCGGTCGAGGTCGATGAACAGCAGCGCCACCAGCGATTGGTTGCGGTGGGCGCGGGCCAGGGCCCGGGTCAGGCGTTCCTGGAACAGGGTGCG